>NZ_SGUA01000003.1:0-367697 GCF_005435135.1 Halorubrum sp. ASP1 | reverse complement strand
CACCCGCGGTTGCCGTGCCCGCCCGTGCCGGACGGCTTCCAGTTCTCCGTGAGGACGACGGCGCGGCCGTCGGCGACCGCGTACTTCGGGTGGTGGAACCGGAACCGCTCGACCTCGCCGTCGAGGACTCGGACCGCGACGCCGGCGGCCGTCAGCCGGTCGACCAGCGCCGCGCTCCGGGTCGAGAACCCCCCGACCGGCGACCCCTCTAACAGCACCCGGACCCGCACGCCGCGGTCGGCGGCCGCGACGAGCGCGTCGGCGACCCGCTCCGAGGTCAGCGTGTAGCCGGCCAGGAACAGCCGCTCGTCCGCGGCCCGGAGCGGCTCGACCGGCATCCCGGGACTGTCCGGGAGGACGAAGGGAGTCACGGCGGCGTCGGCGGTCGGCTCCGGGGAGCGGGAGTCGTAGCCGCGCGGGCGCCACTCCCCCCAGTCGGCGCGCCAGCGGTGCCCCTCGGGCGCGCGGTCGTACGCGACCACGGCGACCGCCGTGCCGTTCCGGCGGAGCTCGATCCGGTCGCCCGACGCGGCGAGCGGGAAGTGGTCGTCGAGCGCGCGGAGCGTCGGGTCCCCGGTGCCGCCGTCGCCGGCGACCGCGGTCTCGTCGGCGAGCAGCGGCGTCGCGTTCGCGGGGTCCGTCGAGAGGGCGACGACGCCGCTGGCGTTCGCCGGGATCTCGGCCTCGTGGTAGCCGTCCGAGAGCGACCAGTCGCCGCGCTCGGGGAGCCGGACGACGAGGTACTCGCCGCGGTTCTCCGCGGCCGCCGGGTTCGGGAACAGCTCGACGATCCGCGGCGTCGTCGAGACGAGCGTTAGGTTCGCCGCGCTCCCGTTCGAGCGTTCGGCGGCACCGCCGGAGTCGACGGCGGCGGCCGGCGAGCCGGGGCCGGCGCCGCCCGCGGCCGCGACCGGGACGAGGGCCGCGAGAGCGAGCAGCCCGAGCGCGACGGCGGCGACGCTCACAGTCGCGTCGCCTGCGCAGGGAGATAAAACGAACGCCACGCCGGGTCTCGCCCCGGCTTCCGATAAGAAGGGTCGGCCGAACGGCGGGCCGCGTCAGGCGGTCGGGGCGGGCTCGGCGCCGTCGTCGAGCGCGTCGCGCGCCTTCTCGCCCTCGGTCGAGACGACGAAGGAGCGCTCGTCGGCGTACTCGGCGACCGCTTCGAGCGCCTCGCGGGTGCCGATCTGCCGGAGCGCCCAGCCGGCGGCGGCGCGGACGTCGTCGGACGGGTGCGCCTCGAGCGCGTCGGCGAGGGGATCAACCGCGCGGGTGTCGCCGATCAGGCCCAGCGCGCGGGCGGCGTGGGGGCGGACGAGCTCGTCGGTGTCGCCGTCGGGGTCGAGCTGGTTCGCGAGAGGCTGGACGGCCTCCGGGGCGCCGATCTCGCCGAGCGCCTTGAACACCGCCTTCTGGAGCTGCGGGTTCGAGTCCTCGTCGACGTACTCGACGAGGGTGTCGGTCGCCTCCTCGGCGGCCATCTTCCCGAGGATCCGGATCGCGGGGCGGTCGCGCTTCTCGGCGCGGCCGAGGATCTCCTCGACGGACGCCTCGGTCTTTCCGCGCTTGCCCATCCGCTCGAACGCCTCCAGGCAGTGGCGCTCCATGAACTCGGACTGGAGCGAGTCGAGCGCGAGCAGGATCATGTCGACGTTGCCTCGCGCCTCGTGCTCCTTCAGCGCGGACCACTCGACCGGGAAGTCCTTGTAGTGGCCGAGCACGTCGTAGTACCCCTGCGCGCGGAGCTGCTCGTGGGTCTCGAGGTCGTCCCACTCCTCGGCGTCGTCGAGGGCGGCCTCCAACTCGTCGGTCGCCGCGAGCAACGCCGCGATGGCGTCCGCGTCGTCGTCCGCGTCGAAGCCGGCCTCGACGACCGTCGCCGCGACGGCGTCGAGCGCGGCGGTGAGCTGATCGACGGGGATCGGCTCCGCGGCGTCGGTTTCCTCGGCGTCCGCGGGCTCCGCCAGGAGCGCATCGGGGTCCTCCTCCGCCTCCTCGATCGCGTCGGGAGCGGCGTCGTCGATAGCGTCGGCAGCCTCGTCGACGAACGACGTGACGGCTGCCGCGACGGCGTCGTGGCCCGCCTCGGTCCACTCGGTGTCCGCGACCGTCCCGGACGCGGCCTCGACCGCGTCGGCGACGTCCTCGCCGTATGGGCCGCGGGCGTCGTCGACGCCGTCGCGGAGCTCCGCGACGCGGTCCTCGAGGTCGCCGCGGGGGTCGTCGGCGTCCTCGTCGTCCTCGTCCGGCTCGGGGAGGTCCGCGTCCTCGATGCCGGTCGCCGCGTCGTCTAAGAGCGCCTCGACGTCGTCGAGGTCGGCCTCCGTCTCGGCGGCCTCGAGCCGGTCGGCGATCTCGTCGAGGTACTCGTTCAGGGACTCCTCGGTCGCGTCATCGGGGAGCGTCGGGGCGGCCGTCTCCGTCGACTCGTCGGCGTCCCCGCCGTCGTCCGCGGCCTCGGCCTCCTCGGAGGCGTCGGCCGGGTCGTCGTCGCCGTTGCTCATATACCACGAACTCCGTGTGTAGTCCATTAAGAGGTTTCCCTTCGCGGGCGCCGGGCGACCGCGTGCGGGGGCGAAACGGTGCGCTCGCCGGGCCGGACGGGCGCGCCGGTCCCCGACTCGCCTCTCACCGGAACCCCACCCCGGCGCGGGGCGGTCGACCGCTCGCCGCCCCGGATCGAACCGGCGGACCGCGCCTCGATTCGAGAGTCGTGTTCACGACCAGCACACTTTTATTATCGCCTTCTAATACCGTAACGATTCGATGCTGGACGTCGACCGCGAGGCGATCACCGACGGGCCGGTCGGGCGGGTGCTGCTGGCTCTCGCCGCGCCGCTCGTCGCGCAGAACGTCGTCTACGTCGCCAACGCGCTGGTCGACACGTTCTGGCTCGGGCGGGTGGGCGAGGACGCGGTCGCCGCCGTCGGGCTCAGCCTCCCGGTCCAGTCGCTGCTCGGCGCGACGGTCGTGATCGGCGCGGTCGGCACCCAGATCCTCGTCTCGCAGCGCGCCGGCGACGGCGACGAGGCGGGCGCGCGCCGGGTCGCGGTCAACGGGGCGCTGGTCGCGCTCGCCGTCACCGCGGCGGTCGCGCTCCCGGTGGTCGCCTACGCCGACGAGGTCGCGGCGCTGCTCGGCGCCGACCCCGCGCTCGCCGGCGCGACCGCGACGTACCTCGCGATCGTGACCGCCGTCCTCCCGGTGGGCGCGGTCGGCGACACCGTCGAGAACTGCTTCACGGCGTACGGCGACACCCGCGCGGTGTTCCACGTGACCCTCGTGGGCGTCCTCGTCAACGCCGTCGCCGCGCCGGTCCTCATCTTCGGCGTCGGTCCGGCGCCGGAGCTCGGCGTGGCGGGCGCCGCACTCGGCACCGCGCTCGCGGGCGTCGCCGGCCTCCTGTGGGTCCTCGGCTACGCCGCGGGGATCGGCCGCGACACCTTCCGACTCACCCGGGACGCGTTCGCGCTCGACGCCGCGACCGTCCGCGAGGTCGTCGCCGTCGGCCTCCCGCTCGGCGGCCAACGCGGCGTGAGCGAGCTGGTCCGCGTCCTCGTCGTCGGCCTCGTCGCGGTCGCCGGCGGCGCGGCGGGCGTCGCGGCGTACACGGTCGGCGCCCGGGTCGCGACGCTCGCGGTCGTCCCGGCGCTCGGGATGCAGCAGGCCGCGCAGTCGATGATCGGACAGAACCTCGGCGCGGCCGCCCCCGAACGCGCCCGCCGGACGACCACGGTCGGCACCGGGATGGTCGTCGCGGGGTTCCTCGCGCTCGGCGCCCTACAGCTCCTGTTCGCCGGCGAGATCGCGGACCTCCTCGCGCCCGACCTCACCGCGACCGGGCGCGACCTCGCGGTCACCTACCTCCGGATCCTCGGCGCCTCCTACTGGGCGCTCGGCGGTACCTACACGCTGTTGGCCGGGTTCAACGGCGCCTCCCGCACCCGGACCTCCTTCGTCGCGGACCTGGTCAAGTACTGGGCGGTCCGGCTCCCCATCGCGGTCGCGGCCGTCCCGGTCGCGACGACGGTCGGCGCGTTCGGCGTCACCGTGACGCCCGGGCTCGGCTGGGGGGTCGAGGCCGTCTTCTGGGCGGTCGCGGCCTCGAACGTCCTCGGGTTCCTCGGGCTCAGCGCGTACTTCCTGTACACCACTCGCCGCGGCATGTTCGCGAACGCCGCCGAGCGCGCGGCCGGCGGCGAGGCCGACGCGACCGCCCCGGAGGCGGCGGACGACGACTGACGGCGGTCGGGTCGGGCGGGTCAGTCCGCGAGCAGGTCGGCGCTCTCGACGACGGTCGCGAACTCGCCGTCTAAGTGCGCGAGCGCGACGCGGTGGGAGGTCGCCGGGTCGATCCGCTCGCCGTCCGGCGCCTCGCGGGCGTGGGTCGCGGTCGCGTCGGCGACCACGGACACGTCGTAGCCGCGGTTCTCCGCCTCGCGCGTCGTGGTCGAGACGCAGTGGTCGGTGGTGAGCCCGCAGACGACGAGCGACTCGTACCCTCCCTCGCGGAGCCACGCGTCGAGCCCGGAGTCGAGGAAGGCGCCGTTGACCGACTTCTCGAACGTCGGCTCCCCGTCGACGGGGGCCGTCTCCGGCTTCCACGCGAAACCGGGGGCGTCCGGGCGCAGCGGCGAGTCCGGCTCCGTCGAGGCGTGCCGGACGTGCGCGACGGGGCGGTCGCCGTCGCGCCAGCGGTCGAGCAGCGCGGCCGCGACCGCCTCGGCGTCGGGGTTGTTCCGCTCGCCCCAGCCCGGCTCGTCGAAGCCCGTCTGGAAGTCGACGAGGAGGAGGACGGCGTCGTCGGGGACGGCCGCGTCGCGCGTCGCGTCGCCGCCCGCCGGCCGCTCAGTCATCGCCGAGCCCAGACGTGACCGCCGCGTCCCCGTCGGCTGCCGAGGCGTCGTCGTCCGCGAACCGGCGCCACGCGCCGGGTTCGAGGAGGTCCGCCGGCGCCCGCGGGTGGTCGCGGGCCGGCGAGAGCGGGCAGGCGTCCGGGCTCGCGTCGTCGTCCTCGCGGAACAGGTACTGCGTCCACTCGCGGTCGCCCTCAACGCCCCAGTCGCCGAGGTCGGCGTGGGGGCAGACGCCGTCGTAGTCGCTCATCCGGTCGCGGATCGTCTCGCGAGCCCGCTCGCCGGCCTCGGTGTCGGCGGTGATCCCCTCGAAGACGGCGCGGGGCTGGAAGGTTATCTCCAGCCCGACCGGCGAGTACCGGCTCTTCCGCTCCTCGTAGAACGGCGCCCGCGACGTGGGGAACAGCGGCTCGCCGCCGAAGCAGAACTCCCAGCGCGGGGTGTCGGGATCGGTCGGGATGTCGTCGGGCCACGGCTCCGGGTCGTGGACGTGGAGGAACTCCAGCACGTGCCAGAGCCGCTCGTGGTAGTGCGCCTCGCCGCGCTCGCCGTCCGGCGGCCTGAAGAACACCGCGAGCGGCGCGCGGTCGGCGTGGTCGGGGTACGTCTCCAGGTACTCGACGAGCACGTCGCGCAGGCGCAACAGCGCGGCGGGGTCCGTCGTCGACTCGCAGGCGGCGTACAGGAGGTCGCCCTCGCGCTCGACCTCGATCCCGAAGTAGCAGGGGAACGGCGACCCGTCGCGCTCGCCCAGCATCGACTCCCGGAACGTCCGGTAGTGTTCGCGGAGCCACGGCGGCGCGTCGTCGAGCCGACCGCGGAGCGTCGCCTGGTCCAACAGCACGCCCTCGGTTCCGGGCTCGTTCATACCCGCATTCGGGGACAGACCGGCTTTTGGCTTTCGGGGAATCCGGCGCGGCGGGAGCGCGGGGGCGAAGGATTATCAGCGATCGCGCCGACGCTCACCGGCGGTATGGCGGCGGACGACCCGCGCGACCTCGAACGCTTCCTCGACGCGCAGGACGGCGTGATAGAGGCGGCCAGGCGGGAGCTGCGGTCGGAGCGGAAGCGCGGTCACCGGATGCGGTTCGTGTTCCCGCAGGTCGAGGGGGTAGGGAGCGGCCGGACCTCGCGGCGATACGCCATCGGGTCCCGGGAGGAGGCGGCCGCGTACCTCGCGCACCCGACGCTCGGGCCGCGGCTGCGGGAGTGTACGGCGATTGGCAATGGGACCGACGGGCGGACGGCCCGCGAGGTGTCCGGGGCGCCCGACGCCCTGAACTTCCGGTCGTGGATGACGCTGTTCGACGCGGTCGCGGACGGGTCCGAAGCCTTCGGGGCCGCGCTGGACCGCTACTACGACGAGCGCGACGAGGGGACGCTCCGGTTCCTGCGAGAGGAGTGAGGTCGGCGGTCGGGAAGTCGACCGCCCGACCGGGCCGACGCCCGGCTCAGTCGCCCGCCACCGCGAACCGCGAGGCGTCGCCCTCCTCGGTCGGCGCGGTGAGCAGCGAGACGCCGACGGTGAGGACCGCCGACAGCGCCATCAGCCCGAGCGCCACGTCCCAGCCGCCAGCGACGGTGCGCGGCAGCGTCGGGACGGCGTCGACGACCGCCGACAGCACCACCGCGAGGTACGCGACCTGCGGGACCGCGACGCCGGCGAGCATGCCCGTGCGCGTCGTCCGCGGCCAGTAGAGCGCGCAGATTACGGGGAGCGCGAGCAGCGCGAACCCGGAGAACGCGGTGCCCCCGACCTCAACCAGCGTCCCGGGGCGGAACAGGCTCGCGACGAACGCGAGCGCCGCGAACCCGGCGACGCCGACGCGCGCGACCCACGCCTCGCGGCGCTCGGAGGCGTCGGCGTTCACCACGGGCCGGTACACGTCCCGGGTGAAGTACGACGACCCCGACAGGAGCATCGAGTCGGACGAGGACATCATCGCGGCCATCGCGCCGGCGATAACGAGCGCCGTGAACCACGCCGGCGTGTACTCGCCGAGCACGACCGGGAGCACGTTCGCGTTCTCGGGGACCGTGACCGGCGTCCCGGCCGCCCACGCGCCGAGCATGAACGCGGGCAGGAAGAGCAGGAGGACGAGCACGGGCCACAGCGCGAACGACCGCTTCAGCGTCGCGGCCGACTTCGCGACGAAGAAGCGCTGGTTGATCTGCGGGAACATCGTCACGCCGAACGCGATGGTGACCGCCGTCGAGATGATGAACCCGGGCGTGTACGTCCCGCCGCCGAAGCTCCCGAACTCGGGGCGAGCGGCCAGCATCCCCTCGGTCGCGGCGCCGACGCCGCCGAGCGACGAGACCAGCCACGCGGCGGCGATCCAGACGACGGAGAGCATGAACAGCCCCTGAAGCGTGTCGGTCCACGCCACGCCGCGGAGCCCGGCGACGGCGACGTAGAGGATCATGAACGCCGTGATCAGCGCCGCGCCGCCCCAGTAGGGCACCGCGCCGTTCGTGAGCCCCACGAGCGCCTCGCCGGCGCCCATCTGCTGGAGCATGACGTACGGGAACAGCCAGAGGAGGCTGACGCCGGCGACCAGCGCGCGCAGGCCGGTCGAGCCGAACCGGTCGCCGAGCATCTCGCCGAGCGTCACGTAGCCGTTGCGGGCGCCGATCAGCCACTGCTTGTAGCCGATCACGTACCACAGCACCGCGAACAGCACGCCGTCGAGGGTGCCCATCACGATCAGCCACTCCGGGCCGGCCGCGTACGCGAGGTTCGGCCCGCCGAAGAAGGTGAACGCCGACAGCAGCGTGGCGAACGTCGTGAAGAGCAGCACGAGCGTGCCGATCGACCGGTTCGCGAGGTAGTAGTCCTCCGCCGTCGACTCCGAGACGCGGTACGCGACCAGCCCGAGCGCGAGCGCGGCGACGAGGTAGCCGACGACGACGCCGAGCGAGAGCCCCAGCGTCATCGGCGATCACCGTCGACGGGCGTCGGCGCGTCGCTGCCGGCGACGTCGCGATCCGGTCGCCGCCCCATCCCGCGCTCCCACGCGCCGCTCCGGACGAACAGCGCGAACAGGGCCGTACACAGTCCGAGCCACGCCACGTGCCACCAGATCCACACCGGCAGCCCCGCGACGACTGCGTCAACGCCCCACAGGGGCCACGGCACCGCGAAGGCCACGAGGACCGCGAACGTCGGTATCCACACGAGATCGCTCCGTGAACGCGTCATGTGAGAGAATAGTGTTTCCATAGGTACAAAGAACTATCGAACAGATTCGGATAGGCTTTTCGTAGAGAAATTTTCTTCAATAGTCGGCGACGGAGGAGGAGGGTGCGATAGCTATTTTCCGCGAGGAGCGCAACCATACACGGACGGGCGCTACCGCCCGACATCACCATTCACCACTCATGAAAGACACAGAGAAATACCTGATACACGCCACCATCGCGGCCGACGGCGTCGTCGAGCGGAGCGACGTCGTCGGGGCGGTGTTCGGCCAGACGGAGGGGCTGCTCGGCGACGAGTTAGACCTCCGCGACCTCCAGGAGTCCTCGCGCGTCGGCCGGATCGACGTCTCCGTCGAGTCCGAGAACGGTCAGTCGTTCGGCGAGGTCACGGTCGCGTCGAGCCTGGACAAGGTTGAGACCGCCATCTTAGCGGCCGCGCTGGAGACGATAGACCGCATCGGTCCCTGTCACGCCTCCGTGGAGGTGACGAGCATCGAGGACGTGCGGGCGGCCAAGCGCCGCGAGGTCGTCGAGCGCGCCAAGGAGCTGATCGCCGGCGGCTTCGAGGAGACGAGCCTCGCGAGCAGCGACGTGTTAGACGAGGTGCGCGACGCCGCGCGCGTCGAGGGCATCGTCGACTACGAGGGGCTTCCGGCCGGACCGCGCGTCGGCGACTCCGACGCCGTCATCGTCGTCGAAGGGCGCGCCGACGTGCTCACGCTCCTCGACTGCGGGATCAAGAACGCCGTCGCGGTCGAGGGGACGAACGTCCCCGAGGCGGTCGCCGGCCTGACGGCCGACCGGACCGTCACCGCGTTCCTCGACGGCGACCGGGGCGGCGAGCTCATCCTCCGCGAGCTCGCGCAGGTCGGCGAGGTCGACTACGTCGCGTTCGCGCCGCCCGGCGAGTCCGTCGAGGACCTCGACCGCGACGCCGTCTTCGAGGCGCTCCGCGGGAAGGTGCCGTACGCCAGCCTCGCGGACGCCGCCGACCTCCGCGCGGCCGCCAGCGACGAGGAGGTCGCCGACGGCGACGACTCCGGGTCGGTCGCCCGCGTCGGCGACGGCGGGGCGGTGCCGGGCGACGCATCGGGCGGTGGCTCGACCGGCCCGTCGACTGAAACGACCTCGTCGCCCGAGGTCGAGTCGGAAGACGAGTCGTCAAAACCGGACGAGAGCGACGCGGCAGCTGAGACCGGTGACCTGTCCCCGGCCGACGGAGCGAGCGAGTCGGAGCCGACGTCGACCGACGACGCCGATCCCGGCTCGACACTCGACGCCGACGCGGCCTCTGCCGTCGAGCCCGACGCTGGATCGTCCGAGGAACCGGACACCGAGTTGGCCGAGGAGCCGGACGCCGAGTCGGCTGAGGAGTCAGACACCGAGTCGGCCGCGGAGCCGGAGCCCGACGAGAGTAACGACGAACGGGGCGACGCGACCGACGACGGACCCGACGAACAGCGGTCGATGGCGGTACACGTCGACGAGGTCGTCGACGGCGCGACCGGCCGCGCGCGGCTCCTCGGCGACGAGTTCGAGGTCCTCGACGAGGTCGACGCCGGCGAGGCGTTCGACGCGGTCGAGGGCGCCGAGCCCGCGCCGCACGCCGTCGTCGTCGACGGGACCGTCGACCAGCGGCTGCTCGACGTGGCGGCCCAGCGCGGCGTCGCCGACGTGGTGGGCCGCGACCTCGGCGAGTTCGTGAAGCGCCCGGTCGGAACGCGCGTCCTCGCGGCCGACGACGTTTGGGCCGGGAACTGAGGCGGGCCGGCCGGCGT
This sequence comes from Halorubrum sp. ASP1, assembly GCF_005435135.1. NCBI lineage: Archaea > Methanobacteriati > Methanobacteriota > Halobacteria > Halobacteriales > Haloferacaceae > Halorubrum > Halorubrum sp. ASP1. The sequence goes on along the minus strand of NZ_SGUA01000003.1, from coordinate 357,862 downwards.
TTCAGACCAGTCCGACCGCGCCCAGCAGCGCGAACAGCGCGTCGCCGTACGTCAGCGAGACGACGAGGCCGACCGCCATCGGGACGACAAACGGCATCCCGGGCGAGACCAGCACGCTGTCCTCGTGAGCGACGACGTCGAGACCGTCGCGGAGCGTCGCGGCGTCGGTGCCGTAGGCGCCGTGGTCGATGTCGTCGAGGAAGCGCTCGGCCGCCCAGGGGTCGTCGACCTCTGGGTCAGCGTCGGCCGCGTCGGCGGCGTTCGCGTCCTCGACTGCGCGTCCCCCGTCTGGGACCGCGTCGTCCACTGCGCGCCCCCCGTCGGTCCGCGGGCCGACGTGAGTCCCCCCGTCCGTCGGGTCGAACGTCTCGCCGACGGAGGCCGGGTCCCGGAGGCCGTCGGGGTCGGCGCGCAGGTCGGCGAGCGTGAGCCCGCGCCAGCGGAGGTACATCCGGAGCGCGTCCAGGTCGAGCCCGCCCCGGGTGGGCCCCTCCGGGTCCTCGAACAGGCGGCCGTGGCGGTCCGGCAGCGAGTCGGTCGCGACCGGGCGCGCGAGGAACATGCTCGAGGAGACCTCGCCGCGGACGAGGTTGAGGGCGGCGAGGCCGACCGGGTACGCGAGCCCGATCAGGACGGTGTTCGTGAGGATCGTCAGCGAGAACACGCCGAGCTGGGTGCCCACGAGCGGGAGCGTGGCGCCCCCGACCTCGTAGGCCGGGAACGTCGGGAAGACCACCGCGAGCGCGATCATCGCCTTCGCGTCGGCGCCGCCGAACGCGCCGAGGTACCAGAAGGCGTAGCCGAGCGGCGCGACGAACAGCAGGCTGATCGCGGCCCGAACGAGGAAGATCCGCCCGTCGAACCCGGCAAACGGCCACAGCGAGGCGGCCTCCCAGACCAGGAGCAGCGCGCCGAACAGGTACAGCGGCGGCCAGAGCCGGTTCGGGAGGCGCCGGGTCCGGACGTCCCGGATCGCCGCCCACGCGAAGACGGGGACGACGAGCAGTCGGAGGAGGTCCGGCAGCGTCGCGACCATGTCACCACGGGCGAGACGGGGCCAATTAGGCGTTCGGGTTCGGCTATCGCGAGCGATAGCGCCCCGCGGTCCGCCGGGCGTCTCGTCCCGGTCCGGCGAGGCCCCGTCCCCCGATCCGCGGGGCGTCCCGCCCCGCGATCCGCCGGCCCTTCGTGAGTCGCCCGCCGACCGGAGCGCGAGGCGCCACCGCCTCGGGACGAGCCTGTACGCCGGCCTCCTGTTCACCGTGCCCGGCCTCGTCGCGCGGGCGACCGGCCGGCCGTTCGTCTTCCCGAGCCTCGGCCCGTCCGCGTTCGTCCTCGCGTTCGACCGCCGGAGCGTGCGGGAGCGGGCCGTCCGCGTGGTCGGCGGTCACCTGATCGGCGGCGATCGCCGGGCCGGCGGCGCGGACGGCGATCGCCGACGGCGCCGCGCTGACGGCGACGCCGCCCGCCCTCTCGCCCGAGGGGGTTCGCCTGACGGCGAGCGCGGTCGCCTCGCTCGTGGCGACCGGCTGGGCGATGATCGCGACCGGGACGGTCCACCCGCCGGCGTGCGCGACGACGCTCATCGTCTCGCTCGGCCTCCTCTCGACGCCGACGGAGGTGGCGATCACCGTCGCGAGCGTGACGGTCCTCGTCGCCTTCCACGCCGGCGTCATCCTGGCCTTCAAGCGCCTCGTCGGGGACACGCACCCGCTGTACGGCCGGGACGAGGCGACCGACGCGGACGGCTGACACGAGTCAGTCGCCGGACCGCTCCGATTCGTCCGGGCGGTCCGGCCGCCGGTCGAAGACGGCGAGTATCGGCTCGGGGTCGGCGAGGCCCGGGATCCGGTACTCGTCGTCGCGGAGCTCGATCGCGACGGTCTCGGTCCCGAGCCGCCGGTCGAGCCCGCTCCGCTCCACCCGGAGGTCCGTCTCGTCCCACGGTTCGACGCGCCAGAGCGCGGTGCCGAGCAGCCGGTCGCGGGCGACGAGCGCGTCGTCGCCGGCGCGGTACTCGACGAGCCCGTGCCGGAGTTCGTGGTCAATTGCGGCGAGGCCGAGCGGGAGGGCGACGGCGACCGCGAGGAGCGTGACGGCCGTTCCCCACTTTCCGCCGATCGCGAACAGCGCGGCGCCGAGCGCGGGGAGGGCGGCGAGGTACCACAGCCCAGGGTGGCCGAGCGGCGTCGTCAGCGCCCCCGCTAGCCGCGCGCGGGCGGGCTGGCGGACCGTCTCGACCGGCTCCGCGAGCGAGCCGTCGACGGGCTCCGCCGCGGGCGGGTCGTACGAGAGGCCGAGATCGAGCGCCTGCGACTCGTCGAAGGCCGCCAGCCGGTCGCCGTACAGGCTCGCGAGGTCGAAGGCGAACTTCACCGCGACGATCCCGAGCAGGAGGGGGAGTCCGATCGCGGAGGGGTCGAGCGCCGAGATCGGCGCATCGCCTTCGAGCGTCGCCACGCCGACGACGGTGACGGTGAACAGCGCACCGAAGAATATCGCCGCGCCGCGGGCGAACACACCGGTTATCGCCGTCTGGGCGCTGTGGTCGCGGTACTCGCCGCGGCCGAAGTACTCGACGAGCGTCGTCGCCCCCTCGCCGACGAAGAGCGCGAGCGTCGCGAGCGCGACCGTATCGACGACGGTCGAGACCGTCCCCTGCTCGACGACGACCCCGACCGTGAGCGTGCCGACGACCCCCCAGACGACCGCGAGGATCGGGGCGGCGACCGGGAGGACGAGCAGCGACGAGACCCGGACCTCGACGCCGGTCCGCGGGACCGACAGCCCGCCGCGGCGTTGCGCGAGCGGGCCGACGATCAGCCCGTCGCGCTCGATCTCGGACGGCCGGCCGGCGAACAGCGCGCGGACGAGCGCCCAGCCGGAGGCGATCCCGAGTTCGAACCAGTACAGCGTCATCAGCGCGGCCGCGTTCCAGCCGAGCGCGACGACGCCGACGAGCGGGAGCAGGGTGGCGACGGCGACCGAGAACGCGCGCGGTCGGCGGCCGCGACCGAGCGCGCGCAGGCGGTCGGGCAAGCGGGAGGAGGGCATCCGTCGGTCGTTCCGCGTCGTCGCACATAAGCGGTCTGGAGCGGGCCACCACAGGAACCGGGCGAGAGAACCGGCGCGGGCCGCCGCGGGGCCCGACCGACGGCGGCGTCCCCTTACCGCGCCGGGCCGGCCTCCCGGTGGAGGTAGAGGTACGCGAGCACCGGGACGATGGTGAAGACGAGCGTCGAGAGCGCCCAGAGGGGCGCGTAGCGGCTCCCGCGGGCCTTCGCGTCGCGGTAGATCCAGACCGCCGCGGCGACGACGACGCCGTAGATCACGAGCGTCAGCGGGAGCGACCACGGGAGGGCGATACCGAGGGGGATCATGGCTCACCGGTGAGGTCCGCGCACATCACGAAGTCGGGTTCGGTCGCGACCGACACGCGGTTCGCGGCGACGTCGCTCACGTGGTCGACCGTCTCGGGGATCAGCACGCGGGCGCCGTCGGCGTCGGCCGCCGCGGCGTCGGCGGCGACGGCGTCGAACAGCGTCCCCGCCGCGTCGGCGTCGCGCCACGCGGCGACGCCGTACGTCGCCGTCCGGGTCGTCTCGCCGTCGACCTCGCGCTCCGTCACGCGCGTCCGGACCGCGACGCCGGCGACCGCGTCCGCGTCGCCGACCGCGAGGAGGCGGTCCTCGGCGGTCGCGGCCGCGAGCCGCCCGCGGGTGAGCTGCGAGCAGGCCCACGACTCGTCGGGGTCGAGCGCGAGCCCGCGCAGGTGGTCGCGCGCGTCGCTGTCGCTCCAGAACGCCCACGCCGCGTTCGGGTCCGGGTCAGCGAGGGGGCCGACGCCGGCGTCGGCCGCACCGTCGAGCGCGGTCGCGTCCGGATCCGGCTCGGCGAACCGGAACTCCGTCTCGGGCTCGAAGCCGACGGCGCGCGACTGGCCGAGGCCCATGGCGTTCCACGAGAACACCATGTTGCGGCAGACGGCCGCGCCGCGCTCGCGGGCCCAGTCGAGGGCGGCCTCCGAGAGCGCCGTGCCGACGCCGTGGCCGCGGGCCGCGGGGTCGACGCGGATCCCCTGTCCCCACGCCTCCCACTCCGACAGCGAGACGGCCTGGATACAGCCGACGACCGCCTCGGGGTCGCCGGCGTCGGCGGCGCCGGTCCCGTCGCCCTCGACGCGCGTGTCGCCCGCTTCCCGGCCGTCGAGGTCGGCGGAAGCCGCGGCCTCCGGCGGGAGGGTCGCGACGAAGGTGCCGCGGTCGGGGTCGTCGTCGGCGGCCCAGTCGGGGAACACCCGCGGGATGTAGTCCTCGTGGCGCTCGCCCCACGTGTCCCGCGTGAAGGCCGCGACCGCGTCGGCGTCGGCGGGGCGCGCCTCGCGGACGGCGACCGCCGGGCCGCCGGCGGCGGACCCGCGACCGCTCATCGCCAGGGCCGCGACTCCTCGGTCAGCTCGCCGGCGAGGTCGCGGCCCATCGCCTCGGCGGGGTCGGAGCGGTTCGCCAGCGCCCACATGAGCTTCACCTTCGCGGTGCCGGGGAGGGTGTCGCCGGCCTCGACGACGCCCGCGTCGAGCAGGTCGCGGCCGGTGTCGTACACGCGGTCGCATACCCGGCCGGCCAGGCACTGGCTCGTCATGGCGACGACGGCGCCGCCCTCGACCAGCTCCTCGATCCGCGGGATGAGGTCGGTGTGGACGTGGCCGAGCCCGGTGCCCTCGATGACGACGCCGTCCTTCCCGTCGAGGTAGTCCCACGCCGCCGGGTCCATCCCGGGCGTGAACTTGACGAGTTCGACGTCGCCGTCGAGGCCGGACTCGACGCCGACGGTCCCCTCGTCGTCGCCCCGCGGGAGCGGCTCGCGGTTCCACTCGACGGCGGCGTCGGCCGCGTCGCCGTCGGCGCCCGCCTCGGCGGCCGCCTCGTAGTCGATGACGCCGAGGGGCGCGGCGCCGACCGTCTCGAAGGCGTCCCGACGGGAGGTGTGGTTCTTGCGGACGCGCGTGCCGCGGTGGAGCGCGCAGGCGTCGTCGGAGGGAGCGGCGTGCATACAGACGAGCGTCTCGGCGTGGTCGGCCTTCGCGGCCTCGACGGCGCAGACCGCGTTCATCACGTTGTCGGAGGAGGGGCGGTCCGCGGAGCGCTGGCTCCCCGTGAACACGACCGGCACGGGCGAGTCGAGCATGAAGGAGAGCGCGGACGCGGAGTACTGCATCGTGTCGGTGCCGTGCATCACCACGACGCCGTCGGCGCCCGCCTCGACCTCCTCGGCGACCGCCGCGGCGAGGTCGCGCCAGATGGACGGCTCCATGTTCTCCGAGAGGATGTTCGCGACGACCCGGCCGCGGTAGTTCGCGCGGCCGGCCAGCTCGGGGACCGCGCGGAGCACGTCCTCCGCGTCGAACTGGGCCGTGACGGCGCCGGTCCGGTAGTCGACGGTGGAGGCGATGGTCCCGCCGGTGGAGATGAGCGAGACGGTGGGCAGGTCGTCGTCGAAGGTGATCTCCGAGGTGGCGTCCCCGTCGCCGTCGGTCTCGGCCGCGGGGTCGACCTCGCGGACCCCGGACTCCACCACCTCGACGTCGGCCGCCTCGCGGTCGATGCCGACGTTGTAGCCGCCGTCGAGCTTGACGACGAGGTGGTCGCGCGTCGTGGAGGGGAGCAGTACGCCCTCGTTGGTGACGCCCCCGCGCTCGACGCGGACGCGATCTCCCGGTTGCATACGCCCCGGTTCCGCCGGGGCGGACTTGAATCCAACCGTTCGCGGCGCGGAGCGGTAGGGCGACGGGAAACAGGAGAGAAGACGGAGGCCGGCGGCTATCGGCCGATCGCGGGAGCGGCGGGCGGCGGGGTCAGTGCTCGATGTACTCGGCTTCCCAGTCGGTCCGGGCCTCGATTTCGCGTCGTCCGCGGCGAGTCAGCGTGTAGTAGTTCGTGCGGCGGTCGCGCTGGCCCTTCTCGACGAGCCCCTTCTCGACGAGCGTGTCGAGGTTCGGGTAGAGGCGGCCGTGGTGGATCTCCTTCTCGTAGTACTCTTCGAGCTCCTCTTTGATGGCCAGCCCGTGCGGCTCGTCGAGCCCCGCGATCACGTAGAGCAGGTCTCGCTGAAAACCTGTGAGGTCGTACATACAACTGCCTCTACATACCTGTCGAAAATAAATAAATATACCGTTATATCAGTCCACGTACGACCGGCGAGCGGGCCCTGCGTCCCCGGAACACCGGACTCCGTTCTGTCAACTCCGCAACCGTCGCGTGAGTCCGGACCGCGTGTTCACCGGCGGCAGTCGTTTCGGTTGGGTGATACGTGTCGTCGACCGGGGCGAAAGGCGCACTCGGAGGCGAGTGACGGAACTGCGCTGCGGTCCGGCGGCGACGCTCGGTCCGAACGTGGTACCGCGCGCTCCGCTCGGGCGCGACGCGAGACGGACCGACCGCTAGGCGGTCGAGCGTCGGAAGAAGGCACGCCCGACGCGGAAAAAAGCCGCGTCGGGCCTGCCGATTGGTCCCCGCTGACGCTTCGGCCCTCCAGACGAAGCGTCACCAAATCGTACAGCGTAGAGAGTCATAAACGTGTCGTACGTCGCTCACATATGTTCCTCTTCTAACACCCAGCCGAGCGCGCGCTTGTAGTGCGCGAACAGTTCCTCGACGCCGCGGTGGTTCATCTCCTCGTCGTCCAACTGCTCGCGGAGGAACTCGTACTGCTCTCTGACTTCCTCTTCGGAGCGCATGCGAGACGGATAGGGAGCGGTCCCGGATAGTGTTGTGGCCGACGGTGGCCGTTTCGGGGTCGGCGGCGGAGGGCGGTCGGCGTCCGACGCGCGGCGCTCGGGAGACGGGGACCGCGCGGCTGGGACGCCGATCAGCGGTACCACGCGACCAAGACGCCGCCCACCATCGACACGCCGACGGCGGTCAGGAGTCCGCCGAGGCGCACCGACCCGTCGAGCGTCGTCACTCCGAGGAGCATCGACACGCCGATCATCGTCGCCAGGGCGCCGGCGATCAGGAACAGGGCGCCCCACACGACGTCGGGGACCAGTTCCGCTACCGCGCCGAAGAACACGTCGAATATCTCGTCGAGCATGGGGACCGGGCGTGTGCGGTGACGGCGCTCCCGAAGAAAACGCTGTCGCCGGTCGCCCGCGAACGGTAACGTTGATACGTCGACCGCGGGTACGAGAGGAGACGATGGACGACCGGACCCGCGAGTACCTCCGGGGGCGGTTCGGCGACTACTACCGGTCGGTGTCGCTGTCGCTCCCGCCCGACGCGAACCTCCGCGAGTGGGGCCACATCCCGTGGACCCCCGGGTCCGGGACGACGATGGTCCGGCACCGGTCGCTGTTCGACCTCGGCGACGTGGACACGTTCTTCGCGGACAACGCCCCCCGGCACGCCTACTTCTCGGCCGCGCGCTACGACGACCCCGGCGCGGCGACGATGGGACAGAAGGGGTGGCGGAACGCCGACCTCGTCTTCGACCTGGACGCCGACCACCTCCCCGGCGTCGACCCGGAGACCACCTCGTACCCGGAGATGCTGGCGACGTGTAAGGACGCGCTCCTTCGGTTGTTGGACTTCATCGACGACGACTTCGCGTTCGAGGACGTGACCGTCGTCTTCTCGGGCGGGCGCGGCTACCACGTCCACGTCCGCGACGAGGGCGTGAGGGAGTTAGACAGCGCCGCGCGCCGCGAGATCGTCGACTACGTGCGGGCCATCGACCTGGACACCGACGGCCTGATCCGGACCGTCTCCGACCGGGGGACGACGAAGCGCGTCCTCCGCACCGAGGGCGGGTGGGGCGCGCGCGTCCACGACGCCTTGGTCGAGTACGCCGACGACCTCCGGGAGATGGACGACGGGTCCGCGCGCGAGCGGCTGACGGAGCTCGACGGGATCGGCGAGGGGCGCGCGGAGACGATCCTCGGCGCGTTCGACCGGAACCCGACGGCGGTGCGCGAGGGCAACGTGGAGGCCGGCGGGCCCGGGGTGCGCCGGCTCGTCTCGGCGCTCGCCGCGCGCGTCGCCGCGGAGGACGCCGCGCCGATCGACGAGCCGGTGACCACCGACACGCGGCGGCTCATCCGGCTGCCGGGGACGCTCCACGGCGGCTCCGCCCTGGTCGTCACGCCGCTGCACCGGGACGAGATCGCCGACTTCGACCCGCTCCGGGACGCCGTCCCGGAGCGGTTCGTCGGCCGCGAGATCCGGATCGAGACGGACGCGGATCGGACGGTAGAATTAAACGGCGAGCGCGTCAGAGTTGAATCCGGTAGAAACACCGTGCCCGAGTTCGCGGGGGCGTTCCTGATGGCCCGCGGCGAGGCGCGGAAAGCCCCCGAACGATGACCGACGAGCAATGAACCTCGACGAACTCCGGTCCGCGCAGGCGAAGGAGCGCCGGAAGGACAGCCTCCAGCACCTGCGGGACTCGTTTTACGACGACGTGGGCGCGTACGTCGCAGACCTCCGCGCCGCGCGCGACCGCCGCGCCGAGCAGGTCGAGAACCCGTTCGCGGACGACGACGTCCGCCGGCTCTCCGACGAGGTCGAGACCGCCGAGGAGGTCGCGGAGGCCCTCTACGAGCGCCGGGTCGGGAAGGTCGTCAAGCTCGCCTCCTTCGCCGCGGCGGACATGTCCGTCGACGAGGAGGGGATGACGACCGAGGAGCGCCGGCTGTTCGACGACCTCGTCGAGCGCATCACCGCGAACAAGTCGGAGGTCCTCGACGTGCTCACGGGCGAGTCGCCGGTCCAGGAGGGGTCGCCGATCCGAGACGAGTCCTCGACCGCGGACGGAGCGTCGGCCGCCCGCGACGCCGGGGGATCGCGCGACACGACGCCGACCGACGCGACGCCGAACGCCCCGGCGGCCGAAGCCGAGACGCCGCCCGCCGGGACGGAGCCGGACCCGACGGGCGCCGGCGACGCGAGCCCCGAGAGCGGTTCCGCCGCCGCGGACGCGCTCGCCGGGGCGATGGGCGGAGGCGAGACCGAGTCGACCGCCGACGCCCCGGCCGGGCCGACCGAGGGCGACGCGGACCCCGCCGCCCCGGAGCCGACCGGCGACGCCGGGACCGCGGGGGACGGCGAGCCGACGCCGGTGCCGCCCGAGCCGGCGCCCCCGGGCGCGGTCGGGGTCGACGACGATCCGGACGGGACCTCCACGGGCGACGCCGACGAGGAGCCGACCGCCGGCGCGACGACGGACGGCGGCGCGGTGCCCGAGGGGACGGCGACCGACTCGCCGCCCGCTGATACGGAACCGGCCGCGGGTTCGGAGCCGACCGCAGATCCGGAGCCGGCCGGCGGAACGGAGCGAGCGACCGTCCGGATCACCCGCGACGTCGGGGCCATCTTCGGCGTCGACGAGCGGGAGTACGAGCTCGCGAGCGAGGACGTGGTCTCCCTCCCGGTGGAGAACGCCGACCCGCTGGTCCAGCGCGACGCCGCCGAGCGCATCGACTGACCGCGGCCGATGGCCGCCTCCGCGACCGACGGCCGGGGCGGCGCCGGCCCCAAACCTGATTCCCCGCCAGCCGGACGTGTCGCGGCCGCGTGCGGCGCGGTCGCGACGCTCTCCGCGCTCTGCGGCATCGCGCTCGCCGTGCTGCTCGACCCGACCTTCTCGTGGACGACCGACGCGCTCTCCGACCTGGGGGTCCGCGACGGGAGCGCCGCCGCGTTCAACTGGGGGCTGATCGCCGGCGGGGCGGCCGGGGTCTGCTACGCGGCGGGCCTCGGACGGGCCGGGCGCCCAGTCCTGGCGCCCCTCCTCGCGCTGGCGATGGTCGCGATGGCCGGCGTCGGCGTCTTCGACGTCACAGAGCCGCTCCACGCTCCGGCCGCGATCGGGTTCTACGGACTCGTCACCGCGGCGTTCGCCGTCGACGGCTGGTTCAGGCGACGGGAGCCGACCGGCCGCGTCGCGCTCGCGTTCGCGCCGGTCCACGTCGCCGTCTGGGCGACGTTCGCCGCCGGGTGGTGGCCCGTGACCGGCCTCGCGCTCCCCGAGCTTCCGGGGGCGCTCATGTTCGCCGCGTGGGTGTGGGCGGTCGGGCCGGCACCGGTGGTCGAGGCGATCCGGTCCCCGCCCGGCGGCCCGACCGACGGACACTAACGCCGCGGGCGGCTACGGCCCGTCGATGGAGTTGGAGTTCCTCGGCGGCGCCCGCGAGGTCGGCCGCAGCGCCCTCCTCGTCGACGACGCGCTGCTGCTGGACTACGGGCTGATGACGGCGGACCCGCCGCGGTACCCGGTCCGAGACCCCGAGCCCGAGGCCGTCGTCGTCTCGCACGGGCACCTCGACCACGTCGGCGCGGTGCCCGCGCTGCTGAAGGGCGACCGCCGACCGCCGGTCCACTGGACGCCGCCGACGGGCGACCTCGCCCGGACCCTCGCCGAGGACACGCTGAAGCTCCACGGCAACAGCCCGCTGTGTCCGTTCGGCGCCGAGCACGTCGCCCGGCTGGGCGAGGTGGAGCGCCGGCACGGCTACGGGGAGCCGTTCCCGGTCGCGGGCGGGATCGACGGCGGCGGATACGAGGTGACGCTGTTCTCCGCGGGCCACATCCCCGGCTCCGCGCACGTCCTCGTGGACGACGGCGACACGCGGCTGCTGTACACCGGCGACTTCCACACGCACGACCAGCGGCTGGTCGCGGGGACGACCGCGCGCCCGGACGCCGACGTCGTCGTCTGCGAGTCGACCTACGCCGACGTGACCCACGAGGACCGCGCCGCGGTAGAGTCGGCGTGGGCCGAAAGCGTGGAGCGGACAATCTGGGAGGGCGGGACGGTCGTCGCGCCCGCGTTCGCCATCGGCCGGACGCAGGAGCTGCTCCTCGTCGCGGCCGCGAACGACCTCACGCCGTACGTCGACGGGATGGGCGTCGAGGTGACGGAGACGCTCCGGCGGTACCCGTCGTTCCTGCGCGACGCGGAGGCGTTCGGCGAGGCGGTCGGCCGGGCCCGCGTCGTCACGGGCCGCGACGGGCAGCGGAAGCGGATCGCGGCCGAGAACGCGCTGGTCGTCACCACCTCGGGGATGCTCGCCGGGGGGCCGGTCCAGACGTACCTCCCCGAGATCCGGACGAACCCGACGAACCTCGTCACGCTCACGGGGTACCAGGTTGAGGGCACGCCCGGCCGCGAGCTCAAAGACCGCGGGCAGTTGGAGCTGAACGGGCGGGTGCAGCCGGTGAGCGCGCGGGTGGAGTCGTACGACTTCTCCGCGCACGCCGACCGCGCGGGGCTGGAGTCGTTCCTGGCGTCGTATCGCGGGGCGCGCGTGCTGGTGACCCACGGCGACCGCTGCGAGGCGTTCGCGGCGGACCTGCGCGCGGACGGGTTCGAGGCGAGCGCGCCCGAGATCGGCGAGCGGATCGAGCTGTAGCCGCGTCGAACGGAGGATACCGCGTCCCGGTTTATTTTCTCCGCCCACGCAGTTCGGGCGGCTCTTCGAGGTTGCCCAACCGAGCGCGCTCCCCGTAGTGGTAGTGGAGCAGCGCGGAGACGGTGAAGGCGGTGACGACGAACACGGCGGCGGTGGTTCCGTCGATCGCGGCGAGGCCCGGAACGCCGATAGAGACACCGACGAGGACGAGCCCCGCCAAGACGGCGAGCCCGAAGTAGTAGAGGCTCCAGGGTATCTCGCGCCCGCGTAACACCTCGATGTACACGTCGAGGTCGTCGAGCGTCGGGGTCGGCTCGACGAGGTTCGCCTCCTCGTCGACGCGGACCACGTTCTTCTCCTCCAGCTTCGGCAGGTGGATACGCCGCAGCGTGCTGTACACGTTCCGGCGGTCCTCGTACTTGACCGCGTCCGGGTCGACGCCGCGCTCCCACGCGGTGACGTGCGTGGAGAGCTCGGACACGTCGACCGGCTCCTCCGCGCGCTTGAGCGCGTGGATGACGAACCGCCGGCGGCGGTTAGAGAGCATCTCGAAGACGTCGTCTTCGGAGAGGTCGTCGATCTCCGAGCGCGATTCGGCCGTCGGTGCGGTGGTGGAGCCCATGCGATTGTTCCCTCCTCGTCGGATTCGTCTCGGTTCGGAACGCCCCGTTTCGAGCGATACTGCTCAATCAGGCCATATAAACCAGTTAGATAGTTAATCTGTTACTCTCTGTTGGGTGAGAGGAGGTAACATATCTCGTTGTCTATACAGGGGAGTCCTGACCCGCGGTTGGGTCTGTATACCGTCGGAACAGCCGTTTCCGCTCGGGTTTCAGGCGGGCCCCGATGGTCGGCGCAATCGGTCGATTCGAGTCGAAGACGTGCTGCCGAAGCGTTCAGGACTGTCCCGTCGGTGGCAACGAGGCGAGCGTGTGGGGCGACGATCGGAAACTATGGATCCAACGGGATCCCCCGGTGGGTCCAACGGGGATCTCATAACGAAGTACCACCCGTCGTATGTGTTTTCCAAGCACTCCCGGCCCGGACGGCGGGTCGCGGGAGTGCGTGAACACAGGTGAGATACGACATGGACCGACGCAAATTCGTGGTTGGAGTGGGCGCATTGGCTTCGGGAGCAGCGGCTGCGATGGGGACGGGCGCGTTTACGGCCGCGGAACTCAGCGGTCGTGAAGCGAACATCAGTGTCGTGAACGACACGAACGGTCTGATCGGACTTCAGGCAGGCGACAGTGAGCTCGTTTCCAACGGTGGGGGCAGCAATGGCAACGAGCTCGCTATCGACTTCAATCCAGACAGCGGTGACGGTACGGGCGTTAACCCGAACTCGAAGTACCAAGTCGGCGGGTTAGGAGGGATCGATAACCTCGACGAGGTCCCCGGGAACCCGACGCTGCCGACGACGATCGAAGACGTAGCGATCGACACGAACAGTGACATCGAAGGCAACCACGCGTTCAGCCTGCTCAACCAGTCCGGATCTGATCAGGCGATAGAGGTGACTTTCGAGGCCAATAGCAGTTTCCCGTCGGACGCTGAGGTGTACATGGTCTCGAAGTACGAGGAGGGGAGCGGTGACTCGGAGCAGACGAGCGCCCTCGTCGCGACGGCGACTCCTAACGCGCGGGAAGCAAGTATCATCTACTCCGACGAGACCCAGTACTCGACGGACGTCGATTCGGGGACCGACGTCAAGGTCAGCATCCTCGTCGTCGTTGGCGATGCCGCCACTGGTGCCGACCTCGGTGGGACACTCACCGTCCGCGCGGGAAGCCACGACGACTTCAACACCGCCGATCAGTAACTCCACAACGGAGATTCAAGCATGAACCGACGCGAGATCGTCGTCGGACTGGGGGCGCTGGTCGGTACGGGAGCGTTCGCTTCCGGAACCGGCGCGTTCAGCGCCGCAGAAGTCTCCCGGCAGGCGAAGATCGAAGTCGTCGACGACAGTGACGGGTTGATCGGATTGGTCGCCAACGAAGCGATCGCCGGAGTTCGGATGACGGACGACGGCGAGCTGACGATTTCGATCGGTGACGGGGACCCCGGAGTGAACGTCAGTTCGGTCTACCAGTTCGGAGCGTTCGTCTCAGACGACGACGTCGGCGGTATCACGGGGGACACGTTCGCGGTGGTCACGGACGGCGACCCGCCGGATATGAGCGGCGGTCAAGACTCGCTCGAATCGGCGTTAGCTATCGTGAACCAGTCAGCGCAAGACCTCTCAGTCACCCTCGACTTCGAGTTAAACGCTGACATCAGTGGCGATACCGAGTACGCGTTCGAGTTGCAGTCTTCCCGAGGCGGCAGCGGTACACGGGAGGGACTGGCGACGAGCCCGATAACGGGCACCCTCACCGCCCAGTTGGATACCGGCGAATCGATCGGCCTCTCGTTTATCATCAACGCGTTAGAGGCCACGACGGCGGACGAGATATCGGGGAGCCTGAGCGTCTCCGCCAGCGCCGTCTAGCCGATTTTTATTTTTTGTGCGGCTTTAGTGGGGATGGTCGGGTAGCCGTCATCTGGTAATTTGGTCATCGAGTGGCAAAGCCGAAAGCGCTCGTTCGCGCGGTGAGCAAACGGTTCCCCAACCGCGAAACGTCGGTGATTACTCCCGCTCGCGCAACTCGGGCGGCTTCTCCAAGTTCCCCAAGCGAGCGCGCTCGCCGTAGTAGTAGTGGAGCGCGGCGGAGACCGCGAACACGGTGACCGCGAAAACGGCGACGGCGGTCCCGTCGAGCGCGGCGAAGCCCGGCACCTCGACCGCGACGGCGACCTGGACGAGCGCGGCGAGCACCGCGAGCCCGAGGTAGTAGAGGCTCCACGGTATCTCGCGCCCGCGCAACACCTCGATGTACACGTCGAGGTCCTCCAGCGTCGGGGTGGGCTCGACCACCTTCGCCTCGTCGTCGTACTCCACCACGTCGTGTGCGTCGAGCTTCGGCAGGTGGGTGCGCGTGAGGACCGTGTGGACGTTCCGGCGGTCGTCGTAGTCGATCGTCTCGGGGTCGACGCCGCGCTCCCACGCGGTGATGCGCGTCGAGAGGTCCGCGACGTCCATCGGCTCCCCGGCGCGTTTCAGCGCGTGGATCGCGAAGCGCCGGCGGCGGTTCGCGAGCAGTTCGAAGATCTGTTCGTCGGGCAGCGATACGTCGCGCGTCGTTCCCAGCGGCGTCGTCGAGAGCATCGTGTGGCGCGCGCCGACCGAGACCGTGGGCGGATCTCCTGTTCGGCGGTTAACATTAACCTGTGTACCGTCCTACATAAAGTGAGGCGGTACTTGATCTGATAGGTATAGATTTTCGCCGGTTCTGTCGCCGATTTCGGCCCGGTCAAGCGGTGCTTGAAGCGTCGAATTTGGGGTTTGAAACGGGTTCTAGTGTTGTTTCCGAGAGGCGACGGGACTTCGGATCGAGCGTCCGTCGAGCGCGCGTCAGGCGGGGCTTGTATCAATTCGAGGGGGAGTCGTGGCTCGTTCCGGGGGCGCCTGCGAGACTTCGAGCGTGTCATAACGATATTGGATAGGACCTATGGAAGAAGTGAAGCGACCGACGCGGGACGACCCCCGCGAACGCGGTCGCGGACACACAACCACGGAACGTCGTAAATTCCTGATCGGCGCGGGTGCACTGGCTTCCGGAAGCGCGGCTGCTGTGGGTACGGGCGCGTTTACAAGTGTGAGTGCGGAACGAAACGTGTCAGTAAACGTCGCTGACGATGCCAACGCGTATGTTGGTGTTGATCCCACAGTGGGCCAACATAGTAACTTTGCTACGGAAGTAGACGGTGAAGTCACTGTCGCACTTGACGGCGATGGGTCAAGAGGAGCTGGCGTGAACACGAACGCTAGGACGTTCCTTTCGGAAGTTTTCCGTGTGAAAAATCAGGGCAAGGAAGACGCTATTTTTTATGTCGCACCGAAATCCGTGACGGTTGACGGAAATCACCCCGTTGCTTCCGCACCGTACAACGGCAAGGAAGGCGACTTCGTGGACTTCTACGCGAGCAACATTCCTGGAGGGGCTGAGTCGCCTGCGGCCACGTACGCTCCTGACGGATTCAGTCTCACTGCATTCTACCGGCCTGGCCAAGGTGGGCTTGATGATCTCAATGGTGAGGGTCCCTACAATGCCTTCTCAGCAGCGGAAATGAAGAGTGCGTTCGACCGGTACGTTAGTTCAAGTGTAATCGATAACAACGACTCTTACGAGGAGGGTAGCGATATTTACACTCTGAGTCCGGGTGAGTCGTTCGACTTCGGGATTCACATCAACACGGATGGTGACAGGGACCTGAGCGATGTCAGCCTGACTCTGAAGGCCGCGTCGGTTGACACGCTGTAATATCAAACTCACCCGACCGTCGCGTCTAATTTATATTGGGTTGTATAATAGCAGTCGTTAGAGCTGTACTGTATCTGAATTTTAACCTACACCGAGGTGAGTTTGTTCTCCAATACAAAAACCCGTCAACAGGGAATCTCAAACATCAAAAATAAATATTGAATTTTCGCGTAGGCTCACTATTTTTATTGATATTACTTAGCGAAACGGGTGTATTCAACACAAAATTTCAGATATATTCACCAACGTGAATTTACATAGCAGTGTGTCATTTCAACAGGCGATAACGACGGGCTGATTCTTTGATTTGTATTCAGTTTCTTATATAGCTTAGACTTATTCGCTATTATCCCCCGCCGTCGGTGTACGCCCAGTCGTCGAGCACGCGCTCGGCGACCGCGTTCGCCTCTGCCGGCGACGGACAGGAGCCGGCGACGACCTCCTCGGAGAGCTCACCCGCGAGGTCGTACACCGCGCTTCCGTCGCCGCGCTCGGCCACGCGTTCGAAAGTGGGCCGGTAGCCGGCGGCGGCGCGCTGACCGATCTCGTCGAGCGAGGCGTCGATGGTGTACTCGAGCTGACGGACCGCTTCCTCTGGTTCCATGCGCGATCCACCGGCGGCGATCCACTTAAAGATACTCGGATTCGAAACTGAGTTAATACCGCGGCGTCGCCCGGGCCGAACCGACGTTTATACGCGGCCGGAGGTGCGACCGACGCCATGACCGACGCAGACGAGCACGACGCCGACGCGACCGGACGCGCCGACGAGTCCGTGCCGCCCGTCGCGGCCCGCGCGGACGACGTCGCCGAGCGCGCGGCCGTCGCGAAGCGCGCCGCGGAGGCGGGCGCCGCGGTCGCGCACGAGCACTTCCGGAGCGACATCGCGGTGGAGACGAAAGGCGAGGACGACGTGGTGACGGAGGCCGACCGCGCCGCCCAGCGCGCCGTCATCGCGTCGATCCGCGAGTCGTACCCCGACGACGCGGTCGTCGGCGAGGAGGAGGACGAGCGCAAGACCGTGCCCGACGAGGGTCCCGCGTGGGTGATCGACCCCATCGACGGGACGAACAACTACGTCCGCGGCGTGCGCGTGTGGGCCACCGCGGTCGCCGCCGTCGTCGACGGCGAGCCGGTGGCGGCGGCGATCGTCGCGCCCGCGCTCGGCGACACCTACACCGCCGACGCCACGGGCGCGTACCGCAACGGCGAGCCGATCGCGGTGAGCGACGTGGCCGACCCCCGCGGCGCCGCCGTCGACCCGACTATCTGGTGGGACTACGACGCCCGCGACGAGTACGCGGCCGCCTGCGAGGCGATCGTCACCCGCTTCGGCGACATGCGCCGGTTCGGCGCCGCGCAGGTGGTGCTCCCGACCGTCGCCGCCGGCGGGCTGGAGGGGACGATCACGAACGTCGCCGCGAACCCCTGGGACACGGTGGCCGGGGCGTTCGTCATTCGGCAGGCCGGGGGGCGCGTGACGGACCTAGACGGGGCGCGCTGGCGCCACGACTCGACGGGCCTCGTCGCCTCGAACGGCGCCCTCCACGACGAGGTCCTCGCGGCCGCGAACGAGATCGAATTAGACGAGTAAGCGGGATACGGAGTGGTTTCTGGTCGATTTTCGCTCGACAATTAACGAGGTCGGACCACTGAGCGCTCTGGGTGGAACACCGCCGAATCTCCGGTCGGTCTCTTATAAACGACCGGTAGCGGATCGGCGACGACCGCCTCCAAAGCCCCAGCCGCGAGGACTCGCGCGACTCGCTGCGCTCCTCAGTCGCTCGCTCCGCTCGCTCCCTGCGGTGCTTGCGTCGTCGTGCTTCGCCCTCGCGGCTGCCCCTTTGAGTCCCGCCCCGCACCGCAACCGCAGCCTCACGCCTCCCCAGCCTCGTCGGCCTCCCTTCGGTCGGCCGACTCCCTCGCGCGTGCTCCTCGCGGCCGCCTTCGGCGGCCACTCGGAGGCACGCGCCACGGCAGTGATGGTGTAGTCGACGACGGCGTCGTATTCTGGGACCGAGGGTTCAACTTCGGGGCCGTCGAATCCGGGGACATGTACGCGGTCGTCGGCTGCAACGAGTGCGCCAACATGTGGCTGGTCACGGACCCCGAGACGAGCGAGACCGCGCAGTGCTCGCGGTGCGGCAAGACCCACCGTACCGCCAAGCTCAAGCGCTTCTTCGAGTCCGAGGACCGCGCGGCCGCGCGGGAGGCGCGGTCGGCACTGCTCGCGAAGAAGCGCGGCGACAGCGCGGCGTTCGCGGAGGTCGACCACGTCTCGGAGCTGGAGGCCGCGGTCGAGGACGCGGGGATCGATGACCGCGAGTACCTCGAAGCGTCGGGGCTCGACGCCGACGCGGTCGACGCGGCCGGCGAGCGAGCCGAGGGCGGCGGGGGCGGGTCGCGGAACCGAACCGAGGTCGTCCGCGACGCGGTCGACGCCGTCGACGATCCCACCGAGGCGGCGGTCGTGGAGCGCGCCGAGCGGGACGGCGTCCCCGCCGACGCGGCCCGCGAGGTCCTGACCCGTCTCACGCGCCGCGGCGAGGTCACCGAGTCGAACGGGCGGTATCGCGTCCTCTGACCCCGGTTTCGCCCGGCGGCCGTCGGCGGCTGGACAAAGCACTTATATCAGGCTCGTAACCGGTCGCACATGGACACCCGCACGGCCCTCCTGGCGGCGGCCGCCGCGCTCCTCGTCGCGGGCGCGGTCGGCGCGGTCGCCGCGCCCGACGCCCTCACCGACCCCCGAGCGACGGACGAGCCGCCCGGGCGGATCGACGTCGCCGGCGCGACGGTCGCCCCCGGCGAGGTGCGCGGCGAGACCGCTGAGCTCCGGCTCGGCACCGACCTCCGCCACCGCGGCGGGCCCGTCGAGAACGTCACCGTCCGCCACCGCGCGATCGGTTCCGAGTCCGGCCTCCTCGTCGACGAGACGACCGTCGAGGTCGGCGACGTCGACGCCGAGGGGGAACGCACCGTCAACGGCACCGTCACCGTCGAGCGCGAGGGCGGTTACCGCATCGAGACGGTCGTCTTCGCGGACGGGCAGCGCCGCGAGCAGCAGACCACGCGCGTCGCCGGCGTCGCGGCGCTCACGCCCGACTACGCCGACACGCAGGTCGGGTTCACCGACGGGAGCGTCTGGCCGACCGTCGCCGTGAGCGTGGCCGAGGCCGGCGACGGGACCGCGACGCTGTCGGCGTCGGTGTCGGTGACGAACCGCGGCGACGAGGCGAGCGATGACGTCGACCTCCGGCTGTACCTCCGGCAGGCGGAGTCGAACGTCATCGCCGCGGAGGCGACGGAGACGGTCGGCACCGTCCGCCCCGGCCGCACCGACACCGTGACGGCGACCGTCGAGGTGCCCGACGGCTACAACTACTACATCGACGCCGCGCTGTTCGACGACGACGTGCTCGTCGACGAGACGCAGGGCGTCGCGAACCTGAACCCGCGGGAGACCATCACCGCGAACGAGACGGTCCGCGACGTGGCGTTCTCCGTCGAGGACTTCGAGCGCGACGACGTCGGCGGCGACGGCGCCGACGGCGCCCGCCGAGAGGGCGGCGACGGTGCCAGCGCCGACGCGACGCCCGGCTTCGGTCCGCTCGCGGCGCTCGTCGCGCTCGTCGTCGCGGCGCTGGCGGCGCGGAGGCGACGATGACGGACGACCCGCCGCGCGGGGAGCCGAGCGACGAGGAGGCGGCCAGCGACCGCGACCACACGAGCGACCCACCACAGCCCATGACCGACGACACCGACGCGACCGAGCGCACGGCGACGGACGCCGACCGCACCGACCGCGAGGAACCGGACCCCGACCGCGACGAGGGGAGCTACTGGACGGACCCGGTCGACTCCCCGGGAGGCGGCGGTCTCTCGACGGGCGGCCTCCGCGGCCTGCTCGACCGGGTCGGGCTGGCGGCGCTGTCGCTGCTCGCGGTCGTCGCCGGCTGGGGGTTCTACACCCAGTCCGGGGACGCGATCCGCACGTGGCTGGACCCGGCCTACGAGCCGATCGCGCTCGCCGTGTTCAACCTCGCGGTCCTGTTCGTCGCGCTCGCCGGCGTCGCTCACCAGCTCCGCCGGATCCGCGCGACCGAGTCCTGACTCGACCCGCGGCCGGCGTCACTCGTCGGGGAGCTGATCGGTGCTGGCCGGGATCTGCTCCACCTGCCCCGCGAGCGTCGCGGCGTCGCCGGCGACGGTGGAGGGCTCGACGCCGGCCTCGCCCGCGACCAGCCTGACGTGCGCGGCGAGCAGCGCGAGCGCGCGGAGGCCGGCGCCGTCGGGGTCGTCGTCGGTGCGCTGGGCGAACGTGGTGTCGACCTCGCCGTCGCGGACGACGCCGACGTGGACCGCGTCGATGTCGTCGCCGTCGAGGAGGTCGCGGGCGCGGGCGATCTCCGTCTCGAAGTCGTCGCCGTCGGCCGCGTCGGAAGCCGCGGATCGGTCGTCGCGGGCGGCCTCGTCGGAAGCGGGGTCGTCGGAAGCGGGGTCGTCGCTCATGTCGTCCTCTCGGGCGAGCGACGTGAAAAGCGCGGCGGGACTCTCGGTCGCGGAGCGGGAGACGGAAGGAAGGCCGGAACGCGGAGGCGGCGTTACTCCTCGGGGCGAGGCCGGGCGATGAACAGCGCCTCCTCGATGGTGAACGGGTCGTACGTCGACTGGTGGCAGACGCAGTAGGTCCCGTCGGCGGCGTCGTAGCGGGCGGACTCCTCCAGCACCTTGTACCCCGGGATACAGCAGAAGTGGGTACAGACGTTGAGGTACGCCATGAACCCCTGGTCGGTGGAGGCCTGAAGCCACTCGTCGTTCTGGGCCGCCTCCTCGATCTCGGGCGATCGGAGCACGATCGCGTTGAGGTTCGTGTCGGCGTCCTCGGAGCGCCACGTGACCGACGCGGGCTTGCCGACGCCCGCGCTGCCGATCCCGTTGCCCCACTCCTCGTAGTCGGAGAAGTCGTCGACGTGGATCCGGTCGCCGCCCGAGTAGGTGTTCGACTGCCAGTCGTACGGCGGGCCGCTCGCCGCGCGGAACAGGTTGTCCGACTCGAAGTTCGGCTGGACGTTCTCCTGCGACTCGACGCCGCAGTACTGGAACCACGCGCCGGAGTAGGTCACGCCGCCGAGCTCTTCCTGGGCGACCTCGATCTCCTGTCCCTCCTGGGTGACGGTAGTCGTCTCGGGCCAGATGCCCTCGATGTACCCCTCGTCGGTGACCCGAACGGGGATCTGCGGGAGCCCCCGGGGCGCCGGGCCGCCGGTGTGCGCGATGGTCCTCGCGACCGTCGACCCGCCGCCGACCCCGCCGGCGGTCGTCAGGGTGTTCACGGTCGCCGACCCCATCGCACCGACCCCCGCGAGGGCCGCGCCGCCGACGACGCCCTTCACGAAGCGTCGCCGCCCGGACTCGGACGGATACTTGTCGGACGCACTCATACCCGCACCTGAGGTTGGATCGGTAAAAAGGGTGACGAACCCTCCACCGGCGCGAGAATCGGCGCCGTCGCCGGTCGTCGCCGGCGCTCCGGACGTGGACTCCGCCGACCGCGCCCCCGCGACCGCAGTCGAACAGGAACGTTCGTGATCGAATTAACTCGGAACCGAGGCAAGCATTCGTCCAGACCGCGGTTTTAACCGACCGCGACCGCAGTATGTGTGGTATGAAGTTGCACAATCGGGACGTGCGGACGGACGTTCGGGAACTCGGGGCGCTGGTGGGAGACGTCCTGGCCGCGCAGGCGTCGACGGAGGCGTACGAGACGGTCGAGACGCTTCGGAACGCGGCGATCGACTACCGGCGCGGCGACGCCGAGGACCGGGCGGCCCTCCACGAGGCGGTCGGCGACCTCTCGACGACGCGGGAGGAGGTGGTCGCCCGCGCGTTCACGACCTACTTCGAACTGATCAACCTCGCCGAGGAGCGCGAGCGGGTCCGCGCGGTCCGGAACGCCGACGACGGGAGCGCCCTCCACGACTCCTTCGACGCGACGATCGCCGAGTTCGCCGAGGCCGGCGTCGACGCCGACGAGCTGGAGGAGCTGCTCGCCGACGTGCTCATCGAGCCGACGTTCACCGCCCACCCGACGGAGGCCCGGCGCTCGACGGTGAAGTCCAAGCTCCGCTCGATCGCGAACCACCTCGGCGAGCTCGACGAGCGCAACCTCACCGAGCGCGAGCGCCGCGCCGTCTGGCGCGACGTCACCGCCGAGGTGACCAGCCTGTGGGGCACGCGACAGGTCCGCCAGCGCGCGCCCGAGCCGGAAGACGAGGCGCGAAACGTCCAGTGGTACCTCGAGAACACCCTCTTCGACGTGGTCGGCGACGCATACGAGGAGTTCGAGGAAACCATCTCGAAGGAGTACGACGACGTCGACTGCCCGAAGCTCTTCGAGTTCCGCTCGTGGGCCGGCTCCGACCGCGACGGCAACCCGTTCGTCACGCCGGAGGTGACCGACGAGACGCTCGAACGCCAGCGCGAGGTCGCCGTCGAGAAGTACCGCGACCGGTGTAAGCGGCTCTCCGCCGTGCTGAGCCAGGACGGCGAGCGCTACGCCGCGGGCGACGCGCTGGCGCGGTCGCTCGCCGCCGACGCCGAGCGGTTCCCCACCGTCGTCAAGGAGGCGCGCGAGCGCTACCCCGACGAGCCGTACCGGCAGAAGCTCAGGCTGATGCGCGAGCGGCTGGACCGCGTCAACGACGTGCGCCCGGGCGAGTACCCCGACGGCGACGCGTTCCTGGACGACCTCGACGTCATCGCCGAGTCGCTGCGCGAGGACGGCCAGGAGTCGGTCCTGGAGTCCTTCGTCGAGCCGTTCCGCAGGCAGGTGGACACGTTTGGGCTCACGCTGGCGTCGCTCGACCTCCGCGACCACCGCGAGAACCACACCGAGGCCGTCGCCGAGGCGGTCGCGGTCGAGGGCGTCGACTACGAGGGGATGAGCGAGGACGAGCGCGTCGACTTCCTCACCGAGGCGATCCTTCAAGGCGAGCCGGTCGTCGACGTCGACGAGCCCGGCGACGTCTCCGAGACGACGGAGCGCGTCCTGCGGCGCTTCGCGTCGTTCGCGGAGTGGCAGGAGGAGTACGGCCAGCAGGCGATCGACACCTACTGCATCTCGATGACCGAGGAGCCGAGCCACGTGCTGGAGGTGCTCTTCTTAGCCGACCAAGTCGGCGTCGTCTCCCTGCCCGACCACTGCGCGGTCGACGTGGTCCCGCTCCTGGAGACCGAGTCCGCGCTCAACGGCGCCGAGCGCATCCTCGGCACCCTCTTCGAGAACGAGGCGTACGCGGCCGCGCTCGAAGCGCGCGGCGAGGTCCAGGAGGTCATGCTCGGCTACTCCGACTCCAACAAGGAGAACGGGTTCCTCGCGGCGAACTGGGACCTCTACGAGAACCAGCGCCGGATCGCCCGGTTCTGCCGCGAGGAGGACGTGACGCTCCGGCTGTTCCACGGCCGCGGCGGCTCCATCTCGCGCGGCGGCGGCCCGATGAACGAGGCGCTGCTCGCGCTCCCGAACGAGACCGTCACCGGGCAGGTGAAGTTCACCGAGCAGGGCGAGGCCATCGCCGAAAAGTACGCCAACCCGCGGATCGCCGAGCGCGAGCTGGAGCAGATGCTCGACGCGCAGATCCGCGCCCGGAAGGAGGCGAACGAGGAGCCGGTCGAGGACGTGCCCGACCGCTGGGTCGAGGCGATGGAGACCATGGCGCCCGCGGCGCGGGAGACGTACCGCGACCTGCTGAACACGGACGGGTTCGTCTCCTACTTCGAACAGGCGACGCCCATCAGCGTCGTCGAGGACCTCAACCTCGGCTCCCGGCCCGCCTCGCGGTCGGGCGAGCGCAGCGTCGAGGACCTGCGCGCCATCCCGTGGGTGTTCTCGTGGACCCAGACCCGGCTCATCCTCCCCGGCTGGTACGCGATCGCCTCCGGCATCGACGCCTACCTCGACGAGGTCGGCGAGGAGGAGGGGATGGAGACGCTCCGCGAGATGTTCGACGAGTGGCCGTTCTTCCGGACGACGCTCGACAACGCCTCGCTGGCGCTCGCGCGCACCGAGCCGGAGATCGCGGCCGAGTACGCCGACCTGGCCGACGACGAGCTCCGCGAGCGCTTCTTCCCCGACCTGGTCGCCGAGTACGAGCGCGGGCGCGAACTGGTCTTGGCGATCAGCGGCCGCGACCAGCTGCTCCGCCGCGAGTGGCTCGAAGAGAGCCTCGACCGGCGGAACCCCTACGTCGACCCGCTGAACCTCCTCCAGGCGAACCTGCTCGGGCGCACCCACCGCACCGACGAGGAGGAGCGCACCCTGCGGCTCACGGTCAACGGCATCGCCGCCGGGATGAAGAACACGGGATAGCCCGGGTCGCGACGCCGCACCGCCCTCGTTTCTTTCCCGCCGCCGTCGAGTGCCTATCGGACGATCTCGTCGCCGACCGCGATCGTCCCCGACTCGACGATCCGGGCGTCGAGCCCGCCGCGGCCGTCGAGGGCGGTCGCCGCGTCCGCTTGCTCCGCGAGGTCCGCCATGTAGCCGCACGGCTCGCAGTGGCCCGTCCCCTCGACGACCGCCTCGCCGACCCGGAACCGCTCGCCGATCAGTTCGTCGAGGGCGACGCCGCGCGTCGTGACGTTGCGCCGGTGGGCGCCCGCGTCGAGGTCGACGCCGTACTCCTCGGCCGCGGCCGCGAGCGCCTCCGCCGCGATGAACGTCACGTCGCTCGGCTCCAGGTCCGCCTGCTCGTTGTAGATCCCGTCGCCGTCAAAGTAGCGGTCGCCCCTGAGGCCGCGGTCCGCGACCGCCTCGACCGCCTCCCGCGGCTCCGGCTCGCCGCCCGTCCCCGGGGCGACGTGAATCCGTTCGACCGTGCCGACGCCCGATCCCGTCATTCGCGACTCACAAACGGACTCTAACGCGCGGGATCAAGAAGGTAGCGGCGGGATGAGAGTCAGAAAGAGCGGCGGAGTGATCGTCGGCGAGAGCGATGGGATGAGAGTCACGAACGCGTCGGCGGGTGGCGCCCGCCCGCGACGACGCGACCGGCGCGGCTGCGCGTCGGGTGTGGACCCGCCCGATCGCAATTCGATATAGCGGTATCAAGTGTATGGCGCGTATCGGGGGCGAACCGGACGGTCGGAGCGATCGCTCGCGGGGTCGGCGCAGCGGACCCGAAATTGAGCGAAAAGCGGTGGCTAAGGGAGTTACGCGGGCAGAAACGAGAGAAACGGCTTACGCGTAGCGTTCGAGTTCCGGCCGGTCGAGGTCCTCGAAGACGTCGGTCGCGACCTCCGAGAGGAACGCCTCACCCTCGTCGGAGAGGCGGCGGCCCTCGCCGGAGGCGGTGGTGACGAGCCCCTCCTCTTCGAGCGCCTGCAGGGCCGTTCGGATGAGGTTCCGGGAGCCGCCCTCGTGTTCCGGGGGGCGGACGACGTAGCGGTTCGAACCGCGCTTCTTCGAGCCGTACTCGGTCGCGAGCCGCTCGATGCCGATCGGTTCGTTCTGGGCGACCTTCCGCAGGAGGCTCGCGGAGCGGACGTACCAGAAGTCGTCCTGCTCCGGCGGGAGCTCCTTGCCGGCGCCGGTCTTGGCGAACTCCACCCAGTCGGGCTCGTCGATGCGGTCCTCGAGTCGCGCGGCGACGGCCTCGATGAGGTCGTCGGCCGGCACGTCGTAGATGGTTACCATTGGGTCTCGATTCACGCCAGTGTCGTTTAAAACCATCGTATCGCGTACGGCCCGTGTGAGCCGTTTTCACGGTGCTGCGGGCCGCTGCGGAGGACTCGCGGATCGGAACGAGGCCGAGTGCGGAGCCGCGCGCCGCTACTCGACGTACTCGTACTGCCGCTCGTTCATCCGACCCCAGCCGGTGAAGACGAACTCCCCGTCGGGCTGGGTGAACTCCTCGACCTCGCGGCCGAGGTCGGCGTCGTACTCGTGGACGTCGTGGACGTCCTCGTACTCGTCCCACGTCAGGTCGTAGCGGGCGTCGAGCTGGGCGTCGATGTCGAGCGCCTCGACCTCCGCGCGCCACCCCTCGCGGATTGTCTCGGCGTGGATCTCGGCCTGCGCGCCGGAGCCGTAGGAGGCGACGAGCAGCGTCTCGTCGACAAACTCGCGGTCGCGGCTCAGGGCGTCCCGCAGGGCGCTCACGCGGGCGATGTGGACGGAGCTGGTGTACCAGTTTCCGACCTCCCGAGAGAGCCCGAGCGTCGGCTCGACGGCCGCGTCGTACCACGACTGGTACTGCTCGGTCGTCTTCAGGTCGTCCATGTAGCCGCGGATCGCCTCCTCGTAGGCCTCGCGGTCGTCGTACTCGTCCTCGCGCGGCTGACGGCCGATCTCGGCGGCCAGCGCGTCCTCGTGGTCGGTGTCACGGATGACGTGCCGGTAGGCTAACAGCGCCGCCTTCCGGACCATCCCGGGGAACGGCGTGTGGAACGGGGCGTACGCGAAGTCCTCCAGTTCGATGTCGTCGGTGACGGACTCGTAGTCCTCCAGGGCCTCGCGCATCCGGGAGAGGTACACCTGGACCGAGCGCTTCCCGTCGACGCTGGGGAACTGCTGGTTCGGCTTGAGGAAGTCCGTCTCGTCTTTCGAGCCGTACCCCTGGTCGGCCGAGAGTTCGACGATCGAGGGGTCCTCGTCGATCAGCATCGCGACGGCGCCGGCGCCCTGCGTCGCCTCGCCGGGGTCGCCGCGGGCGTACAGCGCCGTGTCGGTCGTGATGACGATCGCCGGTCGGTCGCGGTTCCGACCCGCTCGGATCCAGTTGTACGCGTCGTCTATCGCCTGCGTGCCGGCGAGGCAGGCGAACTTGCGCTCGCCCTTGTTGGCGTGGGTGAAGTCGCCGTCGTACACCTGTTCGAGACAGCCCGCGATGTACGTCGACACCGGCTTCGAGTGGTCGAACGCCGACTCCGTGGCGACGTCGATCCGGCCGACGTCCTCGGGTTCGAGCCCCTTCCGGTCCATCAGCCCCTTGGCGGCGTTCGCGCCCATCGTGACGATGTCCTCGTACACGTCGGGGAACGAGGAGTTGTTGAGCCCGAGCCCCTTCGTGTACTTCTCGGGGTCGTCGCCCTGCTCCGGCGCGAACGTGCCCGGCAGGTCGAGCTTGAGCTTTCCGGTCCAGATCTCGACGCCGTCGATTCCGACTGCAGTCATACACGGTCGTTCACGGGACTGGCATATGGCTTTGTCGATGGGGAATACGTCGATCGTGGAAATAATAAAATCTGTTTCCAGAGCAGAATAATAGATACTGTCCAACTAATATAACCTAAGATTATATATTTACGTACAGGTAAAGTCCCCATCTTCGGTATCTAGAGGGGAGTTTGAGATGGTTAGTTGGCTATTGCTCTCACAGTTCTCTACCACGTTTCCATTATCGTCTATAAGATCAACAGTCACATTGACTTGATTTGGGTTGCCTGGGGAGTCTACCGTTATAGAGAAGGGGTCAGTCATTTGTATTGAGTTTGTATTTGTATTTCTACCGTTGCCTTTTATTTCGACCTGGATCTGGTAGTTGGGATCGACGTTTAATGTCGTTCCATCAATAGTAATATCCTCAATCTTATTATTATTCGATTCGGCAGCAGACGCAGAAAACTCGCCGAATGCCGGCTGACTCGGTGTGGGATCAGTGCTATCACCGTCCTCATTGCTACTGGGTCCGACGTTATCTTTCGCCGTTTCTCCAGTTGGTTCTTGCTGAATACCAACAGAGTTCACGCTGATGTTGTCAGGGCTATCGACGCGAAGCAGCAACGCCGAGACCTCGCTTGAATTATACGCGGTGTCGTTCATCCCCTGATACGTGACCGAACCGTTCTCGATCGACTCGTTCCAGTAGCCGTCTTCGCTGCCGAGCCGGGTCGGTATCCGGACGTCGAGTCCCCCTGACAGGCTCGACAGATTGGTCGCGTCACTCGTCGGGTACAGTTCCACGGCGACCTTCCGAGTTCCGGACGCGCTAAAGTCGTTCTGGACGGCGGTCAGCCTGAGCGTGTCGTTGTCGACCAAGATGTTCTGGTCTTCGACGATCACCGCGGGACGGTTCGAATCCGTCTCTTCAACGTAGAGAACGGAGTTATCGTACCACGTCGATCCCGATTCAATCTCGTTGTATCCCGGCCGATACTCGATGAACCGCGTCGAGACATTCACTGTGGTGCCAGAGTCGTCACTAATCGTAATGTTGTACGCGTCGCTCGTCCGTAGCGTTCCTGCCGGGTCAGGTGGGTTAATTGTGAACGTCCTAGTCCGGTAGCTTGTCCCGAGTTTCACGTCAACGAACTGCGGACGCTCGGAGCTCCCTGCCGATAAGATTCCGTTCCTGAGTTCAACGAGGTCGTTTTGTACCTCCTCGAAGTGTTCGAACTCCGTCTGTCCGTTCTGTTGCGGAACGACTTGGACCTGATACAGCGACAGTGCGACGATCAGGAACCCGAACAGGATCACCGTCCCGACCACGACCGACTGGCCCCGACGGTCGCGACTGAATCGCATTGTGAGAGGTCGACGCCGAGCGGGTATAAAATCCTCCGTCCGACCTCTCAGTCGCGATACTTGGGCGGGTGCGGCCGAGCGCCGGCGACGAAGACGGCTAGTCGTCTCCCGCGCGCCGAGCCGTCAGCCACGCCGACGCGACGGCCACGGCGCCGGCGAACCCGCCGAGCAGCACCGCCTGCGTCCAGTTGAAGCCGAGGAGCGTCCCGGCGACGAGCGTGACGAGGACGAACGCGACCGCCAGCGCGCCGAGCGTCGAGCCGAGGTCCGCCGAGGCGTCGGGCATACGCGAACGTCGAGCCGTCGAGCGATAAAGCGGGCGGTTCGACCGGACCCGCCGCGCTCGTTCGGGAGCGAACGGCGCCGGGATCGCGCACTGATAAATCACATAGCGCGATATCAAATCCGCACCGCGGCGCGATCCGGGGCCGCCGACCGGTCCGTTTTTGCGCGCGGCGGCTGTTGGCGCGCGTATGGCGAAACAGCCGCATCTGCTGGTCGAGGAGGGCGACGTACACGAGGTCGCGGTCATCCCGGGCGACCCGGGGCGCGTCGACCGGATCGCGGACCTCTGTGACGACAGCGAGGTCGTCGCGCAGAACCGCGAGTACAAGGTCGTCAACGCGACCTACGAGGGCGTCGACCTCACGATCTGCTCGACCGGGATCGGCTGTCCCTCCGCCGCCATCGCCGTCGAGGAGCTCTCGCGGGTCGGCGTCGAGACGTTCGTCCGCTGTGGCACCTGCGGGGCGCTCCAGCCCGACATGGAGGTCGGCGACATGGTCGTCGCGACCGGCGCGGCGAAGGAGGAGGGGACGAGCAAGCGCTACGAGTCGGCGAACTACCCGGCGGTCCCGGACTACGACGTGCTCACGGGGCTCGTCGGGGCGGCCGAGGAGAACGGCGAGGAGATCCACGTCGGCCCGATCGTCTCCGACGACGCGTTCTACAACGAGGACGACGAGTACGTGGCCGACTGGAACGACGCCAACCTGCTCGCGATCGAGATGGAGGCGGCGACCGTCTTCTCGCTCGCGCGGCGCAAGGGGCTCGCCGCCGGCGCCATCTGCACCGTCGACGGGAACCTCGTCGCGGGGTCACAGAAGGGCGCTGACTCCGACGACGAGCTGCCGGCGAAGGCGAAAGACAACGTCGAGCGCGCGATCCGGATCACGCTGAACGCGATCACGTCGCTGTAACGCTCCGGGCGGTCGGCCCGCCCCGGCTCCTCACTCCTCCGCGCGGAACTCCACGAGCGTCAGGTCGCGGTCGAGCGCGCACGTCTCGTGAGGCGGGTCGCCGAGCACCTGGTCGATGACGCGCTCCTCGTCGAAGTCGGCGCCGTCGGGGACGCAGTAGCCGTGGCTCGGGCACTCGGTGTGCGGGCAGGGGCCGGCGAGCGACGCCTTGCTCCCGGCGTACGCGCGCTTCGCGGGGACGTTCGCGGGGACGGAGGCGGGCTCGACCTCGACCGCGCGGACGCCCGCGTCGTGGACGGCGCAGTCGAGCGTCTGGGCGTTCTCGCGGATCCCGGTCACCCGGTAGCGGGTGCCCTCGGAGAGGTTGAGACACTGGCCGCGGTAGGGACACCCCTCGCAGTCGGCCGATTCCCCCTCGTAGACGAACTCGCGGCCCACGTCCGCGAGCCGGGTCCCGATGAGCGTGACCGTGGTCATGTCCGGAGCGACGCGCCGAGCGTCCGTAAGCCTCCCGCCTTCGCGGCCGTCGGCGGGTCGCCGGGTAGTCGGGGCGACGGCGGCGCGGAGAGTAAGACACATCCCCGCGCCTCGGCAACGACGAGCGGAGATGATCGCGGGAGTCGCGCGCGACCTGCGCGCCGAGGCCGAGCGGGCGAACGAGCGGCGCGTCCTCGTGCTCGCGGGCGACCGGGACCGCGGGGTCGACGCGGCCTACGACGCGGTCGAGTCGCTCGGGGTCGACGACGGGGCGGTGACGATGGTCTCGACGCGCGAGGGGTTCCGGTTCGAGGAGACGCGCCCGCGGAACGCCGACGAGCTCCTCGGCCGCACCCGCGAGGCGGTCGTGCTCGACTGCCACGAGCGGTTCGTCCCGAACGCGCTCGGCCGGGCGGTCGGCGCGGTCGACGGCGGCGGCCTCCTTGTCCTCCTGACGCCTCCGCTCGACGACTGGCCCGGGATCCGCGACCGGTTCGACGACTCGCTGGCGGTGCCCCCGTTCGGGATCGGCGACGTGACGGGGCGGTTCCGCGAGCGCCTCGTCGCGACGCTCCGCGCGCACCCCGGGGTCGCGGTCGTCGCGCTCGGCGACTCCGCGGCCGACGACGCGGTGGAGCGCGACGGGCTGACGGGCGCCGACGGGAGCGGGGACGACGACGCGCCCGACGGCCCCGACGCCGTCGGCGGACCCGACGAGCGAAGCGCACCGCCGGGCGCGAGGTTTCCCGCGGCCGCGTACGAGGCGTGCCTCACGGCCGACCAGGCGCGGGCGCTGCGCGCGTTCGAGTCCCTCGCCGACCCAGGGGCCGCGGTCGTGGTCGAGTCGGACCGGGGGCGCGGGAAGTCGAGCGCGGCCGGGCTCGCGGCCGGCGCGCTCGCCACCGCGGGCCGCGACGTGCTCGTCACCGCGCCCGCGTTCCGGAACGCAGCCGAGGTGTTCGCGCGAGCCCGGGATCTGATCGGGGGCGAGGCCGACGGCGACGGCGACGAGGCCGACCCGGGGAGCCGCGAGGGCGGCGCGAACGAGCGCGAGATCCGAACGCCGGCCGGCGGTCGCGTCCGGTTCCTCCCGCCCGCGACCGCGGCAGACGTCGCCGGCGAGGCGGACGCGGCGGTCGTCGACGAGGCGGCCGCGCTCCCGGTGCGGCTGCTGGAAGGGCTCCTCGACGCGCCGGCGGTCGCGTTCTGTACGACGGTCCACGGGTACGAGGGCGCTGGCCGCGGGTTCGCGGTCCGGTTCCGCGAGCGGCTGCTCGACTCTCGGTTCGCGGTCCGCGACGTGCGGCTCGACGAGCCGATCCGGTACGCGCGGGACGACCCCGTCGAGGCGTGGGCGTCGCGCGCGCTCCTGCTCGACGCCCGGCCCGCGGTCGACGCGGCGGTCGGCGATGCGGCGGTCGGAGACGCGACCTATCGCGCGCTGGACCCGGACGACCTCTGCGCCGACGAGACGCTGCTCGGCGAGGCGTTCGGCCTGCTCGTCGCCGCCCACTACCGGACGGAGCCGAACGACCTCGCGCGGCTGCTCGACGCGCCGAACCTCGTCGCCCGGGCGCTCGTCGCGGACGGGCGCGTGGTCGCCGTCGCGCTGCTCGCGCGCGAGGGCGGGCTCGACGCCGCGACGCGCCGCGGGATGTACGAGGGCGAGCGCGTCCGCGGCAACATGGTGCCGGACGTGCTCACGAGCCAGCTACGCGACGAGGGCGCGGCCGCGCCGCGGGGCCTGCGGACGGTCCGGATCGCGACCCACCACGCGCTCCGGGACGCGGGGTTCGGGGCGCGGCTGCTCGACGAGGTCCACGCGGAGTTCGCGGGGGACCTCGACTACTTCTCGGTCGGCTACGGCGCGACGCCGCGGCTGCTTCGCTTCTGGCGCCGGGCGGGCTACCGGACCGTCCACCTCTCGACGAGCCGCAACGACGCATCGGGCGAGTACTCCGCGGTCATGCTGCGTCCGGAGACCGCGGCCGGCCGCGACCTGCTGGACCGGCACGCGGTCGCCTTCCGGGACCGGGAGCGCGACGGGCTCTCGGACGCGCACCGCGACGTGGACCCGGACGTGGTCCGCGGGGCGCTGCGGGCGTGTCCGGCCGCCGCGCCCGTCGATCTCACCGAAACCGAGTGGCGCTCCGTCGTCGGCGCCTCGGTCGGCCCGGGGATGTACGACACCGCGCCCGGCGCGTTCCGGGACCTCGCGCTCGCGGCGCTGATCGACGGGGAACCGGCGCTGGACGACCGAGAGGAGCGCCTGCTCGTCCGGAAGGTCCTCCAGGGCCGACCGTGGGAGGGGGTCGCCGACGAACTCGGCTACGTCTCCACGAGCGCGTGTATGCGCGCACTCGGCGACGCCTACGTCCCCGTCGTCGAGCGGTACGGGACCGAGTTCGCGCGGAAGGAGCGGGAGCGATTTACGAGCGAGTGAGCGGGCAGGGGCGGCTATTCATAGAGGGGTTTGCGGTGGCGCGTGCCGGCGAGCGGCCGGAGCGAAGCGACGACCGCGAGTCGCACGCGCGAGGTCGCCGGCGCGTAGCGCCGGCTGCCAGAGAATCTCCGATTCTCGCTGGAGTCGCGACCGAAGGGAGCGACGGGGCTGGGGAGGCGTGAGGTGCGGTCACGGTGCGGGGTGGGACTCAAAGGGGCAGCCGTGAGGCCGCCGTAGGCGTTCACGAGAGCAAAGCTCTCGTGAGCCAATCAGAACGCGAAGCGTTCTGATGACGACGCAAGCACTGAAACGAGGGAGCACGGAGTGAGCGACCGAGTGTAGCGCACAGCGAGCGTACGGCGGCCTCACGGCTGGGGCTTTGGCGGTGTTCGCCGTCGATCAGTATTCACCGACGTATGGCCGAGCGGCTGGGGCTTCGGCGGCGTTTGCCGTCGACCGGAGAGTAAGTGAGCGAGCGAGACGCGAGCAACTCACCGTGCCATCACCGCCGACACCGACCGATTAGATCCGGTTCTCGCGCCCGGGGTCGACGTCGATGGCGTCCACGGGACAGACGTCGACGCAGAGCATACAGTCGATACACTGGTCCTCGTCGGCGGGGTTCGCCTTCCGCTCGGACTCGGGGTGGCCGGGCGTGTCGACCCACTCGAACACGTCGACCGGGCAGTCCTCCAGACACGCGCCGTCCGCGAGACAGATGTCGAAGTCGACGGCGACGTGAGTGCCGCGGATCCCCTGCTTCTCCGGCGGTTCGACGGGGCCCCACACGGCGACGCCGTCCTCCTCGCCGACCCGCTCGCGGTTCACTTCGAAGTTCGAGTCGATGGCCATCGTTGCCCTCGCTTCGCCGCTCGCGGGTTTAAACTCCCCGACGAAGGGATTCGGGAGGCGGTCCCGCGGTCAGGGCTCCGCGACCTACGGGTGCGCGTAGTACGCCAGCGCGTCCTCGGTGCCGTCCGGGCCGTCGTCCTCGTCGGTCGCCGCGGGCTCGAACGCGTCGATCCGGGCGAAGCCGACGCGCACGAACTGGACGACTGTGTCGGGGTCGACGTCGGTGAGGGCGGGCTCTGCGACGCCTCGAACGTCGCCGTCGACCGTGCGGAGGAGCGTGTCGAGGCCCTCGTCGGCCGGCGCCCAGTGGATCACGTCCACGTCGCCCTCGCGGACGACGTCGATGTCGGCGTCGAGGAAGGCCAGTTCGTCGCCCTCGTAGCGGACGCAGCCGTACCCCTTCAGCCAGACGCGCTCGCCCTCGCTCGGGAGGTCCGGGGACTCGACGACGACCCGCCCGGCGGGCACCTCGCGGTCGCCGCGGTCCGGGTGGTCGGGGTGGAGCGGCGGGCGTCCGGCGTCGGGCGCGGGCGCGTCGCCGTCGACGACCGGGAGCTCGACCGCGGGCGCGTCCTCGCGGTCGCGGACGAAGAAGTAGCGGTTCGCCGCGTCGTCGACCAGGTCGCGGTTGTTCGCGTAGACGGAGGACATCGCGAGGTCGACGTCGGAGGTGGACATGCCGAGCTCCGTCATCGAGTCGACGAGCGCCTGGCCCTGGATCCCGCGGCGGCGCATCGACCGGATGGTCGGGGCGCGCGGGTCGTCCCAGCCCGTCAGTTCGCCGTCCGCGATGAGTTCTTTGATCGTCGACGTGGACAGCTTCACGTCGTACTCGTCGACCTGAACGTGGCCCCAGTGGAGCACCTCGGGGTACTCCCAGCCGAAGTAGTCGTAGACGAACCGCTGGCGCTTCGCGGAGTCTTGGAGGTCGATGCCGCGGATGATGTGGGTGACGCCCGTGAGGTGGTCGTCGACGCCGGACTGGAAGTCGAGCATGGGCCAGCAGCGGTACTCGCTGGCCGCCTCGCGCGGGTGCGGCGTGTCGATCATCCGGAAGGCGACCCAGTCGCGCAGGGCGGGGTTCTTGTGCTCGATGTCGGTCTTCACGCGGAGCACCATGTCGCCGGAGCCGTACTCGCCGTCGACCATGGCGTCGAACTCCTCGTGAACCGTCTCGGCGTCCTTCTCGCGGTGCGGACACGCCTCGCCGGCGTTCTTCAGTTCCGAGAAGTTGTCGCCGGAGCACGAGCAGGTGTAGGCGCCGCCGGCGTCGATCAGGTCGCGGGCGTGGTCGTAGTACGTCTTCAGCCGGTCGGACGCGCGGAGCACGCGGTCCGGCTCGAAGCCGAGGTACTCGATGTCGTCGAGGATGGCGTCGTACGCGTCGAGGTCGGGGCGCTTCGTCTCCGGGTCGGTGTCGTCGAACCGGCAGATGAAGTCGCCGTCGTAACGCTCCTTGTACGTCCCGATGACGGCGGGCATCCGCGCGTGACCGGCGTGCCACGGGCCGTTCGGGTTCGGCGCGGCGCGCATCACAACCTCGCCGTCCTCGGCGTTCGGGAGGTCGGGGAGGACGTGCTCGTCCTCCTCCTCGTCCGCCTCTAACTCCGCGAGCTTCTCGGGGGCGAGCTCGCCGAGCCGCTCCCGGCGCGCCGCCTCGTCCATCTCGCCGACCTCGTCGACGACCGGCGCGAGGACGCCCGGTATCTCGTCGCCGTGCGGGCGGAACTCGGGGTTCTCGCCCATGATCGGGCCCATGATCGCGCCCACGTCCGGGTCGCTGCCGTGCTTGAGCGCGTTGTAGAGCGCCGCGGCCTCGCCGGCCGCCGCGACGCGCTCGCGGAGTTCGTCGTCCATGGGCGTCGCTTGTCGGGGTCGGGTCAAAAACGCCGCGAAACGGCGGGGAGGGGCGGATCCCGAGTGACCGCCGGGGCGGCGGGCGCCGGTGGCGGCCCGGGAGCGGGTAGGGGCGCTCGACACCAGCGGTCGGACGGGCTTAAACGGTCCAGACCGTTCACGCCCGCGACGGTCCGCGACCGGCGTGAACGGTCGAGACGCTTTTTACCGATCGGGTCCGATCGGCGTGGTCGGTCGCCGCGTCGACCGGGCGTCGCGCCGACGGACCGAACGGGTTCGTCGCCTTGATAGTCGCCGGGAGCGTGGGTGGCGCATGAGCGTCGCGTCGGTCGCCGTCGGAACGCGGGGGGGATCGCGGTGGTAGGACCAATCTCCGAGGCGGAGCGAGACGCCGGCAACCGGAAGATCAGGCTCGTGCTGCTCGCGATCGTCACGGCCACGCCGCCGCTTATCGCCCTCCAGTTGGACCCGACGCCGGTCGAGCTGCTGGCGGCCGCCGGGGGCGGGTTCGGCCTCGGCCTCGTGGTCGTGTGGTACCTCGGGCGCCTCGCGGCGGAGTTCGCCGGCAGCGGGCGTCGGCGCCCGCGGCGCTGAGGTCGGGGAGTCGTCCGTTTCTGCCGCGTCGGCCTCTCGCCCGAGCGGCGCGACCGGTCAGTCGGCGCCCGTCTCGGCGCCCGGAGCGGGGTCGACGAGTTCTCCCGTCCGCTCGCCCGCGACGGACCGGGAGCTCGACAGCGGCGAGATGCTCACCTCGCCCTCGACGGCCGCGCGGCGGTCCGAACCGGGGTCGTCCGGGACGTTCCCCCGCAGGAACTCCCGCCAGAAGCGGTCGCGGAGCTCCATCCCCATCTCGCCGCGGCGCTCGCCGAACTCCCACCCTTCCGGGACGTCCTCCTCCTCGGGCCCCTCCTCGCCCGGACGGAACTCGATGACGTCGAAGCCGCGCGCGGGCTCGGTCAGCCGGTAGGTCGGGTTCTCCGCCGCCTCGTCGTCGGCGGCCGGGACGTTCACGTTCAGCACGTCGGCGCCGAACGGGAGTTCGAGACCCCCGTCGCTGCCGACCGCGGCGCGGTCGATCAGGTCGGCGACGACCGATCCGGCGACGGCGAAGTCGCCGTTGTCGAGCGTCGGCGGCACGGGGAGGTTGCCGCGGTCGTACAGCGAGACCGCGACGGCGGGCGTGCCGAGGAACGACGCCTCCATCGCGGCGCCGACCGTCCCGGACTGGCCGAGGATGTGCGCGCCGATGTTCGGCCCGTGGTTACAGCCGGAGACGACGACGTCGGGGTCGAGTTCGAGCGCCACGTCCGCGACCGCGACGCAGTCCGCGGGGGTCCCCTCGACCGCGTAGCCGCGGTCGGTCTCGGTGTAGTCGACCGTCGTGTCCCACCACGAGCGCGCGCCGCCGACGCCGGACTGGTTCGTCGCGGGCGCGACGACCGTCACGTCGTAGTCGCGGGAGAGCGCGTCCGCCAGCGCCCGGAGGCCGACGGCGTCGATCCCGTCGTCGTTGGTGAGCAGGATCTCGGTTGGCATACGACACCGTGCGCGGGCACGGGAGAAAACGTCGCCGGTCCGAGGCGAGGAGCGTGACGGGCGCGGGGCGTGGCGGGCGCGAGGAGCGTGACGGGCGCGAGGAGCGTGACGGGCGCGGAGGACGAGGCGAGAGGAAACGAGGAACGAGCGCGAGGGGAGAGCGGGCGCGAGGGGGACGAACGTCGCGGGCGTCGGCCGGGTGGTACTCCGTGTGGTCAGCGGAGGGCGTCGGGACCGCGGAGAACGGGGTCGGACCGCCGGGTCAGTCGGCCGCCACGCGACGCGACGAGGACGCGAGGTCCAGCACCTCGTCGAAGAAGCCGAGCGAGTCGTGCGGGCCGGGGTTCGCCTCGGGGTGGTACTGGCGGGTGATGACGTCGAGTTCCTCGCTGTCGAGCCCCTCGACGGTGTCGTCGTTGACGTTCACCTGCGTCACCTCCAGCGGGCCGGTGTCGTCGACCGTGTAGCCGTGGTTCTGCGTGGTCATCACGACCTTGTCGGTGCGGAGGTCCTTGACGGGCTGGTTGACGCCGCGGTGGCCGAACGCCATCTTCTCCGTCGAGCCGCCGAGCGCGCTCGTGATCACCTGCTGGCCGAGGCAGATGCCCGCGAGGGGGAGGTCGCCCGCGAACTCGTCGACCACGTCCTGCGCGGCGACGAAGTTCTCCGGGTCGCCCGGGCCGTTCGAGACGAAGAGCACGTCGGGCTCGACGGCGGCCACGTCCTCGGGGGTCGCGTCGTACGGGAGGACGTGGACGTCCGCGCCGCGGTCGGTGAGCGAGGAGATGATAGAGCCCTTCGCGCCGCAGTCGAGCATCGCGACGTCGACGTCGCCGCCGCCCTCGTGGACGGTCGGCTCGGTCACGGACACCTGCGCGCCGATGTCGACGTGATCGCTCATCGGCTCACACGCCTCCATCTCGTCGACCGCGTCCTCGGGGGTCGCGTCCGGGCCGGCGGCGATCCCGCAGGCCATCGCGCCCTCCTCGCGGACGGTGGTGACGACCTCGCGGGTGTCGACGTGGTCGACGGCCGGCACGCCCTCGTCGGCGAGCCAGTCGGCGACGTCGTCGGTCAGCTCGCGGGCGATCGCCGCGCGGGGCTGGACCGACTCGGACTCGAACCGCTCGGTTCGGACGCCGTAGTTGCCGATGAGGGGGTACGAGAAGGTGAGGATCTGTTCGGCGTAGGAGGGGTCGGTGAGCGACTCCTCGTAGCCGGTGTACGCGGTCGTGAACACCAGTTCGCCGCGAGTGCGCCCCGGCGCACGGGCGCGCGCTTCGAGCACGCGTCCGTCGGCCAGCGCGATGTAGGCGTCCGACATTACGAGAAACGTACGCGCAGTGGATAATAAATGCGTCGTTCGAAGGTTCGTTACGATATTCGTAACGGGTAAGGCGACGGGGAGAAAGGCAGTGGTATGGACGACCTCGACCGACGGATCCTCTCGATCCTGCGACGGGACGCGCGGACCCCGTACACGGAGATCGCGGACCGGGTGGGGACCTCCGAGGGCACCGTGCGAAACCGCGTCGACCGCATGACCGAGGAGGGCGTGATCGAGCGGTTCACCGTCACGACCCGCACCGGGAACGTGAAGGCGATGATCGAGATATCGGTGGAGATGAACGTCAACACCGACGCGATCGGCCAGCGGATGGTGGAGTGGGAGGAGGTCGACTTCGTCTGGCAGGTGTCGGGCGAGGAGGACGTCGTCCTCGTCGTCGACGCGGTCGACACGCGCGCGGTCAACGAACTGATCACGAAGGCCCGGGAGATGGACGAGGTCAAGTCGACGAAGACGCGGCTCATCCTCGACGAGCGGTTGGGGTAGGCGGGCGACGCGGCCGCGATTGATAGATGAATCCGCGGCGGCGCGCCTGCGAGCGGCCGCGAGCCCGCCCGCGAGGGAGTCGGTGGTCCGGAGCGGAGCGACGGACCACCGACGAGGCTGGGGAGGCCTGCGGTGCGGTGCTGTACAGGGTGGGACTCAAAGGGGCAGCCGGGAGGCGGGCGCAGGCGACGTAAGGACCGCAACGAGGGAGCACGCAGTGAGCGACCGAGTGAGGACCGCAGCGAGCGTGCGCCCGCCTCCCGGCTGGGGCTTTGGCGGTGTTCACCGTCGATCCATCGACAACAGTCGTTTATAAGTAAAGACGCCGCTCACGCTCGCGGGCAGAGAGAGATAGAAAACGGGAGTCGTCGGCCGCGAGGTCGACGACGCCGAACCGGCCTACGCCAGCTCGTCGATCTTGTCGACGACGGCGTCGGCGAACTCGCTGGTGGCGAGCTTCTCGCCGCCCTCGATCTGCCGGTGGAGGTCGTACGTGACCTTCCCGGAGGCGATGGTCTCCTCGACGGCGTCGCGGACGAGGTCGGCGGCGTCGGACCAGCCGAGGTAATCGAGCATCTCGCGGCCGGAGAGGATCATCGCGGTGGGGTTCACCTTGTCCTCGCCGGCGTACTTGGGCGCGGAGCCGTGGACGGGCTCGGCGAGACAGCGGCCGTGGCCGAAGTTGGCGCCGGGCGCGATGCCGAGGCCGCCGATCTGCGCGCCGGCGGCGTCGGACATGTAGTCGCCGTTGAGGTTCATCGTCGCGATGACCCCGTACTCCTCGGTGCGGGTCAGGAGCTGCTGGAGCATGTTGTCCGCGATGCGGTCCTTGACGACGAGGGTGCCCTCGGGCTGCTCGCCGTCGTGGTCCTCCCACAGCTCGTCCTCGGTGATCACGTCGTCGCCGTACTCCTCCTCGGCGACCTCGTAGCCCCAGTCGCGGAAGGCGCCCTCGGTGAACTTCATGATGTTCCCCTTGTGGACGAGGGTGACCGAGTCGCGGTCGTTGGCGAGCGCGTAGTCGATGGCCTCGCGGACGAGGCGCTTCGAGCCGAACTCGGAGATGGGCTTGACGCCGATGCCGACCGGGCCGTCGTGGATGACGTCCGCGATGTCCATGTCGTCTTCGAGGAAGTCGCGTACCTCCTCGACCTCGTCGGTGCCGGCCTCCCACTCGACGCCGGCGTACACGTCCTCGGTGTTCTCGCGGAACGTGACCATGTCCATCTTCTCGGGGCTCTTGACGGGCGACGGGACGCCTTCGAGGTGATAGGTGGGACGGACGTTCGCGTACAGGTCGAGCGTCTGGCGAAGCGCGACGTTCAGCGAGCGGAACCCGGCGCCGACGGGGGTCGTCAGCGGGCCCTTGATCGCGACGCGGTGGTCGCGGATGGCCGAGACGGTGTCCTCGGGGAGGTTCTCGTCGTACTTCTCGCGGGCGCTGGCGCCGGCGTAGACGCGCATCCAGGCGATGGAGCGGCCCGTCGCCTCGGCGGCGGCGTCGAGCACCTGCTGTGCGGCCGGCCCGACGTCGGTGCCGATCCCGTCACCGTGAATGATCGGGATGATCGGGTTCGAGGGAACGTTCAGCTCGCCGGTCTCCTCGTCGGCGAGCGTGATGGCTTCGCCGTCGTCGGGGACGTCGACCTTGTCGTAGCTCATGAACGTTCGAGGATTTTTGTGCCCCCCTAAAGTGCCTGCCGTTTTCGGCGTGAGCGTCGCGCTCGCAGCGTTTGCCGGTTTTCGCTCACGGCGCCGCGCGCGGCGTTCTGCCGGCGCCCCGCGGCCGTTCGGGGGTCAGACCGGCTCGACCTCGACGTCGAACAGCGACCGCCACCGGTAGCGGCGACCGCCCCATACGAAGGTCCGCCGGGCGAACGCGTACGCCATCAGCGGCAGCGCGATCAGCACGCCGGGCGCCGCGAGCAGGAACGTCGCGCGAGCGATTCCGAAGCGGGCGTACGCGGCCCCCGCGAGCGCGGTGACGACCCCTACCCCAATGAACGGCGCAAACAGGCAGAGCGCGGCCATCGCGACGCCGAAAGCCGCGTTGAACGCGGTCGCCCTCGGCGCGTGGTAGCGGGTGATCGTCAGGAAGCGGACGAACCGCTCCAGCGAGCCCCGGAGCGACCCGCCGGCGCGGACGTACCGCGTTCGGTCGACCGCCGACACGTCGAGGTGCGCCGTGAGCGTCCCGTCGTCGCTGACGGTCCGCCGGAGGTCTCGGAGGAACGCCGCCTCGCCGTCGCGAAGGTCGTCGCGCTCGAAGATCACCGCGCCGCCCCACGCGACGCCGGCCGCGAACACCGCGAGCGTTCCGCCGATGACGTACGCGGGCTCGAACAGCCGACCGAGCGGGTCATCGCCGACGAACACCGGCACCTCCGTGGTCGGTCCGCGCCGCTCGTAGTCGGCGTCGAGCGTCGCCAGCCAGTCCGGCGGGTGCCGGAAGTCGTCGTCGGTCCACGCGATCCGGTCGTTCGCCGCCGCCTCCATCCCGGCCGCGATGGCGTTCGCCTTCCCGGAGCACCCCTCCGGCTCGCCGGCGACGAGGGCCCGGACGCGGTCCGGGAGGTCGCCGCGGCGCGCCGCGACGGGGTCGTCCGGCGAGTCGCAGATCACGAGGAGCTCGTCGGCGGCGCAGTCGCCCCCGCGCCCGCCCCCGTCCCCGCCGGCGAACGCCGCC
The DNA here is from genome assembly GCF_005435135.1 of Halorubrum sp. ASP1. NCBI lineage: Archaea > Methanobacteriati > Methanobacteriota > Halobacteria > Halobacteriales > Haloferacaceae > Halorubrum > Halorubrum sp. ASP1. Next base: position 316,678 of record NZ_SGUA01000003.1, on the reverse strand, counting down.
GGGCCGCGGAGCTGGTCCGCCACCTCGTCGCACGCCTCGGTCCAGCGGACGGTCGGGAGCAGGACCGACACCGGCGTCGGACGCTCCGGCCCCGCGGTCGGGTCCGAATCGGTCACGTCGGTCGCTTCGGGCGGCGGGGAGTAAACGCCGGCGGTCACGGGGTCGGGCGCGAGCGCGTCCCGCGCCCGTCGGCCTCGGCCTCCCGGTCCGCGGTGCGCGTGCGAACGCCCGAGCGGGCCGCCGCCTTCCGGGCGCTTATGTGGCCGCCGCGGGTGCCACCGGTATGCGAGTCATCGTTCACGGCGGCGCCGGCGGCGCCCCGGACGACCCGGAGCCCAGACAGGCGGTCCTCGACGAGGCGGCCGCGCGCGGCGCCGCGGGCGCGACGCCGCTCGACGCGGTCGAGTCGGCGGTCGGCGTCCTCGAATCGGACCCGCGGTTCAACGCCGGCGTCGGCGGCGCCGTCCAGTCCGACGGCGTCGTCCGCACCGACGCGGGCGTGATGACCGCGGACCGCGAGGTCGGCGCGGCCTGCTCGATGCCGGGCGTCGAGCACGCCGCGAGCGTCGCCCGCGTCGTCCACTCCGAGACGCCGCACGGCTTCGTCTCGGGCGAGCACGCCGTCGACCTCGCGGCCGACTTCGGGATCGAGACCGATGCCGACCTGCTCACCGACGAGACGCGCGAGCGGTACGAGGCCGAGGACCCGCCGCGGGGGTCGCCGCGCGACCACCTCGACTGGCTCGACTCGCGGTTCGGGTCGGGCGACGACCAGGCGGGCGGGGCGGGAGACGGCGAGGGCGACCGCGGGAAGGCGGCGGAGAGAGGCGGCGAGGAAGCGGGAGCGACCGAGTCGGGGCGCGCCCCCGATCACGACACCGTCGGCGCCGTCGCGACCGACGGCGAGCGCGTCGCCGCGGTCACCTCGACCGGCGGGCGGTCGTTCGCGCTCGCGGGGCGCGTCGGCGACGTGCCGCAGGTCGGCTCGGGCTTCTTCTGTACCGAGGCCGGCGGGGCGAGCGCGACCGGCGCCGGCGAGGACATCGCGCGCGTCACGCTCTCGCGGCACGCGGTCGACCTCCTCGACGAGGGGCTCGGCGCGCAGGCCGCCGCCGACCGCGCGATCGCGGAGTTCGAGGCGGTCACCGGCTCGGGCGCGGGCGTCATCGTCCTCGACCCGACGGCGACCGGCGCCGACGCCGCCGGGAGCGCGTTCAACACCGAAGGGATGCAGACGAGCGTCGCGCTCGGCGAGTGAGGCGGGCGGGTCGGTCGCCGCCCGGCGCGGCTCACCGGCTCGGCCCGCCGGCGCCTACCCGCGGAAGAGGTTCAGCACCTCGTCGACGACGGATGGCTCGACGGCGACGAGGTACGACTCCCCCGCGTGAAGCACCGTCTCCGGACCCGCGAGGGTGTCGCCGGCGGCGTCGGAGACGATCAGGCTCCCGCGGGGCAGCGCCACCTCGTCGAGCGAGCGCCCGGCGACGGGCGCGCCGTCGGCGACGTGGACCTCCAGGATGTCGAGCGTCCCGGTGACGTCTTCGAGCGTGCTCACGTCGGGTTCGATCGCGTTCACCGCGGCGCGCGCGCCGGCGCGCTCCGGGAATATCACCTCGTCGACGAACCGGTCGAACTCCGCGCCCGGCTCGCTCTCGGTGCGGACGACCGTCTGCGTGTCGGGGGCGAGTTCGCGGGTCAGCAGGCAGACCGCCAGGTTCGTCCCGGTCTGACTCGTCAGCGCGGCGACCACGTCGGCGCGCTCTAACCCCGCCTGTTCGAGGACGCCCGGGCGCGTGGCGTCGCCCTCGATCACCGTGGCGACGTAGTCGTCCGAGAGCGCCTCCGCCCGCTCTGGGTCCCGCTCGACGACGGTCACGTCGTGGCCCCTGTCGTCGAGGATGTGGGCGACCCGGTTCCCGACGCGGCCGCCGCCGGCGATCACGATCCGGAAGTTTCCGTCCATGGGTCAGCCGTCGCCGGCCTCCGCATTAGAACTGTCCGTGCTCGCCGGCGCCGCGCCCTCGCCGCGGCCGCGCAGGGCGTAGTACGCGGCGACGCCCGCGAGGATCCAGCCGACGCTCAGCGCCAGCGCGAGGGGGTCGGTCCGGACGAGGTACACCACGAGGACGCCGGTGAGCAGGAGGTTCAACGCGATCCCGAGCACCGCCGGGATGGGGTAGTACGGCATCTCGTACGGGCGGCGCATGTTCGGGCGGTCGCGGCGGAGCTTGATCACGGCCGCGTTGACGACGATGAACGAGAGCAGGAAGAAGAGGCTGGAGACGTTGCCGGCGCTCTCGGTCGGCAGGACGACGGACCCGAGCATCACGACCGCGCTGAGGAGGATCGCGAAGAACGGGGTTCCGTACCGGTGGTGGATGCGACCGATCCGCGGGAGCAGCTGCCCCTCCCGCCCCATCGAGAAGGCGACCCGCGAGGAGGCGATGACGACCGCGTTCAGCGCCGTCAGCGTCGAGAAGACCGCGCCGAAGACGATGAGCGCGCCGCCGTTCCGGATGATCGGGAGCCCCGTCGGCATGAACGAGGTGGCGGCCTGCGCGATCCCCGCCTCGCCGGCGTCGGCGAGCCCCTGTGCGCCGAGGGTGCCGATGGCGACGACGACCACCAGCGCGTAGACGAGCACGGTCGCCCCGAGGCTGTAGAAGATCGCTCGCGGGATGTTCTCGCGCGGGTTCTCGACCTCCTCGGTGACGGTCGTGATGAGGTCGTACCCCTCGAAGGCGATGAACGTCAGGCCCATCGCCGGGAGGATCGAGAACGCGGAGTTCCCGGCGGGGAACAGCGGGTCGAACTGCTGGAAGGTGAAGCTCGTCTCCCCGCCGCCGCCGGCCGAGAGGAATCCGAAGGCGACGAAGACCACGAGGATGGCGACCTTGACGGCCGTGAACAGCGTCTCCGCGCTGCCGCTCGCGGCCGTCGAGAGGGCGTTGACGGTCACGAGGAGCGCGACCGCGACGAGCGCGAGCCCGACCGCGGCCGGAACCGACACCGGGAGGAGCGGCACGGCGACCGCGCCGACCTGTCCCGGGGCGGCCGCGAACCCGTAGACGTGGAGCAGCTCCAGGAAGTTCGGCGCGAACCCGAGCGCGTAGAGTCCGCCCGCGATCATGTACGCGAACCAGAGCATCCACCCCATCAGGAACGAGGGGAGGTCGTCGAACGTCTCGCGGACGAAGGCGTACCCCCCGCCGGACTTCGGGATCGAGGCGGCGAGCTCGGCGTACGAGAGCCCCGTGAACGCCGTGACGATCCCGTTGAACACGAAGACGAGGATCGCGGCTGGCCCGGCGATCTCCGCCGCGAGCCCGGTCAACACGAATATCCCGGCGCCGATCATTGCCCCCATCCCGATCATCGTCGCGTCCAGCAGCCCGAGTTCGGCGGCTGGCGCGCGCTCACCGGCACTCATCGTCGTGTCCCACCGTCCCCACGCGAATAGTTGTTTGGCCGTCGGGGCCGCCGCGAGGCGAGGATACAAATCCGGGCGTCGCCTTGCGCCGGTATGGTAACCTTCCTCGCCGGGGGAACGGGCACGCCGAAGCTCCTCGACGGCGCGGCCCGGGTGTGGGAGCCCGCCGAGACGGCGGTCGTCGCCAACACCGGCGACGACGTCGAGCTGGGCGGCCACCTCGTCTGCCCGGACGTCGACACCGTGCTGTTCGCGGGCGGCGGCGTCCTCGACCGCGAGACGTGGTGGGGGATCGGCGGCGACACGACCGCGACCCACGCGGAGCTCGGCCGGCTCGCCGAGGCGGCCGGACTCGAAGCGGGCCCACGGTACCTCGACGCCGACGCGCAGACCGCGGGCCGGGAGATCGCCCGGTGGCGGCGGTTCTCGGCGGTCGCCGAGTTCATGGAGATCGGCGACCGCGACCGCGCGGTCCACCTCACGCGGACGGGCCTGCTCGACGAGGGGCACACGCTCACGGCCGCGGTCCGGACGCTCGCGGACGCCTTCGGCCTCGACGTCGACCTCCTCCCGATGTCCGACGACCCGGTCGCGACGCTGGTCCACACCGAGGCCGGCGAGACGCTCCACTTCCAGGAGTACTGGGTCGCGCGGCGCGGCGAGCCAGCGGTCGCCGACGTGGAGTTCCGGGGGGCGGACGACGCCGAGCCGACCGACGCCGTGCTGGCGGCGCTCGACGACCCGGTCGTGATCGGCCCATCGAACCCGGTGACGAGCATCGGGCCGATGCTGGCGCTGCCCGGGTTCGAGCGCGCGCTCCGGGAGACGCCCGTCGTCGCCGTCTCGCCGTTCGTCGGCGACGAGGTGTTCTCCGGGCCCGCGGCGGACCTGATGGCCGGCGTCGGCCGCGACCCCTCGACCGCGGGCGTGGCCGCTGCGTACCCGTTCGCGGACGCGTTCGTCCTCGACGACGCGGATCCGACCGAACTCGACCGGCATGTCGAGCGCACCGACACCGAAATCGACGACGCGGACGACGCCGAGCGCGTCGCCCGCGCCTGCGAGCGCGCGCTGGCGGCGGTCACCGGGGACGCGGCGGACGCGCGGCCGCCGCGGGAGGGCGCCGAGTGACCCGGAGCGGGAGCGAGCGGGAGGCGTCCCGCGAGGGCGACGACGGCGACGCGCCCGTCGGCGAGAGCGAGGCCCCGTTCCTCGTCGCCGCGAGCCTCAGCGGCGCCGCCGACGCCGCGTGGGCCCGGGCCGCGGCCGAGCACGTCGACGCCGCGCTCCTCGGCGGGGTCGCGCTCGACCCGGCCAGCCGGGCGGCCGCCCGCGACCTCGTCGCGCGCGGCCGCTCCGAGTTCCTCCCCGCCGACCCGGTCGCGTTCGTCGCCGACCAGCTCGACGCGGTCGCCGACGCGCCGGTCCGCCCCGGGATCAACGTCCGGAGCGCGTCGCCGGGGCCGGTCCGAGAGGTCGCGCGCGTCTGCGCCGACCGCGGCGCCATTTGCGAGGTCAACGCCCACTGCCGGCAGCCGGAGCTGCGCGCGGTCGGCTGCGGCGAGTCGCTGCTCCGCGAGCCGGACCGCCTCGCGCGGTACGTCGCCGCCGCGGCCGAGACGGGCGCGACGACGAGCGTGAAGGTCCGCGCCGAGGTGCCGGGGGTCGACCTCGTCGCCGTCGCGGAGCGGGTCGCGGCCGCCGGCGCGGACTGGCTCCACGTCGACGCGATGGACTCGGAGGCGGTGATCGCCGACCTCGCGGCGGCGGTCGACGCGGCGGCGGCGCGGAGTGAGAAGACCCCGCTCGCCGACCTGACGCTCGTCGCCAACAACGGCGTCCGGGGCCGCGAGACGGTCGCCGAGTACGCGGCGCACGGCGCCGACGCGGTGAGCGTCGGGCGGCCGACGGAGGAGCCGCCGGTCCTCTCGCGCGTGGCGGACGCCGTCGAGGCGTGGCGGAGCGGGGGGCTCCCGCGCGAGGCCCGCGGGCCTGAGCCCGGGCCGGAGGCGTCGCCGTGACCGACCCCGTCGACGACGCGACGCTCGCGCTCCTCGTCGAGGTGGCCGGCACGCCGAAGCCCGGGAACGTCGACCGGCGCCGCGACCTCGACGACCTGCGGTTCGAGGCGTTCCTCGGCGGCGCCGTCGGCGCGCGTCCGGGGCTCGAACGGGCCGCGAGGGGGACCGCCGGGGGCGCGGGCCCCGCGGTCGGCGACGCCTTCGAGCGCGCCGTCCGGGGGATGGCCGACCGCGCCGGGACGAACACCCAGTTCGGCTGTCTGCTGCTCCTGGTCCCGCTGGTTCGGGCGGCCGCCGACCCGGACCGGGACCTCTCGCCCGCCGGCCTCGACGCGCTCTGTCGGGCGACGACGGTCGAGGACGCGGTCGCCTTCTACCGCGCGTTCGAGGCCGTCGACGTCGCGGTCGACGACCCGCCGCCGGGCGCGGACGACCTCGACGTGCGCCGCGGGAGCGACGCGGAGCCCGCGATCCGCGACCGCGGCGCGACCCTGCGGGACGTGCTGGCGCTCTCGGCCGACCCGACGGGCGGCGCCGGCGAGGGCGATGGGGCCGCCGACCGCGTCCCCGACCGCAATGCCGCCGAGTGGGCCGAGGGGTTCCCCCGGACGTTCCGCGCGGCCGGGTGGATCCTGAGCGACGAGGGGCCGCTCGCGGACCGGGCGGCGCGGGCGTTCCTGGGGCTGCTCGCCGCCGAGCCGGACACGCTCGTCGCGTCGACGCAGGGGGCGGCGACGGCGCGCGAGGCGAGCGGGCGGGCGGCGGCGCTACTCGGCGTCGACTCGGCGGGGCCGAGAGGCGTCGGCGGCGTCGACGCGGTCCCGACCGACGCCGTCCACGGCGCCGACCTCGACGCCGCGGAGTCGCTGGCGGACGAGTTCGTCGCGGCGGGGATTAACCCCGGCACGACCGCCGACCTCACGTGCGCGGCGCTGTTCGTCGCGCTCCGGCGCGGCGCGGAGGTGGCGCCGTGAGCGACGCCGGTCGGCGGGGTCGGGACGGCGTCGCCCCCGACGGCTGGCCGGTCGCGCTCCGCGGCGTCACCGAGTCCGTGGTGACGACGCTGGGCCCGAACGACCGGTGGAACGTCGCGGCCCTGGGGCTCCACGCGCCGGACGAACCAGAGGATTCGGTCACCGCGCGCACATACGGGCGCACCCGCACGTGGCGGAACTTCAGCGAGCGCGGCGGCGGCGTGGTCCAGTTCACGGTCGACCCGCGGACGTTCGTCGACGCGGCGCTCACGGTCCGCGAGGCCGACGACCCGGTCCTCCCGAGCGCCGATGCGTGGGTCGAGGTCGAGGCCGAGGCGGTCGCGGCCGAGAGCGAGGGCGACACGACGATACGGACCTGGGAGCTGTCGCCGGTCGAGTCGGCGGTCGTGAGCGAGCGCGTGCCGACGGTGAACCGCGGGTTCGGCGCGGTCGTCGACGCCACGGTGGCCGCCTCGCGGCTCGACGTGCCGGCGTTCGACACCGACGAACTGCTCGACAGGCTCCGGTACTTCGCCGACGTGGTCGAGCGCTGCGGCGGTCCCGCCGAGCGCGAAGCGTTCGCGCGGATCGACGAGGCGACCGGGTGGCGCGAGCGCGCGGGCGACGAGTGACCCGGAGGGGGCGCGACGAGACGAACCCCGCCGCGACTCCGGCTCGCGGCCGCTCGCGGCGGAACGAACCCTTTTAGTTCGCCCCTCCGGTACCGCTCGGTATGGCCATCAAACCCAAGTACATCAAACAGCTCGGGAACGCCCTCCTGGAGCGGTATCCCGACTCGTTCAACACGGACTTCGAGACGAACAAGGAGAGCGTCACGGCGCTGACGACCGTCGAGTCGAAGGGCGTCCGCAACCGGATCGCCGGCTACGTCACCCAGAAGAAGTCGCAGGCCGCGCAGAACGCGTAAGCGTTCGGTTCGAGTCGTCGCTGGTTCTCCCGACGGGCGCGACCGCCCCACAGCTTAAGCCCGGAGCCGCGGCCATCCCGCCTCGATGGACGCGCTCGTGCGGCCGGTGGTCGACCCGACGTTCGCGGCGGGTGCGCTCGCGTTCCTGCTCGGCGGCGTCGCGCTCGGGACCGCGAGCGGGCTGGTGCCGGGGCTCCACGCCAACAACTTCGCGCTGCTCCTCGCCGGCCTCGCCCCGTCGGTGCCGGCCGACCCCCTGTTCGTCGGCGTGGCGATGCTCGGCGCCGGCGTCGTCCACTCGTTCCTCGACATCGTCCCCGCGCTCGCGCTCGGCGTGCCCGACGCCGCGACCGCGGTGGCGGCGCTACCGGGTCACCGACTGGTGATCGCGGGGCGCGGCCGGGAGGCGGTCCGGCTCTCCGCGCTCGGCTCCGGGCTGGCGGTCGCGCTCGCGGTGCCGCTGGCGGTCCCGGTCACGTGGCTGATGGTGCGGTGGTACCCGGCGCTGCGCGCGCACCTGCCGCTGCTGCTCGGGGGCGTCGTCGCGCTGCTCGTCCTCACCGAGTCGTCGCGGCGGGCGGCGGTCGGCGGGCTCGTCGCCTTCCTCGCGAGCGCCGCGCTCGGGTTCGCGACGCTCGACGCCGACCCCGCCGCGCCGCTGTCGACCGGCGGGGTCCTCGCGCCGCTTTTCGCCGGACTCTTCGGCGTCCCGGTCCTCGTGGAGGCGCTCGGCGGCGAGGGGGTCCCGCCGCAGGCGGACCCGCGGATCGCGATGCGAGCGCGCGACCTCGGCACGAGCGCGGGGGCGGGGTCGCTCGCCGGCGCGGTGGTGGGGTACGTCCCGGGCGTGTCGGCCGCCATCGCCGCCGTGGCCGCGATGCCCGCGGTGCCGCGCGCGTCGGCGGACCGCGGGTTCGTCGTGGCGACGAGCGGCGCGAACACGGCGAACACGATCTTCGCGCTGTTCGCGCTGGTAGCGCTCGGGACGCCGCGCACGGGCGTGACCGTCGCCATCGATCGGGCCGGCGTGCCGTTCGCGCTGCCGATGCTGCTCGTCGCCGCCGCGACCGCCGCGTGCTTCGGGTTCGCGCTCGTCGTACTCGTCAGCGACCCGTACCTCCGGATCGTCGGCAACGCCGACTACACCCGGCTCTCGATCGGCGTGTTGGGACTCCTCGCCGTCGTCTCGTACGCGTTCGCCGGGGCGTACGGCGTCGGCGTTCTCCTCGTCGCCGGCGCGCTCGGACTTGTCCCGCCGCGGGTCGGCGCCCGGCGTGTCCACCTGATGGGCGTCCTCATCGGCCCGCTGATCGTCGGGTGACGGCCGGGTTCGGTCCCCGCGACCCGCCGCCCCCGCGCTCCGTCGAGCGGGACGGTACCGGTCCGCACGGTCCGTTCCGGCGAAAAGAACAACGGTTAAAAGTCGCCGTCGGTAGGTACGTGTATGAGCCAGAGCGACTCTCAATCGACTCCGCAGTGCGTCTCCTGTGGAATTCAGGTGTCCGGCATGAACGCCGCGCAGTTCTCCTGTCCGGACTGCGGCGCCACCATCTACCGGTGCGCCAAGTGCCGGAAGCAGAGCAACCTCTACGAGTGCCACGACTGCGGGTTCCGGGGGCCGTAAGATGGGCGACGTCGCCGCCAAGATCAAGGTCATGCCGAACAGCCCCGAAGTCGACCTCGACGACCTCCAGGACCGGCTGGAGGAGGAGCTCCCCGAGGGCGCGAAGATCCGCGGCTTCGAGCGCGACGACGTCGCGTTCGGGCTGGTCGCGCTCCTCCCGACCGTCATCGTCCCCGACGGCGCGGGCGGCACCGAGGCCGTCGAAGAGGCGTTCTCGCAGGTCGAGGACGTCGAGTCCGTCACGGTCGAGAACGTCGGTCGCCTGTAAGGCGCCGACCCGTCCGCCGCGATCGCCGACACCGGCGCTCGCGGTTCGATTCTGCGGCTCCGCTCGTCTCGGAGAGCGGCCGCTCCGCGGTTCGCGACCGGCGTGTCGGCACCCGCCGCCGCGGTCGGCCTATCGGCCCGACTCGTAGAACTCCTCGCGATACACCCGCCCGAAGGCGTTGCGTCGGAGGGTGCTGGCGGCCGCGTCCGGCTCCTCCTGGTACGTCGCCGCGATCACCGCGTCCGCGAAGGGGATCGGGTGCCAGACGACGTTGTCGACGTTGTCGGAGCCGATCTGCGTCACGGCCGCGTCGTCGAACTCGCTGTCCGCGAGCCACGCGTCGAACTCGTCGCGGTCGCCGACGTGGACCGCGAGCAGCTCGGCGAACGTCGCGTCGCGGGCGGTCCGGATCACCTCGGGCGTGACGCGCTCGTCGTACTCGTCGGCGTCGAACGACATCGCCTTGGTCGCCTCGCGGACGACGACCTGCGCGACGGGGCCGGCCTCCTCGTACCGTTCGAGCGCCTCGGCGCGCGTCTCGGGGGCGAACGTGCCTCTGGTCTCCATACGCGCGGTTGGCCGGGGGCGGGGAAGGGCGTTCCGCTACGCGTCGCTTTCGTCGTCGGTCGAGGGGTGGTCGTCCTCGTCGGCGTCGGCCGCGGCCTTCCGGGTCATCTCGCGCGCCTCGCGCAGCGCCTCGGCGACCTCGGGGTCGTCGACCTGCTCGGGGGCGGGCGCGCCAGCGTCCGCGGGAGCGCCGTGTTCGTGGCCGGACGCGCTCCCGCCCGATCCCATCCCGACGTCCGGGCGTCCGCGGGGGACCGTGTCCTCGAACACCTCGTCGTACTCGGCGTCCTCGGCGTGCGGGGTCACCTCGGCGGCGAGTTCGGCCGGTTTCCGGTCGCTCCAGTCGTCGACGCGCTCGTCGAGCCACGACTCGTGGTCGCCGCCGTGGAGCATCGCCGTGAACGCGAGGTGGTGCGCGAGGTGTTCGCCGTCGCGCTGCGGCGTGTCGCAGACGGGGCACGCGTATCCCATTACACGTCCGCGTTACCGCGTGAGGCGTAAATCGGCGTCGAAGGACGCCGACGGCGCCCGTTCGCGACCCGGGTGTCGGGTCGCGTGGTGAGCGACGAGGCCGCGACCGCCGCGGCCCCGAACCGGACGGAGTCGGACGGTCGCCGTCGGCTCGCCCGCGGGCGTCTCTCGCACCTATAACAGCAACTTTATCACTCGCACGGGGCGAAATCCGCATAAGACTACTCCGTTAGGAGGTCCAACAGTGACTGAAGCCAACACACAACCGGAGGTGAACATCGGTCTCGTCGGTCACGTCGACCACGGGAAGACGACGCTGGTACAGGCGTTGTCCGGCTCGTGGACCGACCAGCACAGCGAGGAGATGAAACGCGGTATCTCGATCCGGCTGGGGTACGCGGACGCGACGTTCCGACGCTGCCCCGGTGTCGACGAGCCCGAGTGTTACACCGTCGACGAGGAGTGCGAGGACGGCTCCGAGAGCGAGCCGATCCGGACGGTGTCGTTCGTCGACGCCCCGGGCCACGAGACGCTGATGGCGACGATGCTCTCCGGCGCCTCGATCATGGACGGGGCGGTCCTCGTCGTGAGCGCGACGGAGGACGTCCCGCAGGCCCAGACGGAAGAGCACCTGATGGCGCTCGATCTCATCGGGATCGAGAACATCGTCATCGCGCAGAACAAGGTCGACCTGGTCGGCCGCGACCGCGCCGTCGACAACTACGAGCAGATCCGGGAGTTCGTCGAGGGAACCGTCGCGGAGGACGCGCCGATCGTCCCCGTCTCGGCCCAGCAGGAGGTCAACCTCGACCTCCTGATCGACGCCATCGAGTCCGAGATCCCGACGCCGGAGCGTGACCCCGCCGAGCACGCCCGGATGTACGCGGCCCGCTCGTTCGACATCAACCGACCGGGGGCGAGCGCCGGGGACCTCAAGGGCGGCGTCGTCGGCGGCTCGCTCGTCAGCGGCGAGCTGTCCGTCGGCGACGGCCTGGAGATCCGCCCGGGACGCGAGGTCGACGAGGAGGGCCAGACCGAGTGGCGACCGCTGGAGACGACCGTCCGGTCGCTTCAGGCCGGCAACCGCGACGTCGAGACCGCCCGGCCCGGCGGTCTCCTCGGCGTCGGCACCGGGCTCGACCCGAGCCTCACGAAGGGCGACGCCCTCGCCGGGCAGGTCGCCGGCGAGCCGGGGACGCTCCCGCCGACCCGCGAGGAGTTCGAGATGACGGTCGACCTCCTCGACCGCGTCGTCGGCAAGGAGGACGACGAGAGCGGTGAGAGCGACATCGAGGAGATCAGCACCGGCGAGCCGCTGATGCTCACGGTCGGCACGGCGACGACGGTCGGCGCCGTGACGAGCGCGCGCGACGGCGAGTGCGAGGTGAGCCTCAAGCGGCCCGTCTGCGCCGAGGAGGGCGCCCAGATCGCGATCAACCGGCGCGTCGGCGCGCGCTGGCGGCTCATCGGCGTCGGGACGCTGGCGTAGCGTGGCCGACGACGCCCGCGCGGACGGTCCGGAGACCCCGGCCGCGGGCGACGCCCGAACCGAGGCCCTCGGCGGCGCGCCCGTCGTCGCGCTCGACACGAGCGCGCTGATGGCGCCGGTCGAGGCCGACCTCCGGCTGTTCGAGGAGCTGGACCGGATCCTCGGCGGCTACGAGGCCGTGGTGCCGACGGCGGTGCTCGCGGAGCTCGACGGCCTCCAGGGCGGCAACGGCGCGGAGGCGACCGCCGCGAGCGTCGGGGCGGACCTCGCGGAGCGGGCGGAGGCGGTGGAGACTGACGAATCGTACGCCGACGACGCGCTCGTCGCCCTGGCCGCGGCCGGCCGGGTCGACGCCGTCGTCACGGTCGACGGGCCCCTCGCGAACCGGGTGCTGGCCGCGGACGCACCAGTAATCGGTTTAAGGGGTCGGAACACACTGGCGATAACGGAACCCTAGCGGCCGCGGACAACCAACAACATGTACAAACGAGTTCGACTCAAGGACACGGTCGAGGTCCCGCCGAAGCACCTGGCGGACGTCACCGACGAGCGGGTGAAGGCCTTGCTCCAGGACAAGCTGGAAGGACGGATGGACGAGGACGTCGGCAGCGTCGTGAGCGTCATCGAGGTTCACGACATCGGCGAGGGCGCGGTGTTACACAACCGCCCCGGCGTCTACTACGAGGCGGAGTTCGACGCGCTCACCTACGACCCCGACATGCAGGAGGTCGCCGACGGCACCGTCGTGGAGACGGTCGAGTTCGGCGCCTTCGTCGGGATCGGCCCGGTGGACGGGCTGCTCCACGTCTCGCAGATCACCGACGAGTACCTCACGTTCGACGGCGCGAACCAGCAGCTCGCCTCGTCGGACTCCGACAAGACGCTCGGCGTCGACGACGCCGTCCGCGTCCGCGTCGTGACGAAGAGCATCGACGAGCGCAACCCCCGCGACTCGAAGATCGGGCTCACCGCGAAACAGCCCGGCCTCGGCAAACACGAGTGGCTGGAGGGCCGGCGGAAACACCGCGAACAGACCGGTGAGGAGGCCGACTGATGGCCGAGGACCGCCTGGCGTGCCGAGAGTGCCACCACGTCAACGACCCGGACGCCCAGACCTGCGCGCTCTGCGGGTCCTCGTCGCTGACGGAGGACTGGGCGGGCTACGTCATCGTCACCGACCCCGCGGACAGCCAGATCGCGGAGGAGATGAACGTCTCCGACGCGGGCGCGTACGCGCTAAAGGTCCGGTGACCACCCGATCCGAGGCCGAAGGCCGATGAGCGACGCATCCGACCCGCTTCTCACGCTGCCCGAATCGCTGCGCGACGCGTTCAAGGAGCCGCTGGGCCCGGTGACGACGGACGCGGACGCCCTGATCGAGGCCGCCGACGAGACCCGCGAGCGACACGCGTCGCCAGCCGAGGGTCCCCCGCGGCTGATCGCGGTCGGCGACGTGGTCACCTATCACCTCCGCGAGGCGGGCCGCGTCCCGGACGCCGCGCTTGTCGACGGGAAGACGGAGCGGGAGGCCGTCCGCGAGGAGATAGCGGCCGCGCTCGCGGCCACGGACGAGCGGCGCGTGCCCGTCGAGAACCCGGCCGCGACGCTGTCGGCGGCGCTACTCGACGCGCTCGCCGAGGCGCTCGCGGCGGAGGAACCGGTGACGATCGAGGTGACCGGCGAGGAGGACCTGGCGGCGCTGCCGGCGATGCTCGCGGCGCCGCTCGGGTCGACCGTCGTCTACGGCCAGCCCGGCGAGGGGATGGTCCGCGTCGCGGTCACGCCCGAGGCGCGGCGGCGGGCCCGGGGGCTGTTCGAGAGCCTGAGCGGCGATGTCGCGACCGCGTACGAGATTCTCGGCGTCGACCCGGACGAGGCCCGCGAGTTCGACGCGGAGTGAGTCTGCGCCGTTCGATCTCGGCGTCACTCGGAGTCGACGGCGACGGTGGCCGCGAGGACGGCGAGACCGACCGCCAGCGCGACGGCGGTCACCAGTCGCGGCGTGACCGGGACCGTCGAGAGCCGGAGGTACGGCTCGACGCCGTTGCGTCGGAGCCCGGCGAGCGCCTCGACGCCCCAGTGACCGCTCGCCAGCAGCGAGAGGCCCACGCCGACACCGAGCCCGCCGGTGACGAACCCGACCCCGGTGAGTGCGTCCTCGAACGCGAGGAACGACCAGACCGCGTCGTCCGTGGGTTCGGGACCGCGAGCGAGGCGCCGCTGGAGCGCGACCAGGCCGAGGCCGGCCCCGCCGGCGGCGATGGTACCGGCCAGCGCGACGGCCGCGACGCCGAGGGAGGTCGCGGCTGGCGGACCCGCGAAGTTCGCCTCCCGAACGGCCGCGGGGAGGGTCGCGACGAGGGGGGCGGCGAGCGAGCCGAGGAGCGCCAGCGCGCCGCAGATCCGGGCCTTTCGAAGGGGCGGCATCGGGACGATGATGTTGGCCGATCTGGTGAGTTCGTACTCGGAGCGCTCGGTCGGGTCGAATCCGTCGTCGTTGGGCATTCGAGTGGTAACGATATCCACGGCCTGCAGGACTGAAACCTTGACGCCGAACGGGGCGCTCGGTCGACGGTCGGCGGGGAGTTCGGCGGCGACACCCCCGCTTCGAAATCCTTTTACAGCTTTCGAGGGGATATACGCCCAACTGAACCATGGACGTCGATATCATCTCCGAGGAGGAGAACCCGATGCTGCACCGCACGGACATCCGTTTCGAGACGACCCACGAGGAGGCCACTCCCTCGCGGCTGTCGGTCCGCGACTCGCTGGCCGCCAAGCTCGACAAGGACTCCGAGGAGGTCGTCGTCCACGAACTCGACACCAAGTTCGGCATGCGCAAGACGATCGGCTACGCGAAGGTGTACGACTCCGCGGCCGACGCCCTGGAGGTCGAACAGGACCACATGCTCGAGCGCAACAAGATCGGCGGCGACGAGGCGGACGCCGAGGAAGCGTAACCCCGCCGGATGCGCGTTCTCGGCATCGAGGGTACCGCGTGGTGCGCGAGCGCCGCGCTGTACGACGCCGAGACCGACTCAGTTCTCATCGAGTCCGACCCCTACGAGCCCGACAGCGGCGGCATTCACCCGCGCGAGGCCGCCGAACACATGTCGGAGGCGATCCCCGAGGTCGTCGACCGGGTGTTGACCGCGGCCGAGGCGGAGTACGGTCCTGACGCGGTCGACGCCGTCGCCTTCTCTCGCGGGCCCGGGCTCGGTCCCTGCCTCCGGATCGTCGGGACCGCCGCGCGGTCGCTCGCCGGGACGCTCGGCGTGCCCCTCGTCGGCGCCAACCACATGGTGGCGCACCTGGAGATCGGTCGGCACCGCTCCGGGTTCGACAACCCCGTCTGTCTGAACGCCTCGGGCGCGAACGCGCACCTGCTCGGCTACCACGACGGGCGGTACCGGGTGCTCGGCGAGACGATGGACGCCGGCGTCGGCAACGCGATCGACAAGTTCACGCGCCACGTCGGCTGGAGCCATCCCGGCGGTCCGAAGGTGGAGGCGGCGGCCGCCGAGTTCGCGGCGGGCGCGGCGGGTGCGGGCGACGGAGAAGGGTCCGCGGGCGGCGAAGCGGCCGCCTCGGCCGCCGACCTCCTCGACCTGCCGTACGTCGTCAAGGGGATGGACTTCTCGTTTTCCGGGATCAGCTCGGCCGCCAACGACGCCGCCGACGGCGGGGTCCCGGTCGAGGAGATCTGCTTTTCGCTCCAGGAGCACGTGTTCGCGATGCTCACCGAGGTCTCCGAGCGCGCGCTGTCGCTGACCGGCGCCGACGAGCTCGTGCTGGGCGGCGGGGTCGCCCAGAACGACCGCCTCCGCGAGATGCTGGCCGCGATGTGCGAGGCGCGCGGCGCCGACTTCCACGCGCCCGAGCCCCGCTTCCTCCGCGACAACGCGGGGATGATCGCCGTGTTGGGCGCGAAGATGGCGGCCGCGGGTGACGCGATTCCCGTCCCGGAGTCCGCGGTCGACCCGAACTTCCGACCGGACCAGGTGCCGGTGACGTGGCGGGAGGGGGAGTCGGTCGCGCGGGGAGCCGCGGGCGGCGCGTCGGCCGAGACGGCGCGCGACCCGGACGCGGACCGCCGCGGCGCGGAGGCGACCGTCGCGGTCACCGGCGCGGGCGACGATCGTCGGGTCGTCAAGCGGCGGGTCGAGAAGTCGTACCGGCACCCCGACCTCGACCGGACGCTCAGGCGCGACCGGACCGTCGCGGAGGCGCGGCTGACGAGCGAGGCCCGCCGCGCGGGCGTCCCGACGCCGCTCGTGTACGACGTCGACCTCGCGGACGCGACGCTGACGCTCCAGTACGTCGGCGAGCGCGACCTCGCGACCGCCCTCGACGAGCGCTCGACAGAGGCGGTCGGGCGCCACCTCGCCCGGCTTCACGGTGCGGGGATCGTTCACGGCGACCCGACGACGCGGAACGTGCGCGTGTCGCCCGACGAGGCGGAGAGCGCGGCCGCGGACGACGAGCCCGCCCCGGCGCCGGCGACGTACCTCATCGACTTCGGGCTCGGCTTCCACACCGGCCACGTCGAGGACCACGCGATGGACCTCCACGTGTTCGAGGGGTCGATCCGGGCGACCGCGACCGATCCCGATCCGCTGATAGCGGCGTTCGAGGCGGGGTACGAGGCGGTCGGCGAGGGCGAGGTCCTCGACCGGCTCCGGGACGTGGCGGACCGCGGCCGTTACCGCTGAGCGTCGGGGCGCCGCCGCGGCGCCGCCGGCCGGCCCGCCGACCGATGGCGCCACGATTTATAGTGCCAGCGGACAGACGGACTGGTATGGGAGACAAACCGTCGTCGGGAGAGATTCTCGGGATTCCGTACAACTTCGAGCGTCCGAGCCTCGGACGCCTGCTGTCGTCGTACTGGCAACCGGAGAAGGGGATGCTCGTCGAGAAGCCGTTCGGCATCGGTTACACCCTGAACCTCGCCAACTGGCGGTCGTGGATCGTCCTCGCGGTCGCCGGCGGGCTCTACTACCAGCAGCAGCAGTCGGCCGGCGTCGACGCGTCCGGCGGGTCCGACGAGGACGCCGCGGACGACGGCGACGGACCGGTCGAAGTGATCGTCGACGACGACTGAGGCCGACCGCCGTCCCCGCCCGTGCGGCGTGGTACCGCGATCGGTGATTTTCACCGTTGATTCCGCATCGGTTTCATTTAAATATCAGAAGGACAGTGATACGGTAATGAAAGTCCAGTTCGAGTGCTCGTGTTCGGAGGAGATCTCCGAGTTCACCCGCGGCGAGGCCAGCCGCGGCGTCCACGTCGAGTGCGGGAACTGCGGCGCCGTCTACGCCGTGACGATCACCGAACTGGAGTAGGGGGCGTCGCCGCGGACTCGAACCGGAGCCGGACCGTGGTCCCGTCGTCCGTCGCGTCGAACCGGACGGTGCCGCCCTGCGTCTCGCACATCCACTTGACGAGCCACAGCCCGATGCTGCTCGCGTGCGAGAGCGGCGTCTCCTCTTCGGCCTGTAACACCGCCCGCTCTTCGGGAGGGATCCCCGGGCCGTTGTCGGTGACCTCCAGACAGGTTGTCGTTCCGTTCTCGCGGATCGTGGCCGCGACGCGGCGCGTGGCCCCGTCGTTGTGGGTGACCGCGTTCTCGAACACCTCGCGGATCGGGAACGCGACCGAGTCGTCGGCGCGGATCCACGCCTCGGAGGGCGTCTCGACGGTGACGGCGGCGCCGTCGGCGTCGACGACCTCGACCGCCTCGTGGACCGCGTCGACGAGGTCGACGCGACCGTCCGACGGCTCGGCGGACGCGTCCTCGACCACGCGGAGCTTCTCGCTGATGTCGACGACGTCGTCGGTCGTCTGTCGGATCGTCTCCAGGCACTCCCGGCTCCGCTCGTCGTCGATCCGGTCGGCGAGCAGGTCGGTGTACCCCTGGATCACGTTGAGGTCGTTGCGCACGTTGTGTCGGAACACGCGGCTCAGCACCTGTAGCTGCTGGTTGGAGGTTTCGAGGTCCCGGCGGGCGGTCTCCGCCCGGCGGCGGTGGTGCGTGACCGCGCCGTACAGGAGGCCGCCGGACCCGACGACGAGCAACAGGTCGCCGACGAGGTGCGCCGGCGTCCAGTCGGCGACGGATCCGACCGCGGACGCGGTCGCGAGGTCGACCGCGACCGCGAACGCCGCCGCGACGCAGAGGTACGCCGCCGTGAGCGCCGTCGCCGACCGCCCGTAGAGTAGTTCCGGATTATATTTCATTTATATTTAATTTTACTCTCAGTGAATTTTCCTCGCACGAGAGAACTCAACGGCCGGCGTCTTAAGCTTTGACGGCCCGGTAATCCCGTCACCAGGAGGCGCAGTCGGCACAGACGTAGGCGTCCGCTTCGCGCCACCGGCGTTCGACCCGCTCGCCGCACCGGTCGCACGCCGCGCCGTCGGCGTGCCACGTCGACGTGGCGACGGCGGGGTCGGCGTCGGTCGAGTCGGGCGCGTCGTCGGCGTCGGACGTGTCAGCGGAATCTGACACGTCGCCGGCGTCGGCGTCCGTATCGGCGAAGTCGTCGAGCGAGCGGTCCTCGGCCATCTACGCCTCCCGTCGGAGTCGGTCGACGACGTAGTCGCGCTCCAGTTCGCCGAGGAACTCGCCGAGCCGCGGCCCCTGCGTGTCGTCGAAGAAGAGGCGGTAGCCCGCCGCGAAGAACTCGCTGACCTCGACGCCGTGGTCGCGTGCGGTCTCGTACATCGCCCCCTGGATCGCCTCGCCGTCGTGGCCGGCGGCGACGAAGTCGGCGAGGTCGTCGAGCGCGGCCGCCACGTCCTCGTCGAACTCGACCGCGGGGAGGTCTGTCTGGAGCCGGTAGTCGTACTCGTTTCCGGTCCGTTCG
The DNA here is from genome assembly GCF_005435135.1 of Halorubrum sp. ASP1. NCBI lineage: Archaea > Methanobacteriati > Methanobacteriota > Halobacteria > Halobacteriales > Haloferacaceae > Halorubrum > Halorubrum sp. ASP1. The sequence continues at coordinate 298,040 of NZ_SGUA01000003.1, read as the reverse complement.
GCCCAGTTCCGCGCCTGCTCCACGCGGGCGAGCGCGGCGTCGACCGCGTCGTCGTCGGCGTCGTCCGGGATGTGCCCCTCGTCGCGGGCGAGGCGCTCGCGGAAGTCCGGGTCGTCGACCATCCCGAGGACGGCCGCGAAGGTGTAGGGGAGCCGGAGCGGCCGCTCCGCCGGCGGGTCGTCGGGTCGCCCGACGACGAACGGGTAGGCGCGCTCGGCGAAGGCGGTGAGGTCCTCGTCGTCCACCTCGCCGAAGTAGGCGCGCTCGAACCGGTCGAAGCGGTCGACCAGCTGGTCGAGCCGCTCGACGTCGAGGTCGCGGGCCTTCTTCGGGTGGAGCGCGAAGAAGAACCGGAGCACCTCGGGCTCGATCAGGTCGAGCAGCTCCTGGACCGTGACGACGTTCCCCTCCGAGGAGGAGAACGCCTCGCCGTTGAGCGTGAACCACTCGTACACCATCGGGACGGGCGGCTCCTCGCCGAAGACGTTCCGCGCGACGTCGACGCCGGAGGGCCACGACCCCTCCGCGTGGTCCTTCCCGAACGGCTCGAAGTCGGCGCCGAGGACGCCCCACTGGGCGGGCCACTCCAGCCGCCACGGGAGCTTCCCCTCGCGGAACGTCGCGGTGCCCTCGTGGCCGCACCCCTCGATGGTGTTGCCCCCGGCGTCCATGTCGGTACAGGCGTACTCGACGGTCTCCGCTTCGAGGTCGATTCCCGTCACCGTCTCCGTGACCTTCCCGCACGCCTCGCAGACGGGGTTGAACGGGACGTACTCGTCGTCGACCTTGTCCTGGTACGGCGAGAGCACCTCGCGGACGCGCTCGACGTCGCCGAGGACCGTCCGGACCGCGTCGTCGAACGTCCCGTCGGCGTACAGGTCGGTGTTCGACAGCATCTCGACGGGGACGTTCAGCCGGTCGGCGTCGGCCTTCAGCAGGCCTGCGAAGTGGGCCGCGTACGACTCGGCCTCCCCGAACGGGTCGGGGATCGAGGTGTACGGCTTCCCGAGGTTGCGGCCGAGCGCGCCCGCGTCGACCTCGCCGAGCCCGACGATGTCGCCGTCCGCGTTCGCCAGCTTGCGCGGCACCTTCCGCAGCGGGTCCTTGTCGTCGGACGTGAACACCTGCCGGACCTCGTGGCCGCGGTCGCGCAGCACCTCGGCGACGAAGTAGCCGCGCATGATCTCGTTGAAGTTGCCGAGGTGCGCGACGCCCGACGGCGAGACGCCGCCCTTGATCACGATGGGCTCGTCGGGGTCGCGCGCCTCGACCTCGTCCGCGACCACGTCGGCCCAGAACGCGTGGAAGGCCTCGCCGTCCCCCTCCGCCGCGCCGTCCCCCTCGTCGAGCGCGGCCCGCTCCGAGAGGATGTGCGGGGAGTCGTCGGGCGCGGCGCGTTCGGCGTCCGCCGCTCCGTCCGCTGCGTCGTCCCCGCTCATCGCTCCTCCGTCCAGGAGCTCGGTTCCTCGCCGCCGACGGGGACCACGTCGGTCCCGGTGTGGTCGCCGTACAGCGCGGCGTCGACGACGGCGCTCGGGTCGGTGCCGTCGAGCACGATCGACCGGATGCCGGCCCGGTCGATCAGCTTCGCGGCGAGCAGGTCGACGGGCGCGGAGGCGCCGGCGTCTCGGCTCATCGGGAGGACGACCTCCACGAGCTCCGCGGGCGACAGCTCCGCGAACTGGGCCGCGTCGGGGTCGGCGTTGGGGTCGGCGTCGTACACGCCGTCGGCGCTCGTGGCGTACACGAGCAGGTCGGCGTCGACCGACTCGGCGAAGGCGGCGGCGACCGCGTCGGTGGTCTGTCCCGGGGTGACGCCGCCTATCACCGCGACCTCGTCGCGGCGGAGGGCCGCGCCCGCCTCCTCGTAGTCGGTCGCGGGCGCGAGGCTCGCGCGGTCGCCGAGCGCGGCGATCAGCAGCCGGGCGTTGAGCCGGGTCGTCCCGATCCCGAGCCGGTCGAGCTCGACCTCGTTGGCCCCGATATCGCGGGCCGTCTCGATGTACTCGCGGGCGACGCCGCCTCCGCCGACGACGACCCCGACCTCGCAGCCGTCGGCCACCAGCCGTTCGATCGCCTCGGCGTACGCGGCGACGCGCTCGGGGTCGAGGTCCGGCGCGAGCACGCTCCCGCCGACAGAAACGACGACTCTCATTGGCGACGAGTATCCCTGTCGCGGTCTTAAGGATTGCCAAGCCCGGACGCGTCGGAGGCGCCCCGCGGTCGGGGCTCCGGGCCGCCCGGGAAACGCCTAAGCCGGTCGCGGCCCGCTCTCGGGTATGCGACCGATATCGATCGTCGGCAACGGGGCCCCGGCGCTGGCGCGGCGGCTCGCGGCGCGGCTCGACGGACGGGTGGCCCTCGTGGAGCGCGACGACCCCGACGGAGACCGGCCGCACGAACCGGGCCCGAGCGACCGGGCGGCCGACGGCGGAGCGGTCGAGGGCGAGGTCGTCGACCCCGCCGGGCGCCCCGACGCCGACACCGAGATCGCGCTCGACGCGGACGGGAACTGGAGCGGCCGGGGGCGCGTCGAGGGGTTCGACGACCTGCTCGACGGGCTCGCCCCCGACCACGACTACCTCGTGGCGGTCGGCGAGTCGCGGCTGCGCGTGCCCGCGGTCCTGCTCGGCGCCGACGCCGACCCCGAGGGCGTGCCGGGGACGGTCCTCGCGACCGCGGCGACGGCCGAGGGCGTCGACCTCGACGGGCTCGTGGCCGCCCTCGACGAGGCCGAGCCGTGGATCACCCGCGAGACGCTGGTGGACCGCGTCGAGGCGTCCGCGGACGCCGAGCTGTCGGGCGCGATCGCCACGTTCACCGGCCGCGTGCGGGCCCGCGACGCCCCGGGCGACGACCGGACGACGCACCTCGCGTTCGAGAAGTACGAGGGGGTCGCCGCGGAGCGGATGGACGCCATCGCGGCGGAGCTCGCGGAGCGGGACGGGGTCTTCGACGTGCGGGTGCACCACCGAACCGGAGTGATCGAGGCGGGCGAGGACATCGTGTTCGTCGTCGTCCTCGCCGGGCACCGCCGGGAGGCGTTCCGGACGGTCGAGGACGGGATCGACCGCCTGAAAGACGAGGTGCCGATATTCAAGAAGGAGGCGACGGAGGCGGAGACATTCTGGGTCCACCGGCGGGACTGAACGGCCCGCGAAGGGAGTTCGAGTCGGCGCGCCGAGGAGATCCGGGCCCGGATCGCGGCCGCGGACGGCCCGAGCGAGGGGCGCGCAGAGGACGCACGGAGGGCGCGCGAGGGTCGCGTCCGTGCTCCGAGGCGGCGTTAATCGGCCCATTTTGCCGCTTATTCGTCCGACGAACGCGGAGGCAGAGGAGAATCGCTTACCGAGCGGCCGGCGGCCGAAACGCCCTCAAAATCGATTATAAAATTTCTACTGCGTTCTGGAACCGTTGTAAAGAGTCCGTCAGACACGTTTTACCTCGGGGCGAGGGGTGAAACGCCCTGAAACCCCCTGAACGTCGCCCAACGGTGTCACCTTTATAACACCCTCCGGCGGCAAGCGTGGGATGTACCATGAGCGCGACAGCGAACCCCTCCACGAACGCGAGCGCAGACGACGACCGCAGCAAGGAAGAGCGGCTGAAACAGTACCTGCTCGACCGCGCCCAGGACGGCGAGATGTACTTCAAGGGGAAGTTCATCTCCGAGGACGTCGACCTCTCCCCGAAGGAGATCGGCGCCCTGATGGTGAAGCTCCGCGACTCGGCGACAGAGCTCACCGTCGAGAAGTGGTCGTACACGGGCGCGACGACCTGGCGCGTCGAGCCCGCCTGACGCCCCCGGTCCGCCGACCGACGCTCGCAGCACCGCCTCTGACGCACACCGCCGCACCGGATCCCGCGGCTCGGTCCCCGACTCGCGCTTTCTGACCCCGCACGCGTCCGCCGCCCCGGCGAGCGGACGACCGGCCCCGCTTCCGACTCGTTCGCCGACGCGGGGTTTATACTCGCAGACCAGTTACGACGTGACGATGCCAGAACACGAGGACGCGGCGGCGACCGGCGACGGCGCCCCGCGTCCGGAGCCCCTCCGGACGTTCTTTCGGATCGACGAGGTCCGCCGCGAGGACGGCCGCGTGCGGTACCGCGGCGAGTCGTACGTCCCGGAGCGGACGCTGTTGCGGAAGCTGACTCCCCACTTCCGGGAGGCGGGCTACGAGGTCGACGTGGAGGCCGTCGACGACGGGCATGTCGTCGTGGCGACCCCGTTCGACCGCGGCCGCGACGGGATACCCTGGGTGAACGTCGCCATGTTCGCGGCCACCGTGCTGTCGACGCTGTTCGTCGGCGCCTACGGCTGGTACTACGTCCCGCTCGCCGAGATACAGTCGAACCCCCTCACCCTGCTCCAGGCGTGGCCGTTCACCGCCGCCGTCCTCGGCGTCCTGATGACCCACGAGCTCGGCCACTACGCCGCCGGCCGATACCACGGCGTCCCCGTCTCGCTTCCGTACGTGATCCCCTTCATCTTCCCCTTCGGGACCCTCGGCGCGGTGATCCGGATCCGCGGGCGGATGCCCTCGCGGAAGGTCCTCTTCGACATCGGCGCCGCCGGACCGATCGCGGGGCTGGTCGCGACGGTCGCCGTGACCGCCGTCGGGCTCTCGCTCGACCCGATCGGGGTGCCGGCGGAGCTCGCGAACTCCTCGGGGCCGGTGATCCGATTCAACAACCCGCCGCTTCTGGACCTCATCGCCGGCGTCCTCGGCCAGCCGACGAGCTACGGCGATCCGCGGCTGAGCGCCCACCCGGTCGTGATCGGCGGCTGGGTCGGGATGTTCTTCACGCTCCTGAACCTCCTCCCGGTGGGCCAGCTCGACGGCGGCCACATGGTCCGAGCGATGCTCGGGCCGCGACAGGAGACGGTGGCGGCGCTCGTCCCCGGCGCGCTGTTCGCCGTCGCCGCCTACCTCCACTTCTGGCGTGGCCTCGGACTGAACGAGTCGGTCGGGCTCTGGGCGTTCTGGGGAGTGTTCGCGGCCGTGATCGCGTTCAACGGTCCGGCAAACCCGGCCGACGAGGACGGCGTGGGACTGCCGCGGCTCGCGGTCGGCCTCGCCACGTTCGCCGTCGGCGCGCTCTGTTTCCTCCTCGTCCCGATCCAGGTCGTCGGGGCGTGACGCCGCGATGAGCCGGCCCCTCTCGTCGCTGCGCGCCCGGGTCGAGCGGCGCGGCTTCCGGACGCTGTACCGCCTCGCGGACCTCACCTACGCGCTCGGCGTCGCGACGCCGAAGCGCACGGTCGCGGGGCGGTACTGGAGCTACGAGCCGACGAACCCCCACGGCGACGACCCCGGGCTCGACGCGCTCGACCGACTGCCCGACGACGCGGTGGTCCTCGACGTGGGCGCGCACGTCGGCGAGCACGCCGTCCCGCTGGCGCTGGGCACCGACCGCCGGGTGGTCGCGTTCGAACCGAACGGCGAGAGCGCGGACCGGCTGGCGCGGAACGCCGACCGGAACGGGCTGGGCGGCGGAGGCGGGGCCGGCGGCGTGATCGACCTCAGACGCGCCGGCCTCGGCGACGCGAACGCGACGCTCACCTTCTACCGCTCGACGTACTCGAAGTGTTCCGCGTTCGACCGCGAGTCGGCGACCAGGTGGGGCGCGAGCGTCGCGGGCACGGAGTCGGTCCCCGTCCGCCGGCTCGACGACCTCGTCGACGGCGTCGGCGGCGAGGGGACGGACGGGGTCGGCACCGTCCCTCCGCCGGACGCGATCAAGGTCGACGTCGAGGGGCACGAGGCCGCGGTCCTCCGGGGCGCGACGGCGACGCTCGCGACCCACCGCCCGCTGCTCGTCGTGGAGGTCCACGAGGCCGCCGAGGCGGCGGCCGAGGACGCGAAGGGGGGTTCGGAGGAGACCGCGGCCGGATCCGGCTCCGCCGCCCTCCGCGAGTGGCTGGCGGCGCGAGACTACGCGGTCGAGGAAGCGGAAGACGTGTGGATCTGTCGGCCGGAAGAGGCCTGAAGCGGCCCGTTTCCGGGAGGGAACGGGTCAGTCGTCGCGCCGCTGCTTCATCCCTTGACGGGTGAACTGCGGGGTGGCACGGAGCCCGCGCTGCTTGCGGAACGAGCGGTACAGGGCGATCGCGAGCGGCGCCGCCAGCGCGAGGACGACGGCGGCGAGCCGCCAGTTCTCGGCGAACGAGTAGAGGATCGTCGCGGAGAGGACGCCGACGGCGAGCAGCACGGAGTAGGCGATCCGCATCGCCAGCTTCTCTAACACCTTCGTGTCGTCCTCCAACACGACGTTAACAGTCAGGTCGTCGCGGTTGGCGCGGTCGAGGAACTCGTCGGCCTTCGGGGGCACCGTGAACAGCGCCTCGGTGGTGCGCTGGACCTGCCGCCCGGCGTCCTCGGCGAGGTCGCGGGCGGTCTGCTCGTAGTACCCCTCCTCGCGGAGGTAGTCGGTCGCCGTCGAGATGAAGTCGAACTCGGGGTCGAGCGTGACGCAGACGCCCTCGACGACGGTGGCGACCCGGAGGACCAAAGCGAGGTTCGGCGGGAGCCGCAGCGGGAACTCGTAGATGGTCGACTCCACCTGCTCGATGATCTGGTTCACCTGGTACTGCTCGATGTCCTCGCCGCTGGCGTCCGCGATGGCTAACTCCATCACGTTGCCCATCACCTCGCGGTCGGCCTCCGGCGAGAGCGTCCCCATCGAGATGAGCGTGTCGAGGATGGCGTCGATGTCCTGTCGCGCGACCGCGACGTAGAAATCGACGATCTTCTCCTGGATGAACGGGTCGACCCGGCCGGCCATTCCGAAGTCGTAGAAGATCACGGCGCCGTCGTCCGCGACCGCGAGGTTCCCAGGGTGCGGGTCGGCGTGGAACACCCCGTCCTCGATGATCATCTGGAGGTACACCTCCTGAAGCGTCTCCGCGACCTCCGTCCGGTCGTGTCCCGCCTCGTCGAGCGCGTCGATGTCGCTGATCTTCGTGCCCGGGACGTACTCCATCGTGAGCACGCGCGGGCCGGAGACCGGCTCGTACGTCTCCGGGATCCGGATCCGGTCCTCGTCGGCGAAGTTGCTCCGGATCTCTTCGAGCATCGTCCGCTCGCGGGCGTAGTCCATCTCCTCGCGGATCGTCTTGGCGAACTCGTCGGCGAGGTTCTCCAAGGAGAACGCCCGGCCGGCGCCGGTGAACCGCTTGATCAGGGGGATCGACCAGCGGATCGTCCGGAGGTCGGCCTCGACGAGGGACTCGATACCCGGTCGGCGGACCTTCACGGCGACGTCGTCGCCGTCGTAGGTGGCGGTGTACACCTGTCCGAGGCTGGCGCCGCTTATCGGGTCGCGGTCGAACTCGTCGAAGACGTCGTCGACCGGGCCGAACTCGTCTTCGAGGACGACCTTCGACTCCTCCCACGGCGCGGGCGGCACGTCGTCCTGGAGCCCCTCCAGCACCTCGATGTACGCCGGCGGGAGGATGTCCGGCCGCGTCGAGAGGATCTGGCCGAGCTTGATGAACGTCGGGCCGAGGGTGAGCAGGATGTCGAGCAGCACCGCGGCGCGCTCGCGCTGGATCTCGGCGTCGACCTCGCGGCTCCCGCCGAACAGGAAGTACCGGCGGCGGTCACGCCAGTAGGCGATGATGAGCGGCGAGAACTGCCGCAGAACGACGACGAACCGCCAGTAGGCGCGAAGGTTGACCAGCGTGACCACCCGTCAGGCGTCGCCCTCGTCGTCGGCGTCGTCGACGGGGATGGTCCGGGAGACGTCCCGCTCCCGCTTGGGGACCGATATTTCGAGGACGCCGCGGTCGATCTCGGCGTCGGCGCCGGCGCCGTCGGCGTCGGTCGGGAGGGGGAGTTCCGCGTCGAGGAACAGCGGGCGGTCCTCGCGGACGTACTCGAACCCGTCGGGGACGGTCTTCTCGCGCCGGCCCTCGATCTCGATGCGCCCGTCCTCGACGAGCACCTCTGTCGTCTCGGCGGCCGCGCCTGGGAGGTCGACGACGAGGACGTACCCGTCGTCCGACTCGAGTAGGTCCGCAAACACCGCGTCCGGGAGGTCCCGGAGCGCGTCGCGTAGCGCTGACATGAACGCGGGTAGGGTCGCCGCGGCGAAAAAGCTGTGGAAAACCGGGAGTCCCCGGACCGGATCGGGCAGACTGCTCGGATCGCGTGCGGCGACCGCGGACCGCTCCGGCGCGATCGACCGCGTCGAGTCACTCGGTGTCGCCGATGTCGAGGTCGAACTTCCCGAGGTCCTCGCCGTGGGACTCGCCGGGGAGGATGTCGCCGAGCCCCGCGCCGAACGCGGCGGCGGCCCAGACGACGGCGATCCGCCCGGCCCGTTCGAGCGCGGTCGGGTCGCCCTCGTGGAGCCGGCCCCAGAACAGCAGCATGCTGGCCGACGTGGCCAGCGAGACGACGAGGACGCCGGCGTACCGGCGGGGGACGAGTCCGAAGATCGGGTGCCGGATCGCGATCTGCCGGAAGTCGGCGAAGTAGAGGAGGCCGGCGACCGCGACGAGGATGAACCCCACGTGACCGATCAGGAGGACCGGGACGCCCGCGACGGTCGTCGCCGCGAACCAGGCCGCGATCTCGAAGACGCCGCCCTCGACGAGCAGGGGGAGCGCGAAGAGCACCGCGCCGACGAACGACTCGGCGAGGTCGCGGGAGGTGTACTTGGTGATCCGCCCGGCGAGCGCGCCGGTCCCGGGCATCCGCTCGACGAGCGAGATGGTCTGCCTGACCTTCTCGCGCTCGTGGCCCTCGTCGACGGTGTCGCTCAGGGCGTCGAGCTTCGCGAGCAGGTCCTCGATGTCGGGCTCGGCGGGGGCGCCCGCGGCGTCCGCCCGGTCCCCGGATCCGTCCGCGCGACCCGTGTCCGGCTCCCGTTCGTCGCTGTCGACCATGTGGCCCCGCGACGCGCGGGCGACCTAAAAGGGTGCCTCCGAGCCTCGGGCGTGGAGGGTGCCTCCGAGCTACGGACGGCGCGCGGTGACCGGTGACTGCGGTCCGCACGGCCGCGGCAACTACAGTCGGCCGAGGAACTCCGCGAGCGCGTCGTTGAACGCCGTCGGCCGTTCGAGCATCGCGAGGTGGGCGGCGTCGGGAATCTCGGTCCGCTCCCCCTCGGGGAGCTCCGCCGCGAGGTACTCGTGGTACGCCGGCGGGGTGAGCCCGTCGTGCGCGCCGACGACCGCGAGCGCCGGGACCGCGACCTCGCCGAGCCGGTCCCGAACGTCGAACCGGTGGCACGTCAGGAAGTCGCGTTCGGTGACGGCGCGCCCGCAGGCGCGCATGGCCGCCTCGGAGAGCTCGACGTACTCCGCGGGCGCGTCGTGGAAGAGCCGGTCCGGCTCGTGGAGCAGCGAGACCGCCCGCTCGAAGTCGTCGGCGAGCGCGTCGCGGAGCGGTTCGGCCACCGCGAGCTTCGCGCCCGTGCCGGCGAGCACGAGGCCGTCGAGCGCGAGGTCCCGCTCTAAGGCGACCCACAGCGCGACCGCGCCCCCGAGCGAGTTCCCGCAGAGGACCGTCGCGTCCGTCGCCTCGGCGACCGCGACGACGTCGTCCGCGTACGCCTCGAGCGCCTCGCGGCCGGCGGACGCCGTCGCGTCGCCGCTGTCGCCGTGGCCGGAGAGGTCGACCGCGACCGCGGGGAAGCGGTCCGCGAGCCGCGCCTGCGACTTCCAGACGTCCTTCGTGCCGCCGCTGCCGTGGACGAGACAGACCGTCGGTCCGTCGCCGCCGCGGTCGAACCGGCGGTACGCAGTCTCGCGGCCGTCGTGGGTGACCCGTTCCATGTCCGGGCGGTTCGGCGCCGAGCGGGATAAACGCCGGAGGGATCCGGCCCGCGGACCGGCGATCCGCACCGGCCCCGAATCCGATCGCTCGACGGCGCCCGATCGCCGGGTGATCTAGTCCGAACCGCTACACTACCGATGCGATCGAAAACACTCACGTCATGCGATTTTGAGCGACAAGTTTATATGTCTTTGCGACTAACTCGTAGTTAGGATGAATCACATACAGACCCGATCGACCGGCGAGGGCGCGCTGCTGCGCCGGTACGAGTACGACGACCGGTGGATCGTCGCCGCCGACCTCGGGGCCGACGACGATTCGGTCACCGTCGACACCGTCGGCGAGACGGCGATCGTCGTCGTGGAGGGACCGGACGGTCCGGTCGAATCGGAGTTCGAGCTGCCGGGGACGGCCGTCGACGCGGCCGTGAACAACGGCGTGCTCACCGTGGAGGGCGAGCGATGAAGCTGACCGTCAAGCCGCTGAAACAGAAGGACGCCGGTCGCCGCCTCGCGGCGATCGACCGCGTCGCGGCCGAGGAGCTCGGGCTCTCCGGCGGGGACATCGTCCGCGTCGAGGGCGGCGACGGGGCCGCGATCGCCCGCGTCTGGCCCGGCTACCCCGAGGACGACGGCACCGGCGTGATCCGCATCGACGGCCGCCTCCGCCAGGAGGCCGACGTGGGGATCGACGACCGCGTCACCGTCGAGGACGTCGACGTCTCGCGGGCGGACGCGGTGACGATCGCCTTCCCGAGCCAGCTGCGGGTGCGGGGACAGATCGCCCCGTTCATCCGCGACAAGCTCTCCGGACAGCCCGTCACCGAGGGACAGACGATCCGGACCTCCCTCGGCTTCGGGCTGATGGGCGGCCAGTCGCAGGCGGTCCCGATGAAGATCGCCGAGACGAGCCCCGGCGGCACGGTCGTCATCACCGACGAGACCGACATCTCGATCTCGGAGATATCCGCCGAGGAGATCGCCGACCGCGGCGACACCGCCGGCGGCACCGGCGAGGGCCCCGACGTCACCTACGAGGACATCGGCGGGCTCGACGACGAGCTCGAACAGGTCCGCGAGATGATCGAGCTGCCCATGCGGCACCCGGAGCTGTTCAAGCGCCTCGGCATCGACCCGCCGAAGGGCGTCCTGCTCCACGGCCCGCCGGGCACGGGGAAGACGCTGATCGCGAAGGCGGTCGCCAACGAGATCGACGCGGACTTCCACACGATCTCCGGCCCGGAGATCATGTCGAAGTACTACGGCGAGAGCGAAGAGCAGCTCCGCGAGGTGTTCGAGGAGGCGTCCGAGGAGTCGCCGGCGATCATCTTCATGGACGAGCTCGACTCCATCGCGCCCAAGCGCGAGGAGGCCGGCGGCGACGTGGAGCGCCGCGTCGTGGCCCAGCTGCTGTCGCTGATGGACGGGCTCGAGGAGCGCGGCGAGGTCGTCGTCATCGGGGCGACGAACCGCGTCGACGCCATCGACCAGGCGCTCCGCCGGGGCGGCCGCTTCGACCGCGAGATCGAGGTCGGCGTCCCCGACCGCGACGGCCGCAAGGAGATCCTCCAGGTCCACACGCGGAACATGCCGCTGACCGACGGGGTCGACCTAGACGAGTACGCCGAGAACACCCACGGGTTCGTCGGGGCCGACCTGGAGTCGCTCGCGAAGGAGTCCGCGATGCACGCGCTGCGGCGCATCCGCCCGGAGATCGACCTCGAGAGCGACGAGATCGACGCCGACGTGCTGAACAGCATCCAGGTGACCGAGGCGGACTTCAAGGAGGCGATGAAGGGCATCGAGCCCTCCGCGCTCCGCGAGGTGTTCGTCGAGGTCCCGGACGTCAGCTGGGACCAGGTCGGCGGCCTCGAAGACACCAAAGAGCGGCTCCGCGAGACGATCCAGTGGCCGCTCGAGTACCCCGAAGTGTTCGAGGAGCTGGACATGGAGGCCGCCAAGGGCGTCCTGATGTACGGCCCGCCGGGCACGGGGAAGACCCTGCTCGCGAAGGCGGTCGCCAACGAGAGCGAGTCGAACTTCATCTCGATCAAGGGGCCGGAGCTGCTGAACAAGTACGTGGGCGAGTCCGAGAAGGGCGTCCGCGAGGTGTTCAGCAAGGCCCGCGAGAACGCGCCGACGATCGTGTTCTTCGACGAGATCGACTCGATCGCCACCGAGCGCGGGCAGAACTCCGGCGACTCCGGCGTGGGCGAGCGCGTCGTCTCCCAGCTGCTGACGGAGCTCGACGGGCTCGAATCGCTGGAGGACGTGGTCGTCATCGCGACGACGAACCGCCCGGACCTCATCGACTCGGCGCTGCTGCGCCCCGGACGGCTGGACCGGCACGTCCACGTGCCCGTCCCCGACGAGGCGGCGCGCCGCCGGATCTTCGAGGTCCACACGCGGGACAAGCCGCTGGCGGACGACGTCGACCTCGACGCGCTGGCGCGCAAGACCGAGGGGTACGTGGGCGCCGACATCGAGGCGGTCGCCCGCGAGGCGTCGATGAACGCCTCACGGGAGTTCATCGGCAGCGTCACCCCGGAGGAGGTCGGCGAGTCCGTCGGTAACGTCCGCGTGACGATGGCCCACTTCGAGGACGCGCTGCGCGAGGTGAACCCGAGCGTCACCCCCGAGACGCGCGAGCGCTACGAGGAGATAGAACAGCGGTTCAAGCGGTCGGAGGTCGACCGCGACGAGGCCGAGCCGGGCGCCGCGTTCCAGTAAGCCGAGCGCCCGTCCCGTTGGCGGGGCGGCTCCCCCGTCGATTCGTTATACGACGCCCAGCGTCGACAGCAGGTAGAACGCGGCCACGACGACGATACCGATCGTGACGAGCCGCCACGCGAGCTTCAGCACGAACTTGCCGACGACGATGATCAGCGCGACGGCGACCAGAGCGACCAGCAGCTGGCCGATCTGACTGCCGAGCAGCGCGGCCTGTGCCGGCGCGACGAGTCCCGCGAACGCGAACGACGGTGCGGTCATGTCCGGGGTCACGGCGAGGCCGGGCATAAGCTTGTGGGACGAGGGCGGACCCAGTTGTCGATCGTTGATATATCGGCGGCGAGAACTGCGTCGAGCCCGCCGCGCGCTCCGCCCGAGGACGGACACAGAGAGACGAGCGGCCGTCGTTACCGGGGAAATCGCCGGCCGACAACCCCCCTTTTGTTCCGGTGGGAGGCCGCTTCCGTCGCACGGTTTGGTCGTTCGACGACCAGTTTCACTCCGGTCTACCCATGCTTATGTGTACGGAGTCCGTCCCTTACCGACGTACCGTAGTCAGCGTCAGACGCGCCGGACCGACGTTACATACCGAATCGGACATGTAGATGCCGGGCAGGTCCGAACATCCGAACCTACAAGGGCCCGCCTCGCCAGTACACCAACACTACAGATGACCCATATCCCACGCCAAGCCAGCGGGGTGGCCGCCGAATGAGCAGCGACGGCGTCACCGCGGACGGAGTCGAGCTACCGATCAAACGCACCACGGGCGACACCATGGAGGAGCGGCTCACGGGCAACGCCTACCACAACATCCTGCCCGCGCGCTACCTCCGGAAGAACGCGGACGGCGAGCCGGCGGAGGACCAGGAGGAGCTGTTCGACCGCGTCGCGCGCAACGTCGCGCTCGCGGAGGCCGTCTTCGAGGCCGAGAAGCAGGGCGTCGAGGTCACCGTCACGCCCGACCAGCTGAAGCCCGACCACCCGCGACGCGACGAGCTCGCCGAGGAGGTCTTCGGCGCGGGCACGACCGCGGCGGACGACGCGGAGACGACGCTCACCGCCCACAACGTCAACAAGTTCGCGTACGAGACGGTCGTCCCCGAGCTGCCCGAGAGCGTGCGCGACCACGTCGAGGCGACGGCGGAGACGTTCCGGCAGGGGATGGAGTCGCTCTCGTTCATGCCGAACTCCCCCACCCTGATGAACGCGGGCGACGAGCTCCAGCAGCTCTCCGCCTGCTTCGTCGACTCGCCCGGCGACGACATCACCGACATCCACCAGACCGCCAAGGAGGCGGCCGAGGTGTTCCAGTCCGGCGGCGGCATGGGGTACGCGTTCTGGCAGCTCCGCCCGTACGGCGACTCGGTCGGCTCCACCGGCGGCATCGCGTCCGGTCCGATCACGTTCATGCGGACGTTCGACCAGATGTGCGAGACCATCGCGCAGGGCGGCGCGCGCCGCGGCGCCCAGATGGGCGTCATGCGGGTCTCGCACCCCGACGTCATCCAGTTCATCCACGCGAAGAACAAGGACGTCTCCCTGGCCCACTCGCTGCGCCTGAACGACCCCGACGACTTCACGCACAACTCCTTCGCGGACGCCCTGGAGGAGGCCCGCGACCTCATCGACGAGGACGGGAAGGTGCCCGAGCACCTCCGGAACGCCGTCGAGGGACACCTCTCGAACTTCAACATCAGCGTCGGCGTCACGGACGACTTCATGGAGGCGCTGGAGAACGACGAGGAGTTCACCTTCACCAACCCGCGCACGGAGGAGCCCCACGTCGCGACGCCGGAGACGAAGGAGCTGTACGACATGTTCGGCCTCGGCGAGCACGTCGAGGTCGGCGAGGAGCTCTCCGTCCCGGCGGCCGAGATCTGGGACCACATGATCGAGGGCGCCCACGAGAACGGGGAGCCGGGCGTCGTCTACCTCGAGCGGATCAACAAGGAGCACTCCTTCGACGTCGAGGAGCATCCGGAACACCGGATCCTCGCGACGAACCCCTGCGGCGAGCAGCCCCTCGAGGAGTACGAGGCCTGTAACCTCGGCCACATCAACCTCTCGACGCTCGCCGACCTCGACGCGCCGGACTGGCGCGTCTGGTCCGACGAGCACGCCGACGAGTACGACTCCGAGGCGGCCGCCGTCGAGGCGTTCCTAGACGAGGCGATCGACTTCGAGGCGTTCGACGAGCGGATCGCGTACGGCACCCGCTTCCTCGAGAACGTCGTCACGATGTCCGACTTCCCCGTCCCGGAGATCGAACAGAAGGTCCGGGACATGCGGAAGATCGGGCTGGGGATCATGGGGCTCGCGCAGCTGTACGTCCAGCTCGGCGTCCGCTACGGCTCCGAGTCGGGCAACGAGATCGCCCGCCAGCTGATGACCCACATCAACCACGAGTCGAAGCTCGCCTCCCACGAGCTCGCCGAGGAGCGCGGGACGTTCAACGACTGGGCGGACTCGAAGTACGCGAACCCGACCGAACACCGCGACTGGTTCGAGCACTACACCGGGCTCGACGCCGACGAGTGGGCGGACGGCTTCCCGATCCGCAACCACAACACGACGACGATCGCCCCGACGGGCACGACGTCGATGATCGGCAACACGACCGGCGGCTGCGAGCCCATCTACAACGTCGCCTACTACAAGAACGTCTCCGACGACGTCCAGGGCGACGAGATGCTCGTCGAGTTCGACGACTACTTCCTGCGCACCCTGGAGGCCAACGACGTCGACGTCGACGCGGTCAAACAGGAGGCCCAAGAGCAGATGGCCGAGAACGCGTTCGACGGCGTCGAGGGGTTAGAGACGGTGCCGGACGCGATCGGCGAGCTGTTCGTCGTCACCGGCGACCTCTCCGCGAAGGACCACGCCGGCGTCCAGGTCGCCTGTCAGAAGGGCGTCGACTCCGCCATCTCGAAGACGGTGAACGCGCCGAACGACTCCACGCTCGACGACGCCAAGGAGGTCTTCGAGTACATCTACGAGAACGGCGGGAAGGGCGTCACCTACTACCGCGACGGCACCCGCTCGAAGCAGGTGCTCACGACCCGCGCGCAGAACACCGAGTTCGCCGACGAGACCGAGGCCGCCGAGACCATCGTCGAGCAGATCAACGACGTGTTCGGCGGCGTCGAGGCGTTCCTCGACAACGAGGACGTCCGCGCGGCGATCGACGCCGAGGTCGCGGACCTCCTCGAAGCGACGGAGCAGCCCCGGATCGACTACAGCGAGCGCAGCCCGCGCCCCGACTCCCTGAACGGCGTCACGCAGCGCGTCGAGACGGGCTACGGCAAGCTGTACGTCACCATCAACGAGGACGAGAACGGGCTGCCGTTCGAGCTGTTCGCGAACATCGGCCACTCCGGCGGCTACACCAACTCCTTCACGGAGGCGCTGGCGAAGGTCATCTCGACGGCGCTGCGCTCCGGCGTCGACCCCGAAGAGATCGTCGACGAGCTTCAGGGCACCCGGAGCCCGAAGGTCGCCTGGGACAAAGGCGAGCAGATCCAGTCGATCCCGGACGCCATCGGCACCGCACTGCGGCGCTACCTCGACGACGACGTCGACAAGGGAATCCCCCAGCAACAGAGCCTCGACGACGTCGAGGAGGCCGCCTCCGGCGCGGGTCGTCCGAGCCAGACCGACGGCGGCGCGGTCGACGCCGGCACGGCGACCGACGCTCCGAGCGGGCCCGGGCCGGCGGCGGACGACGACGACGCGGGCGCGGACGACTCGACGCAGGAGCTCATCGCGGCGGGCGAGTCGCCCGAGTGCCCCGAGTGCGGCGGCATGAATCTTTACTACTCCGAGGGCTGCAAGACGTGCGAGTCGTGCGGCTGGTCGGAGTGTTAAGCTAACACACCTCTTCTCTCGTGTTTTATGACGAATAGTTCGACGCCCGAACACCGGCACGCTCATCCAGACGCCGATTACTCGGTTCCGGTAAAGTACGGACGCTCCCGAGTCAACGTGGAGATAGGTATTACTGACGGGAGCGTCGACTGGTTTCTCGTTCAACTGGAAGAGAACATCGGGGAACAGTACGGAGAGCGTGACTGGCGACAGGTCGCTCGGTTCGACCACCACCCTGATTCAGCGTGGGGGCACGACGTCGAGTCGGAACGTCTCCACCTTGACCTATATCGAGGCGGCAAGAAAGTTGACGTTCAGCGCGGGTTCCCGGCAGTAACGGCGGAGAACGCGCCAGCGTACTGTGAGCGATTCCTCACAGAACGTGCTGACGACCTTCTCGAAAGATACGGTCCGCAAAACGGCTAATACCTACCGCTCTTCTTCTGGGACCGATTCCAAGTCGTCGAGTTCTGGAATCGGTTTGTCGTCCGCGGAGAACGTATCCACTGGTTCATCCGTTTTTTCGGATAAAACTGCCTCCGCGGATTTTGTTTCGTGTGTAGGCATGTTTTCGTACGCTGGAATTGTTTCCCTTAGACAAATAGCTTGTTACTGATTTTCGTGGAGCTCGATCTAAACACTGTATCGTACTGAGTGGAATAAAAGAGGCGACGGCTCGCGTTTAGTCGTCTTCGAGCGCCTGCGCGATGCGCTGGAGCTGGCGGGTCGCGTCGCGGACCTCGTCGCGGAGCTGGCGCACCTCGCGGACGAGCTCCTCGTTGCCGCCGTCGTCGCCGCGGGGGCCCTGCTCGCCCTGCGCGCCGGGGCCGCCGCCCATGCCGGGCGGGCCGCCCGCGCCGCCGGGACCGCCGCCGCCCATCATGCCGGACATCATCTGCGCGAAGGGGTTCCCGCCGCCGCCACCGCCCATCCCCGGCGGGCCGCCGCCGCCCATCATCTCCTCGGGGTCGGGGCGGTCGCCCTCCTCCCGCTCCTGCTCGCGTCGCTCGCGGATCTCCTCGACGCGCTCGCGGAAGGACTTCTCCTCGCCGTCGTCGCCGTCGGCGGCGTCGCCCTGTTCGCCGGCCTCGCCGTTCTCGGGGTCGGTGGCGTCGTCGTCTGCCATGCGCCACGGTTCGGCGGCGCCGCCGAAAAGGGTTGCCGTGGCGTCCGCGACGGTGCGTTTATAACCCGGGGCGGCCGGTCGGCCCCTCACTCGTGGCCGGAGACGCGGACCGGCTCGTACGGCGCTTCGAGCCAGTCGAGGTCGGAGTCGGAGAGGTCGACGTCGAGCGCCTCGACCGCGTCTTCGAGGTGTTCGACGCTGGTCGTTCCGACGATGGGCGTGTCGACCCACTCCTTGTGGAACAGCCACGCCAGGGCGATCTGCGCCATCTTCACGCCCTTCTCGGCCGCGAGCTCCTCGACGCGCTCGTTGACCTCGCGGCCGCCGCCCTCGCGGTACGGGTGCGCGTAGAGGTGCTCTTCGGTCTCGCCGCGGAGGGTGGCGTCCACCTCCTCGTGGGGGCGCGCCAGGTAGCCGCGCGCGAGCGGGCTCCACGGCATCACGCCGACGCTCTCCTTCTCGCAGAGCGGGAGCATCTCGCGTTCCTCCTCCCGGTACGCGAGGTTGTAGTGGTTCTGCATCGTGGCGAACCGCTCGTACCCCTCGCGCTCGCTGACGCGGAGCGACTCCGCGAACTGGTGGGCCCACATCGAGGAGGCCCCGACGTACCGCACGTCGCCGCGCCGCACCGCGTCGTCGAGCGCGGCCAGCGTCTCCTCGATCGGGGTGTCGTCGTCCCAGCGATGGATCTGATAGAGGTCGATCGTGTCGGTGTCGAGCCGGTCGAGGGAGTTCGACAGCTCCTGTTCGATCGCCTTCCGCGAGAGCCCGCCCGAGTTCGGGTTCGACTCGTCCATCTGGAAGTACCCCTTCGTCGCCACGACGAACTCGTCGCGGTCGTGGCCGTCGAGCGCCTCGCCGAGGACGCGCTCGCTCGCGCCGTTCGAGTACATGTTGGCGGTGTCGAAGAAGTTCACGCCGAGCTCGATCGCGCGTTCGACCAGCTCTTTCCCGTCTTCCTCGTCGAGGACCCACTCGCGCCAGTCGGGGTCGCCGAAGCTCATACAGCCGAGACAGATCTTCGAGACGGTCGCCCCCGTGTTCCCGAGCGTCGTGTATTCCATGCCTCGATCAGTGCGAGGCGCGGCAAAAAGCTACGCGCGGCGGCGGAGGGGGCCGGGAACCGATCGGATCGCCGGCGGGCGTCGGCGCGTCAGTTACGGAACGACGCGGTGTACACGAGGAACGCGCCGGTGAGGATGACGAAGGCGAGGAACGTCACGAGCGCGAGCACGTTCGCGATCGGCGAGAGGGGGTCGAGGAACGACTGGCCGGTCGAGTCGAGTACCAGGACGGCGAGGAGGGCGGCGATCAGACCGAGCAGCCAGTTCGTGAGGATCTCGTCCATGAACCGCCCGACACGCGGGGGCGACAAAAAGCCGCGGATGCCGCGACGGTGCGGGACGCTCGGCGATCGGGGAAATCCGCGGCGCCGCCGGAGCTATGTCGGTGGCGCCCGTGGATCGGGTACCGTGAGCGACCGGACGACCTGCTGGCTGCTCGGCGACCAGCTCAACCCCGACCTCGACGTCCTCGACGCCGCCGACGACGTGCTGCTGATCGAGGCACACGGCTTCGCCGACCGGAAGCCGTACCACGCCCACAAGCTGACGCTCGTGTTCTCGGCGATGCGGCACTTCCGCGACGAGCTCCGCGAGCGCGGCCACGACGTGACCTACGTGCGGGCCGAGTCGTTCGGCGAGGGGCTCGACGAGTTCTTCGCGGAGCGGGACGCGAACGGAGGAGACGGCCCGCGCCTGCGGCTCATGCGCCCCGCGAGCCACGGCGCCGGCGAGCGGCTCCGCGGGCTGGTCGCCGAGCGCGGCGGGACCCTCGACCTCGTCGACAACGAGCTGTTCTGGACGACGCCGGCCGACTGGCGCGAGTGGGCGGGCGACGGCGACGGACCGCTCGTCGGCGACGACGGCGCCGCCGAGCGCACCTTCCGGCAGGAGAACTGGTACCGGCACGTCCGCCGCGAGACGGGGGTGTTGATGGACGACAGCGACCCGGTCGGCGGGGAGTGGAACTACGACGACCTGAACCAGGAGACGCCGCCCGACGGCTGGGAGCCGCCGGCGCGACCGGCGTTCGAGCCGGACGGGCTGACCCGCGAGACCCACGCGTGGGTGTGCGAGCGGTTCGACACGTGGGGGAACGACTCGCTCGACGAGTTCGCGTGGCCGGTGACGCGCGACGGGGCGCGCGAGGCGCTCGACCGCTTCGTCAGCGACGGGCTCCCCGCGTTCGGTCGGTATCAGGACGCTATGGTCGGCGGCGAGCCGTTCTGCTCGCACTCGCTGCTCTCGCCGGCGATCAACCTCGGCCTGCTCGACCCGCGCGAGCCGGTCCGGGCGGTCGAGCGCGCCTACGCGGAGCGCGGCGTCGACCCGGGCGGGTACGACCCGACGGAGCACGGCGCGTCGGGCGGGGCGACGGCGTCGCTCGACGACTTCGGCGACGGCGCGGAGTCGGCGGAGCCAACGGAGCCGGCGCCCGTCCCGCTCAACGCCGCGGAGGGGTTCGTCAGGCAGGTGATCGGCTGGCGAGAGTTCGTGCGTCACGTCTACCGCGAGGCGATGCCGGAACTGGCCGACGCGAATCAGTTGGGACAGGACCGGGACCTCCCGCCCGCCTACTGGGACGGCGACACCGACATGCGGTGTCTCTCCGAGGCGGTCGACCACGTCCGCGAGTACGGCTACGCCCACCACATCGAGCGCCTGATGGTGCTGTCGAACTTCGCGCTGGTGTACGGCGCCGACCCGGCCGAACTGAACGAGTGGTTCCACCTCGGGTTCGTCGACGCGTACCACTGGGTGACGACGCCGAACGTCGTCGCGATGGGGTCGTTCGGCACGGACGTGCTCTCCTCGAAGCCGTACGCCTCCTCCGGGAGCTACGTCAACCGCATGAGCGACCACTGCGCGGACTGCCCGTACGCCGTCTCGCGGACCACCGGCGAGGGCGCCTGCCCGTTCAACGCGCTCTACTGGGACTTCCTGAAGGAGAACGAGGATGCGCTGCGCGGCACCGGGCGGATGGGGCTGATGTACTCGCACGTCGACGGCAAGGACGACGCCGAGTGGGAGTCGATCCGCGAGCGCGCGGCCCGGGTGCGCGAGCTGGCGGCCGACGGAGAGCTGTGAGCGTTCGGGGAGCGTGCGGGACCGAGGGGAGAAGTAGGTCCTACTCGCCGCTCGCGAGCCGGCGCAGCCGCGGGAGCGCCTGCTCGTAGCCGAGGCCGACGAGTCCGACGTACAGCGCGATCAGTCCCATGCCGACGGCCCACGCGCCGAGCACGAGGTCGCCGCCAGAGACAGCGGAGAGCCCGAACCGTTCGAGCACGACGCCGACCGCGGCGGCCGCGCCGGCGCCGACGGTGACGGCGAGGAGTTCGACGAGTTCGACCGCGACGGCGGGTACTTCGACCATACCGGAGGGGAACGGTCGGTGATTATGACTCTTTCGAGACGCCGGGATTCCGCGCTCGGGGCGACCGCGGCGGCGTCACTTCAGTCCGAACGACCGCATGGCGGTGTCGACGAGCCCCTTCGCGATCAGCGCGAGGCCGGCGAGCAGCACCATCACGGCGCCGGCGATGACCGGGTCGCGGACGGCGATGATCCCGACGGCGGCGACGACGACGACGAGGCCGGCGATGCCTTCGAGTCCGAGCGTGTCACGCATATCGTCGGGTGGTCGTCAGTCGTGCTTAAAAGGGGCGGATGCGCGCTCCGGCGGAGAGCGGCCCTTTTATTTCGACGAGCGCGTATCACCGCGTACGCATGAGCAACGGAGACGGCGGCGGTCGGAACGACCTCCGGATGCCCGACGACGACGAGGTGTTCGCGGAGGTCGTCGAGATGCTCGGCGCGAACCGGGTCAAGGTGCGCTGCGCGGACGGGAAACAGCGAACCGCCCGCATCCCCGGTCGCATGCAGAAGCGCGTGTGGATCCGCGAAGACGACATCGTCCTCGTCGAGCCGTGGGACTGGCAGGACGAGAAGGCCGACATCTCGTGGCGCTACGAGAAGAGCGAGGCGGAACAGCTCCGCGAGGAAGGCCACTTACAGTGAGTCGTCGAGGGTGAGTTGGCGATTGAATCCTTCGGGTGTCGGACCATTTATAAATAAATAACTGGCCGCGGATCGGCGGCGAACAACGCCGAAGCCCCAGCCGGGAGGCGGCCGTACGCTCGCTGCGCTCCTCGGTCGCTCACTTCGTTCGCTCCCTGTGGTGCTTACGTCGCCTACGGCCGCCTCCCGGCTGCCCCTTCGAGTCCCGCCCCGCACAGCACCGCACCTCACGCCTCCCCAGCCTCGTCGCTTCCTCCGGTCGCGACTCCCTCGCGCGTGCTCCTCGCGCCCGAGGGGCGCTCGGAGGCACGCGCCACCGCGAAATGTTGTCGCCGTCGTCGCGCTCGCACCGCGCTTAAGTCCGAACGGACCCCAGCGAGCGTATGCTCCGGCTCGCGATGACCACCGACGCGGAGACGTTCGAGCGCGTGCGCGGGCCGCTCGCGGACCGCGGCATCGACGTGGGCCACGTTCAGGCGAAAGAGCGGACGCTGCGGGTCTCGGAGGGCGAGGCCGGCGAGGGAGTCCCGGCCGACCCCGACGAGTTCGAGGGGTTCGACGTGGGACTCGTCTACCCCACCCGCCTGATGGAGGGCGCGGTCGTCGACGAGCGCCTCGGCGTCCCGTGGGTGAACGGCCGGGACGCGGTGGTGACCTCGCGGAACAAGGCGGGCGTGCTGGCCGCGCTGTCGGCCGCGGGGCTGCCCACGCCGAAGACGACGCTCGTGTCGAACCCCGTCGACGAGTCGGCCGTCGTCGACGCCGCCGCGGAGTTCTCCTATCCCGTCGTCGTGAAGCCGAACTCCGCGACCCGGGGCGTCGGCGTCGCGACCGCGACCGACCTCGACTCCCTGCTCGGCGTCGTCGACTACCTGAACCTGATCCACGACT
The DNA here is from genome assembly GCF_005435135.1 of Halorubrum sp. ASP1. Classification (NCBI taxonomy): domain Archaea; kingdom Methanobacteriati; phylum Methanobacteriota; class Halobacteria; order Halobacteriales; family Haloferacaceae; genus Halorubrum; species Halorubrum sp. ASP1. The sequence continues at coordinate 275,560 of NZ_SGUA01000003.1, read as the reverse complement.
ACCGCGCCACCGGCGACAAGTCGTTCCTGATCCAAGAGTACCTCCCCGACGCGCGCGACTACCGCGCGATGGTCGTCGACGGCGCGTACGCCGGGGCGGTCGAGCGCGTCCTCGACGACGACGCGCTCGCGGCCGGCCGGTGGAAGCACAACGTCCACCGCGGCGCGACCGCCCGCGGCGTCGACCTCGACCCCGAGGCGCGCGACCTCGCCGAGCGCGCGGCCGCGGCGCTCGGGATCGACTACCTCGGCGTCGACCTGCTCGCGACGGGCGACCGGCTCGTGGTCAACGAGACGAACGCGCGGCCGACCGTCGACGCCGCGACGAAGTACGAGGACGGCTTCTACGACCGGTTCGCGGCGCTGATCCGACGGACCGCCGAGGACGGGTGAAGAGCGGGGGCGCCGGGCGATCGGGGGCCCGACCGACTCAGGCCAGGTCGATCGACGCGCTGTCGTCGTCGCGGTCGAACGAGACCTCGAGGACGCCGTTGTTGAACGTCGCGTCCGCGGAGTGCTCGTCGACGGGGGCGGGGAGCTCGACCGTCTCGTCGTACTCGCGCCGGTCGGAGACCGCGGAGATGGTGAGCGCCTCGCCGTCGCAGCGCAGCGAGAGGTCGTCCTTCGAGACGGCTGGGAGGTCGGCGACGAGACGCACCGACTCCTCGGTGGTGTACGCGTCGACGTGGGTGTCGGAGCCGAACCCGGCGTCGTCAGCCGACGGGGCGTCCGCGTTGGCCATCTCGTTCATCATCCGCTCGATCTCCTCGAAGAAGTCTCCGAACGGATCGTCGCGGTCGTCTCTGTCCATACCTTCCGTGAAGTCGGTGACCCCGATAAGCCTTCTGTCGGTCGCCGTATCGGCCCCTATCCGCCTCGCGCCGGGGGTCGACGGCCGACGTCGGGCGACGGCGCTCGGTCGACCGCGCCGGCGATAGGCGATACCGGGCGTAACAAATTCTAACGATTATGACGGTCTCGGCGCGACTGGGCCGGATTTAAGTAGTTGCGTCTCGGCTTTTTCGAACATGAGTAAATCGTATCTGTCTGCCGGTGACGACGTGAGCGACGACGAGGTCGTGCGGGTGGGGCTCAACGGCTTCGGTCGCATCGGGCGCAACGTGTTCCGCGCGGTGGTGGAACACCCGCGGATCGAGCTCGTCGGGATCAACGACGTGATGGACTTCGACGACATGGGGTACCTCGCGAAGTACGACACCGTCATGGGCCGGCTCGACGGCGTCGAGCGCGACGGCGACGAGCTGACCGTCGGCGGCACGTCGGTCCCGCTGTTCAACGTCCAGGACCCCGCGGACCTCCCCTGGGACGAGCTCGACGTCGATGTCGCCTTAGAGTGTACGGGGGTCTTCCGTACCCGCGACGACGCGAGCGCGCACCTCGACGGCGGCGCGGACACCGTGATCATCTCGGCGCCCCCGAAGGGCGAGAAGCCGGTCAAACAGCTCGTCTACGGCGTCAACCACGACGAGTACGACGGCGACGACGTGATCTCGAACGCCTCCTGTACCACGAACTCCATCACGCCGGTCGCGAAGGTGCTCGACGCGGAGTTCGGCATCGACGCCGGCACCCTCACCACCGTCCACGCCTACACCGGCTCCCAGAGCCTCATCGACGGCCCGATGAGCAAGCGGCGCCGCGGGCGCGCCGCCGCGGAGAACATCGTCCCAACGTCGACGGGCGCCGCGGGCGCCGCCCAGAAGGTCCTCCCGCAGTTGGAGGGGAAGATCGACGGGATGGCGATGCGCGTCCCGGTCCCGACCGGCTCGATCACCGAGTTCGTCGTCAGCCTCGACGAGACGGTCACCGAAGAGGAGGTCAACGCCGCCTTCCGCGACGCCGCGGACTCCGGCCCGCTCGCGGGCGTCCTCGGCTACACCGACGAGGAGGTCGTCTCCTCCGACATCGTCGGCCTCCCCTTCTCCAGCTACGTCGACCTCCAGTCGACGAACGTCGTCGCCGGCGGCAAGCTGCTGAAGATCCTCACCTGGTACGACAACGAGTACGGCTTCTCGAACCGGATGCTCGACATGGCCGCGTACGTCCACGACGAGGCGTAAGCGCGGCCTCCCGCCCGGCCCCGAACCGCTTCCCGACGGCACCGCGCCCCGGAGCGCCACCGCTTAAGTGACCCATCGACGACCGTTCATCCATGCCCACCTTCGACACCATCGACGACCTCCCGGCAGACAGTCGCGTCCTCGTCCGACTGGACCTCAACTCCCCCATCGAGGACGGCGAGCCGCAGGACAACCGCCGGTTCGAGCGCCACGCCGAGACCGTCCGCGAGCTGGCCGACGCCGGCCACCGCGTCGTCCTCATGGCCCACCAGGGGCGGCCCGGCCGCGACGACTTCACGTCGCTCGCCGGTCACGCCGACATCCTCGCCGACCACGTCGGCCGCGACGTGGCGTTCGTGGCCGACACGTACGGCGAGGCGGCGCTGGACGCCATCGACGCGCTCGGCCCGGGCGAGGTCCTCTTACTGGAGAACACCCGGATGTGCGACGACGAGCTCCCGGAGGCGTCGCCCGAGGAGAAGGCCGAGACGGAGTTCGTTGAGACCCTTGCTCCGCGCTTCGACGCGTACGTCAACGACGCCTACTCGGCGGCGCATCGGAAACACGCCTCGCTGGTCGGCTTCCCGCTCGCCCTCCCCGCGTACGCGGGCCGCGTGATGGAGACCGAGTACGAGGCTAACACCGCCATCGCGACCCGTGAGTTCGACGGCCCGGTCACGATGGTCGTCGGGGGGACGAAGGCGACGGACGTGATCGGCGTGATGGACGCCTTGGACGACCGCGTCGACCGCTTCCTCCTCGGCGGCGTCGCCGGCGAGCTCTTCTTACGCGCCGCGGGGCACCCCGTCGGGCGCGACGTGGGAGAGATGGACCTGTTCGACGAGCAGTGGGAGGGGAACCGCGAGCTGATCGAGTCGGTCCTCGACGAGCGCGGCGACGCGGTTCGGCTGGCGAGCGACCTCGCGTACGAGGGGGCCGACGGCGACCGCGCCGAGGTCGCCGTCGACGACATCGAGGAGAAGCGGGAGGCGTTCCTCGACGTGGGCGCCGCGACGGTCGCCGACTACGAGCCGGCGATCCGCGAGTCCGACGCCGTCTTCGTGAAGGGCGCGCTCGGCGTCTTCGAGGACGAGCGGTTCGCCGACGGCACCGTCGGCGTCCTCGAGGCCATCGCCGAGACTGACTGCTTCTCGGTCGTCGGCGGCGGCGACACCTCGCGGGCCATCGAGATGTACGGCCTGAGCGAGGACGACTTCTCGCACGTCTCCATCGCGGGCGGCGCGTACATCCGCGCGCTGACGGGCGAGCCGCTCCCGGCGGTGGAGGTCCTGGAGGCGGCGGCGGACCGGTAGGCGGGAATCGGTCCGGAGACGGGGCGAATTACTCCTCGACGTCCAGGTCGAACTGCTCGTTTTCCGTGACCGCGTTGAGGACGACGCTCGTGTTCGACTCGCGGATGTCCGCGTCCGTGAGGATCGACTTGATCTGGTCGTTCATGCCGTCCGTGTCGGTGAACTTCCCGATGGCGATCACGTCGTAGTCGCCGGTGACCTCGTAGACGCTCACCATCTGCTTCTCCTGGCGCAGCTTCTCGGTGACGTCCGGCAGCGCGCTCCCCTCGACTTTGAGCTGGAGCACCGCGGTCACGTCGTAGCCGAGCTTGTCGTAGTCGACGACGGGCGTGTACCCGCGGATCACGCCTTCCTCTTCGAGGTCGCGGAGGTGGTTCGAGACGGTCGTCACGGACACGTCGAGCTCGTCGCCCAGGCTCCGGAGGCTCGCGCGGCCGTTGCTGAGCAGCGAGTTGATGAGCTTCGCGTCGAGGTTTTCGTACGTCATCACACCCAACCACGCTTCCGGGGGTTTAGAATTTTACGAACGTCCAGCAGTTTTGCCTGTCCGGCGGTTCATGCGCCAAGCGATAAGGCCTTTATACTGGCAGATAACGAATCAAACGTCCAGAACATGACGGACGAACAAGCGAAACCGGACGGCGGCCTCACGGCCGAGGAACAGGCTGTACTCGACGAGATCGAAGAGAAGAACGTCGACTTTCTGCGGCTACAGTTCACCGACATCCTCGGCGTCGTGAAGAACGTCTCCGTGCCCGCCCACCAGGCGGAGAAGGCGTTCACCGAAGGCATCTACTTCGACGGCTCCTCCATCGAGGGGTTCGTGCGTATCCAGGAGTCGGACATGCGGCTCGTCCCCGACCCCGACACGTTCGCGGTGCTCCCGTGGCGCAGCGACGGCGACGGCGACAGCGGCGCCGCGCGGCTCATCTGTGACATCGTCGGCACCGACGGGGAGCCGTTCGCCGGCGGTCCGCGGCAGGTGCTGAAAAGCGTCCTCGCCGAGGCCGAGGAGATGGGCTACTCCGTCTCGATCGGTCCGGAGCCGGAGTTCTTCCTGTTCGAGAAGGACGAGGACGGCAACGCGACCACGATCCCGCACGACAACGGCGGTTACTTCGACCTCGCCCCGAAGGACCTCGCGTCCGACGTGCGCAAGGAGATCATCTTCACGCTAGAGGAGATGGGCTTCGAGATCGAGGCCTCGCACCACGAGGTCGCCGAGGGCCAACACGAGATCAACTTCAAGTACGACGACGCGCTCTCGACCGCGGACAACATCGCGACGTTCCGCGCCGTCGTCCGCGCCGTCGCCGAGCAGCACGACCTCCACGCGACGTTCATGCCCAAGCCCATCGCCGACATCAACGGCTCGGGCATGCACAGCCACATCTCGCTGTTCGACGAGGACGGCAACGCGTTCGCCGACGACGACGACGAGTTCAACCTGAGCGAGACCGCGTACCAGTTCATGGGCGGCATCCTGAACCACGCGCCCGCGTTCACGGCCGTGACGAACCCGACCGTGAACTCCTACAAGCGGCTGGTGCCCGGCTACGAGGCGCCGATCTACGTCGCCTGGTCCGACACGAACCGCTCGGCGCTCGTCCGCGTCCCCGACGCCGCGGGCGTCTCCGCGCGCTTCGAGGTCCGCAGCCCCGACCCGTCCTGTAACCCCTACCTCGGGATGGCGTCGCTCATCGCCGCCGGCCTCGACGGGATCAAGACCGGCGCCGACCCCGGCGACCCGGTCCGCGAGGACATCTACGAGTTCGACGACGAGAAGCGCCAGGAGTACGGCATCGAGACGCTGCCGCCGAACCTCGGCGCCGCCGTCGAGGAGCTGGAGGCCGACGAGGTGCTCCAAGAGGCGCTCGGCCCCCACACCTCCGAGAAGTTCGCCGAGGCGAAGTCCCAGGAGTTCAGCGAGTACCTCACCCAGGTGTCGCAGTGGGAGGAGGACCGCTACCTGGAGACCTTCTGAGGCGACGGCGCGGCCGCTCGGCGCACGGCACTCGTTCGACTCGCCTTCGATTTTTTTACGGTTCGCCGTCACGCTCCCAGACAGACCTCGGTACGTCCGGCTGGGCCGCTACGGCGCGTAGATGAACGTCGAGACCGCTCAGGCCGTCCGGCGCGCGTATCGGGGCAGCGCCGGTAGCGCGACGACGGCGACCACGGCGGCGGTGGTCGCGACCAGCGTCACGGGGAGGGTCCCCGCGAGCGCGTCGGCGCCGACCCAGAGCCCGCCCGTGACCGCCAGCGCCGGGACCGCGACCCGGACCGGGACCGCGGGCTCGTCGCCCTCGACGAGCCGCCAGCCGACCGCGCCGCCGGCGCCGGTGGCGATCCCGACCCCCGCCTCGACGACCTTGCCGGTGTACCCGCCGGCGACGGCGACGGCCAGCGCGCCGGCCGAGACGACCGCCGCGAGGAGGAACGCCGGCGCGGGGTTCAGGTCAGCGGTGGGGCCGGCGGCCGTCTCCGCGCTCGCCGAGCGGCGGACCCGCGGGTCGCCGGCCAGCCACAGCGCGACGGCGACCGTCCCCGCGCCGACGGCGAGCCCGGCGAGCACGTCGACGAGGAAGTGTACCTCGATGACCACCCGCGAGGCCGCGACGGCGACCGCGACCGCCCCGGCGGCGACGTAGCGGGCGCGGTCCGTCCAGAGCCGGTCGTACAGCAGCGCCAGCGCGAGGTACGCGGCCGCGCCGCCGGTGGCGTGGCCGCTCGGGAATCCGAACCCGTCGGAGAGCACCTGCGCCTCGTACCACCCGGTCAGCAGCGCGGGGAGCCACGTCGGCACGTCGGCGGGCGGCATCGCGCCGGGCGGCCGGGGGACAGCGAACCACGCCTTGCCGAGCGCCGTCGCGGCGTACGCGCAGGTGACGGCCGCGATGGCGGTCGCGCCGGCGCGGCGCGGCGACCCCGCGACCCCCTCGCTCGCGAACCAGTAGCCGACCGCGAGCAGCGCGAAGAGGAACCACGGGTCCGCCAGGTGGGTGACGGCCGCGAAGAGGACGACGACGAACTCGGGGAGGGCGTCGACGACCGCGATCTCGCCGAGCCCGCGGTCGGGGGCGACGATCCCCGTCACGGGTCGGTCACTCCGGGAGGCGTCGCCGGCGCGGCGGTCGCCGCGTCAGTCATCCCCGCGGCGGCGGGCGTAGTCGAGCGCCTTGCCGGGCGTCTCGATCAGGTTGAGGCCGATGCCGACGACGACGAATATCGTGTACAGCCCGAGCGTCGACAGCCCGAGGACGACGATGGCGCCGACCGCGTAGATCCCCTGTAGCGATGTCAGCGCCGCGAGCGTCAGCACCGTCCCGTACAGCAGCACGAGGTACGGCCCCCAGCCGCGGGCGTGACCGCGCCGCATCCGCGAGCGGACGTACCGCTTCAGCTCCGACTCGACCTCCGGTTTGTCGACCGTGCGGCGTTCCACGTCGTCCTCGAACTCGTCGAGCTGCGACCGCAGCTCGCGGACCTCCGCTTCGAGGGCGGCGACGTCCGGCGCGCCGCGCGGCCGTTCGCCGTCGTCCCCGTCGGGGTCCGACTCGCCGTTCATACCCGTGGGTCGGTCGCGGTCCTGTTGTAACTGCCGGTCCGCGGCGTCGTTCGGGAGGCCGGCGGGCCCGACCTCGCGCTCGTACGGGCGGCCGTCGCCGCCGTCGCCGCGGTCTGCGAGCACGACGTTGACCACGCCGCCGAGGACGACGACGACCGCCGCGAGGTACAGCCAGGTGACGAGGAGGAGGATCCCGCCGATGACGCCGTACGCCTGATACTGCGCGGCGCCCGCGGCATACACCTGGAACCCGGCCTGAAGCAGCGTCCAGCCGACGGCCGCGAACGCCGCGCCCGGCAGCGCCTCGCGGACGCCGACCGCCGGCTGCGGGAGGAGGTAGTACATCGGGAGGAACACGACCGCGAGGAGGACGGGCAACGCGAGGACGCTCGCGACCTCGACCAGCGGGAGCGCGTTCGCGGCCGCGACGAACGCGCCGACGGCGACCATCGCGCCGAGGCCGAGGCCGACGCCGACGACGACCGAGGCGGCGTCGGCGACCTGTTTGAGGAACCCGGGCGTCTGGTCGCCGCCGTACAGCGAGACGAACGCCGTGTCGAGCCCGCGGAACACCTTCAGCGTCGACCAGAGCAGCACGCCGACGCCGAGCAGGCTCGCGCCGGTCCGGCCGCCGGCCGAGGAGACCGCGAGGACGACCGCCTCCTCCCCGGCCGGCGTGAGGAAGTCACCGGTCGCCGCGACCAGCTGCGCGGCGATGGTCTCGCCGAAGACCGCGGTGGCGACGACGACGAGCAGCAGGAGCGCGGGGACGAGCGAGACGAACGCGTAGTAGGCGATGGCCGCGGCGAGGAACGTCACCTGGCGGTCGATCGCGAGGTCGGCGACGCGCCGGACCGTGCCGAACGCGCTGCGCGAGTGTCGGGACACGCCCGGCAGTTCGACCGAGGGCGACAAAAACCAGCGGGTGCCGGCCGCGCGACGGGGTCCCCGCCGAGGCCGGCGTCGTCAGTCCGCGTCCTCGCCGAGGACCGCCTCGCGCATTTCGGGGATCGAGGCCGTGCTCTTGACCGCCGTCCCGCGGTAGTGCGCGCGGCTCGCCTCGTGGCCGGCCCCGCGCAGGCGCTCGACGAACTCGTCCATCCCGATGGCGGGCTCGCCCCACTGCTTGTACAGCCGGTGCTGGTCGTAGTGCGTGGGGGTGTCGAGCTCGCGCGCGACGGTGCCCAGGAGCTTACGCGCGCGTTTCGCCTCGCCCATGTCGTCGGTCACCTCGCGGCGGACGGCGCGCGCGAAGTCGGGGTCGGCGACCGGCCCGAGCCAGATGGGGCCGGCCGTGAGGACGCGGTCGCCCCCGCACTCCGGACAGGCGTCGACCGGGTCGGCGACGTGCCCCGGCGTCGCCGCGCGCCAGAGGCAGTCCTCGCAGTGGTCGACGTACCCGACGCCATCGAGGCAGTCGTCCGCCGCGCGGGCGCCCGACTCCAGTTCGAGGTAGGTCCGCGCGTAGTGCCGGGAGACGTGCGAGAGGATCGGCGTCGCCGCCTTGTCGTAGCGCGCAGCGGTCCGGACGAGCGCCGAGATCAGCGTCCGGAGCCCCATCTCCGGGTGGTAGTCGGTGTTCCGCGGGACCGCGCCGTACTTGCGGATCCCGCTCTGGAGGTGGGCCCCGCACAGCGGCGCGGTGTCGGTGGCGGTGACGCAGACCAGGTTGCGCCCGTTCGCGAACGCCGCGTCCGCGAAGGGGATCGGCGTGCCGTACGGGTCGAGGTCGACGACGTCGAACGGGCCCTCGTCGTACAGCAGGGCGTTGACGTCGCGGTGGACCGCCTCGCCGTCGAGGTCGTTGGCGTCGAGGTTCGCGGCGGCGAGTTCGACCGCCTCCTCGTCGACGTCGGCGCAGGTAACCCGGTACCCCTCGGCGGCCGCGCGGACGCCTCGGATCCCCGAGGCGGCCATCGCGTCGAGGTACGAGGCCGCGCGCGGCTCGCGGTCGCGGTAGGCGCGCAGCGTCGCGACCGTCACGTCGCGGTTCAGCTCCTGGGTCGGGTTGAAGAAGACGCCGCCGCCGGTGCCCTCGCTGGCGCCGTCGCGCGCCTCCGGGACGGAGACGGTGAGTCCGCCCTCTTCGATGTCCATACCGTCGATTCGGCCAGCCCGGGCTAAAAGGACCCCGCTCCGGGACCGGCGGGCCGCCGAAGCGCCGAACGGCGCTCGGGGACGGAGACAATGAGTGGCTTTTACGCCGTCGGCGCGGAAGGTAAACGTATGAACGGAGACGCCGCACGGGGACGGCCCGCCGCAATCGACGACGGAACGGAGGGGCGAGGATGGTAAGTCCGGCGCGAGTGGACGCGATAACCGACATCGCGTACGGCGCCCTGATCGTCGTGTCGATCGTGTTGATCGCGACGACGCAGATGAACAACGTCGCGATCGCGTTCGGGATCGGGGTGTTCGCCTCCTACGTGATCCACGTGGTCTGGAAGATGGCGCGGTTCGACCCGGACTGGATGACCCGCGAGGTGGCGGACCAAGTCGGCAAGAAGGTCGAGGAGAGCGTCGGCGAGACCGTCGACAAGGAGGTCGAGAAGACCGTCGGTGAGACCGTCGAGAAGACCGTCGGCGAAACGGTCAACAAGGAGGTCGAGAAGACCGTCGGCGAAACGGTGAGCAAGGAAGTCGAGAAGACCGTCGAGGAGACCGTCGGCGAGAAGGTCGAGGAGACGGTGAGCAAGGAGGTCGAGAAGAGCGTCGGGGAAACCGTCGAGAAGACCGTCGGCGAGACCGTCAACAAGGAGGTCAGCGAGGTCGCCGACGACGTGAGCGACACCGTCAGCGAGGAGGTCACGGGCAAAGTCGAGGAGACCGTCGGCGAGACGGTTGAGAAGACCGTCGAGGAGAAGGTCGGCGAGGCCGTCGAGGAGAAAGTCGGCGAGACCGTCGAGGAGAAAGTCGGCGAGACCGTCGAGGAGAAAGTCGGCGAGACCGTCGAGGAGAAAGTCGGCGAGACCGTCGAGGAGAAAGTCGGCGAGACGGTGGAGAAGACCGTCGAGGAAACGGTCGGCGAAAAGGTCGAAGAGACGGTAGAGGAGACCGTCGAGGAAACGGTCGAAGAGACGGTGGAGGAGACCGTCGAGAAGACCGTCGGCGAAACGGTCGAAGAGAACGACGACGAGGAATCCGAGCGGCGCGGCGAGTCGTAGCTCCTCTCGGGCGGCGACGTCCGACTTCCGTGTCGGTGGCGTAGCGCGACCCGGTTCCCCGTCGGCCGCGTATCAGAGCGACTGACGCGACGGCGTCGGCGGGCGTCAGTAGTCGCGGTCGACGACGATCACCGGGTCGTCGGTCTCGTTCGCGATGCGGTCGGCGAGCGTCCCGAAGACGTGATCGCCGAGGGTGGACTCGGGTTCGTACATCACGACCGCGTCGTAGTCGGCCGCCACGCGGAGGATCTCCTCGTCGTGCTCGTCCCCCTCGACGACCAGCGTGTCGAGCGCCGCGGCGTCGAACCCGTCTTCGATCAGGCGGTCGCGCGTCTCGGAGACGATCTCCTCGCCGCGCTCGCGGGGCTGCTCGCCCTCGACGACGTGGAACAGCGTGATCCGCTGGGTCGAGTCCTCGCTCAACACGCGGATGAACCGCGGGAGCCGTTCGAACTCCGCCACGTCCGGGAGCGGCACGAGGATGCGCCGCACGCCGTCGGTCGGCGCGGGGTCGAGTTCGGCGGCGCACCCCTCGTCGGTCGCGACCTGCTGGATCGCGGCGGCCCGGTCCTTCCCGAACACCAGCCGCGTCCGGACTGACGCCCCCGCGTTGGCGAAGGCGTCGGCGACCTCGTCGAGCGTCGCCCGCGCCGCCTCGCCGAACTGCTCGCGGGCGGAGCTGGCCGGCGTCTGCTCCGGGAGGGCGTAGTGCCCGAGCACCACGACGTCAAGCGACGAGAGGTCCTCGATCAGCAGCGGCGACAGCGGCTCGGGGTCCGGGAGTTCGAGCGGCACGAGGATCGTGTCTGCCATGCGGCACGATTGGTCGGCGGGGACAATAAACGCGGAGATCCCGGGTCGAACGGACGAACCGGCGGCTGGGAGGGGCGGTACTCGACGCGAAAAGGATGTGTCGCGGAGCGCTACTCGTTGCCGAACATCTGGCGCATCATCGGGTGCATCTCCATCAGCTGCTCTTCCGCGATCTCCTCGTACAGCTTGTACGTGATAGAGACCGCCAGCAGCAGCCCGGTTCCGGAGACCTGACCGATGGTGCCGAGCAGGTTCGCCATCACGGCGAGCAGCCCGACGAGGGCGCCGCCGATGACCGTCACCTGCGGGATGTACCGCTCCATGACCTTCTCGACGACCTGCGGGTTCCGACGGAACCCGGGGATCTGCATCCCGGAGTTCTGGATCTGCTTCGCGGTCGCCTCCGGCCCCATGCCGGTGGTCTCGACCCAGAAGATCGCGAAGATGGCGCCGCCGACGATCATGAACGTCAGGTCGACGGCGAGCCGGACCGCGATCATCCACGGCTCCACGGAGGCCGGGATCTCGCCGAGGAACCACATCCACTGTCCGCGGCTCTGGATGGGGTTCAGGTAGTAGAACAGCCCGGAGATGGGCTGTCCGGCGTCGCTGTACTCGCCGAGGAACGCCGGCATCCCCGCCCACTGCGAGGAGAGGATCTGGCCGAGGAACTGGATGTTCGCCTGCAGCGCGCGAACGAGGATCATCGGCAGGACGGACGCGTAGATGAGCTTCACCGGGAAGCGTCCGCGAGCGCCCTTCACGCGGGCGTGCGACAGCGGGATCTCGACGCGGACGGACTCCGCGTACACGACGATCCCGAAGATGAACACCGTGGTGAAGAGTGCCAGAATGTTCCCGGGGTCGAAGAGGAGGTTCTGGAGCCCCTCGGCGGTGAACGGCGACATCGACACCGGCACGTTGCCGAAGATGACGCCGTACCAGCTCGCGAAGAAGCCGGACGCGCCGAGCGCCGAGAAGCTGAAGAAGCCGCCGACGATCTGCTGGCTCACCGACGCGATGATGAACAGCCCGACGCCGGAGCCGACGCCCCACTTGCTCACGATCTCGTCCATGAACAGGATGAGGATGCCGCCGACGAAGATCTGCGCGAAGATCAGCAGCTGCACGCCGAACGTGCCGATGCCGAGCGCGCTCGCGACCGCGTCGTCGGCCGGGAGGAAGCTCCCGGTGAACACCATCGGCGCCGCCGTCAGCGCCGAGACGATGATCACGAGCAGCTTCTGGAGGCCCTGATAGAGGACCTGGTCACGCGGGTCGTTCTCCGTGTCGAGCCCGAGGAGGTTCGCACCGCCCAGCAGCTGGAGGACGATGGACGCCGTGACGATCGGTCCGATACCGACCTGCAACAGCGACCCGGACGATCCGGCCAGCACCGACCGGAACTGCCCGAAGAAGTCCGACCCCTGCCCGACCGCCAACCCGAACGGGTTGATGTTGGTCAGGAAGAAGTAGACGATCAGGATTCCGGCCGTCCACGTGAGCTTCCGCTTGAACGGGACGTGCCCCGCGGGCCGCTCCACGACGGGCATCCGCGAGAGCACCGGTTCGGCGGCCTCCTTCCAGCTCATGTTACGCCTCGTCGTTCTCGTCGTCGGAAGTGTTTTCCGGTTCGTCAGCGGGCTCTTCGGCGCGCTCCGAGAGCGTCGCCTCGCCGCCGGCCTCCTCGATGAGCTCGACCGCACCGGCCGTGAACGCGTCGGCCGTGACGCGGAGCTCGCGCCGGACCTGCCCGCCGCCGAGCACCTTCACGACGTCCGCCTCGTGGCCGTCCTCGACGACGTCGCGCGCGTCGAAGACGTACGCGTCGCCGTCCTCCTCGGCGAGGCCGTCCGCGGCGTACAGCGCCGCGTCCTCGTCGAGCTTCTGGACCTTCACTTCGAGGACCTCCGTCTGGGCGTCCTCGGGCCGCTTGAACCCGTGCTTGCCGAGCGGGCCGTAGTTGTGGTACTCGTGTTTCGCGCGACCGGCCGCGCCGCGGCCGCCGCGGTGCCCGGCGCCGCGCCGGTTCTTGTGCGTGCCGCCGCCGTGCGTGCGAGAGCCGCGCTGTCGTCGTTTCTTGCTCGTCATCGCATCGCCTCCAGGAGACTGTCGATCTCCTCGGTGGTGTGTTTCCCGAGCTCGCCGCCCTCGATCACGGGGTGTTTGATGCCCTCGTGACCGCCGCGGGGCGCGTGGAGCCGGAGCGTCGGCGAGAGGCCCTGCTCGCGCAGGGTCGTCTCCTCGTCGACGAGCGCTTCGGCCAGCGCCTCGAGGTCGGCGTAGTCGGTGTTCGATCCGATCCACTCGTCGTCGACGTCGGCCGAGCCCTCGAGGGGCTCGCCGCGCCGCGCGACGGTCCGCGCGACGGCCTCGGCGCTCGGTTCCCCGAACGCGACGACGTCGTTGACCTTCGTGATCATGCCGCGGTACGAGTCCGTCTCGGGGACGAACGTCGCGTGGTTGACGCGCCCGACGTTCAGCATGTCGAGCGTGTCCTCGACGTCGTAGTCCAGGTTGACGTCGCCGCGGAGCTGAACGATCGCCTGCATCACTCGCTCACCTCGTCGTAGTGGACCTCGCGCGCGTGCTGCGGAGTGCGGGACTGCGCCGCGTTCTCCAAGGCGTTGAACGTCGCCTTCGCGAGGTTCACCGTCGTGCGAGTGTTGCCGTCGGAGTTCGTCCAGGCGTCCTCGACGCCGGCGAGCTCTAAGATGTTGCGGACCGTCTCCGCGGCCGCGAGGCCCAGCCCCTGCGGGGCGGGCTTGATCTCGACGGTGACGGAGCCGGCCTTCCCCTTCGCCGTGCGGGTCAGGGAGTTGGTGCCGCCGGGCTGGTCCTCCCAAGACCCGGAGCCGCGGTCGACCGAGATGATGTTCAGCTTCGCGACGTCGATCGCCTTCTGGATCGCGCCGCCGACCTGGTCGTCGCGGGCCTGCGCGTAGCCGAGGTAGCCGTCGCGGTTGCCCACGGCGACGACGCAGCGGAACTTCACGCGGCGACCGGAGTCGGTCATGCGCTGGACCATGTTGATGTCCAGCACCTCGTCTTCGAGCCCCGGGAGGAGCTGGTCGACAATCTCCGCCTCCTTCAGCGGGAGGCCGGAGTCGAGCGCCTGTTCCATCGACGTGATGTCGCCGTCCTGTACCTTGCGGCCGAGTCGCGTCCGCGGTTCCCAGCCGTCGTTGTGTCTACTCATGGTCCTCCTGGATTGTCGCGAGCACGTCGTCGAAGTGCTCGGGTAGCTCGCTGGCGTCGAACTCGCCGCTGTACAGCGGCTCGTCGAGCTGCTCTGCGTAGTCGGCGATGTGTTCGCCGCGCGTGCGCGACCAGTCGGCCAGCACGTCGTCGTTGTGCGGGATCTCGAGGCCCGCGTCGATCGCTCCTTCCTGTACCGCGAACGTCTTGTTGCCGGGCGTCGCCGTGTTGAGCCCGATGTCGAGGACGGCCTCGTCGAGGCCGGCGTCGACGGCGCGGGCGCCCGCGAGGAAGCCGGTGAGGTACGCGCTGGGGAGGTTGCCCGTGGGGGCGTCCCAGCCGTACTCGCCGAGCTCCTCGCTGGAGGCGGCCGCGTGGGTCTCGTCGCCGTCGGGTCCGGGGGTCACCAGCTGCGCCCTGACGTGAGCGTTGCTCACCCGGGCGACCAGGCGAGGCTTGCCCGATTTCAGCAGGCGCAACCTCTGATGGTAATCCGTCCGGACCTCGCGGCGGCGCCGCATCGGCACCTTGTATCGTGGTCCTGTCGCCATTAGTCCGTCACCTCGTAACCGTACTGCGTCTCGATGAACGCCTCGAGACGGGCGACGTCCTCGAAGTCTCCCCCGCTCGCCTTGTTGTAGAGCGTGCGGTACTCGGAGGCGTCGAGCACGTCTTCCTCGTCGCGAAGCTCCTTCAGGCGGGCCCGCTGTGCGCGGATGCGCGCCTTCCAGTCGTCTTTCGTGTTCTGCCGCGCGCCGGAGCGCCCCTTGCGGGAGCCGGCGCCGGACTGGTGTCCGTACGAGCGCTTGTCGGCGCGCTCGCGGGCGCGACCGCGCGAATTCGTCTTCGCGTCTTTCGCGCGGATCGTTCCCTGGTCGATGAGCTCGCGGACGTCCTCGCGGGTGATCGCGTCCGCGATCTCCTCCTGTGCGTCGGGGTCGAGCCAGACGCGGCCCTTGCCGACGTCGAGCTCGTCCGCTGCGAGCCGTTTCTGCGCCTTCAGATCACTCATCGTTGACCTCCACTTCGACGTAGGTCGGGTTCAGCACGCGGATGCCGCGCTCCTCCGCCTCGTCCTCGATCAGTTCGCGCTTGCGACCGCCGACCTTCGAGGCGATCCGCACCGCCTCCGTGTCGCCGTCGACGCCCTCGAGGTCGTCCGTGTTGTGAACGCGGACCTCCTCGAAGCCGCTCGGGTGCAGGTCGCGCGACGCCTTGGGCGAGCGGAAGCCGGCCTCGACGACCGGCCCCTTCGACTTCATGCGGCGGCGCTGCTTGGAGAGCCCGCCGCGCGGCTTGCGCCACGACGTCGGGATCCGCTTTTTCTTGTGGTAGTCCTGCCGGTTGAACTGCGGTTTCCCCTCGCGGTGCTTCTGCGCGAGCGCGCGAGCGGTCTCGTCGTCCAGTTCCGGCGTCTTGTCGGCGTGGCCGCGGGGGCGAAGCTCCGTCTCGACCGCCTCGGACTCCTCGGCCTCGTCGGCCGCCTCCTCCTCGTCGGTCTCGTCTTCGATCTCCGCGTCCGCCTCCTCGTCGACCTCCAGTCCGCCGACGTCGGCCTTGATACGCGCGGCGAGCGCGTTGCCGACGCCGTCGACCTCGGAGAGCTCCGACTGGGAGGCGGCCTTCACGTCCTCGACCGTCTCGTAGCCGGCCTCGCGAAGCGCGTCCGCCTTCGAGGGACCGACGCCGCTGATGTCTTCCAGTTCGTCTGCCATTGGTTAGGCACCTCCGGTGGGCTTCTCGACGATGTACACGCCGTCCTGGAAGACGCGCGTGTCCTTGTCGGTCACCTTCGTCAGCTGTTCGATGTCGGCGGCGGTCTGCCCGACGGCCTCCTTGTCGGATCCCGTCAGCGTGACCGTCTCGCCGTCGACCTGTACGTCCGTGTCTCCGCGGATCGGGGTGCGCCGCGCGGCGCTCTCTCCGAGGAAGTTCTCGATGACGACCTCGTCGCCCTCCACGTTCACCTGCATCGGGAAGTGGGCGTAGTACACTTCCATCGCGTACTCCCAGCCCTCGGTGACGCCGTGGATCATGTTGGCGACGTGGCTCTCGAAGGTGCCGACCGTGGCGTTGGTCTTGGCGTCCTCGTTCTCGGTCGCGATGACCACCGCGCCGTCCTCGACAGACACGTCGACGTCGGGGTACCAGAGGCGTCGCGTGACGCTTCCGTTGGGCCCCTCGACGGTGAGTTCGAGGTGGTCGGTCTCGGCGGAGACGTCGTCCGGAATCTCGATTTCGACTCTGTTCATTGTTAGTAGACGTATGCGATCACTTGGCCGCCGATGCCCGCTTCGCGGGCCTCGTAGTGGCTCATGACGCCGTGGCTCGTCGTGACGATGAGCGTCCCGTAGTCACGGGCGGGGAGGTATCGCTTCTCCCACTTCTCGAACTCGTCAGCGCCCGCCGAGTAGCGGGGCTTGACGGCGCCACACTCGTTGATCGCGCCTTTCAGTTCGACCTCGAACTTCCCGGCCTTCCCGTCGTCGACGTACTCGAAGCCGTCGACGTACCCGCGGTCGTAGAGGACCTCGAGGACGGAGCCGATGATGTTCGAAGCGGGCTCTACCGTGTACGACAGGTGGCCAACGCTCTCGGCGTTGTCCATGCCGGCGAGCGCGTTGGTGAATGGATCGTTTCCCGTCATGATCAGCTGTACTTCTCGAATCCCATGTCTCGGGCGACCTCGCGGAAGCACTGGCGGCAGAGGTTGATGTCGTACTTGCCGACGAGTCCCTGCTCGCGGTCGCACCGCCGGCACGTGTGCCGGGAGTCGGTGCGCTTCGCGGCGTGCTCGCCCGTGTCGTTGTTCGCTTCGCTCATTCGCTTACCTCGACGTCGAAGTTCGTTTCGAGGAACGCGGCCGCGTCCTCGGCTGTCATCCGGTGGCGGGCGGGGATGGTCCCCGTCGCCTTGTCGCGTTTCGAGACGCGGTAGCCGGGACGGACGATCGTTGTCGTCACGTCGAGGCCGTAGATCCCGGTGTTGGGATCGTACTCCTGGCTCG
Source organism: Halorubrum sp. ASP1 (assembly GCF_005435135.1). Lineage (NCBI taxonomy): Archaea > Methanobacteriati > Methanobacteriota > Halobacteria > Halobacteriales > Haloferacaceae > Halorubrum > Halorubrum sp. ASP1. Next base: position 258,417 of record NZ_SGUA01000003.1, on the reverse strand, counting down.
GGAAGTCGGTGTGGTCCTCGACCCCGAAGCTGAGGTTACCCGTGTCGTCGAACTGGCTCCGGCCGACGTCGACCAGGTCCAGCGCGGTCTCGAGGAACGCGTGCGCGTCCTCGCCCCGCAGCGTCACCTTCACGCCGATCGGGTCGCCCTTGCGGATCCCGAACTCGGCGATGGTGCGCTTCGAGGTGGTCCGGACCGACTGCTGGCCCGTGATCTCCTCGATGATCTGCTCGGCGTCGGCGAGGGGCTCTCCGCCCTGCCCGACGCCCATGTGGACGACGACCTTCTCGAGGTACGGCTCGCGCATCTCGTGGTCGGCGCTCTCGGCTTCACTCATCCGAATCACCCGCCTCGTCGTCGTCCGTGAAGTTCTCGTCGATCACGACGACGTACTCCTCGATCGTCTCGTAGCCGCCGTCGTCGCTGGCGACGGTGACGGTGTTGTCGCCGGAGCCGAGCGTCACGTCGATGTCGTCGATCTCGCCGATCTGACCGGCGTGCTGGCCGGCGACGGCGGTGACCAGCGCGCCCTCCTCGTACTCGAAGTGGGCGACGATCTCCTTCGTCTCGTTGTCGACGACGATCGAGTCGTTCGTCTCGTAGTCCGCGTCGTCGTCCACGCGGACGTTCGTCCCGTCGTGGAGCGTCAGCTGGACGACCCCGCCGGGGACGACGGTCTTGTTCGTGATCTTCCCGAGCCGGCTGCCCGCGGCCTCCTCGTCGACGGGGGTCAGCGCGAGCCGACCGCCCTCGTCGGGGAAGACGCGGAAGTACTCCCCGCGCTCGGGGAACGCCAGGATGTCGAACATCCCGATCGGACGCTGCTCGTCCGAGATGGCGTCCCCGTTGACGAGGATCGAGTCGTTGTTCAGCGCGTAGCGCGCCTCCTTCGTCGAGTCGACGTAGCCGAGCACGTCCCGCAGCAGGACGACGAGGGGAACGCCCGCCTCGCCGTGCGGGCCCGCGCCCGCCTTCACCGTGAACGTGTTCGTCTTGCGCTCGACCGGCCAGGAGTTCGGTACTGACAGTCGCTTCTGGTGTCGCGTCATTCGTTGTCCTCCTGGAGCCGCGCCTCGCGGCGCTCGTCTTCGAGGTCCAGTTCGGTCACCCGGACGTTGCTCGCCGGGATGGGGCGGGGAACCTCCTCCCCGTCCGCCTTCTCGACGGTGACGTCCTCGACCGTGATCCGCTCGGCGGACAGGTCGACGGAGACGACCTCCGCCTCCGTGCCGGCCGCGTCGCCGCGAAGCACCTCGACGGTGTCGCCGGCGTTGACGCGGACGTTCCGCTGTCCGTACTCGTCGCGGAGATCCTCGGTGAGGGTGGCCCGGACCTGGTTCTGCCGCTCGTGGAGCGGCGCGGTCTCCGACCGTTTTCGTTGTTTGCGTGGCTGGTTCGTCATAGTTAGACGATCATCGTCGCGGTCGAGGCGATGCTCCCGAATCGTTCGGCGACCTCGCGGGCGACGGGGCCTTTGATCTCCGTGCCCCGCGGCTCCTCGAGGTCGTCGATGATGACGGCCGCGTTGTCCTCGAACTTCACGCGCGTGCCGTCCGGACGGCGGATCGGCTTGCGCTGGCGGACGACGACCGCCTCCAGCACCTGCCGCCGCATCTCCGGCGTCCCTTTGGTGACCGAGACGGTCACCTTGTCGCCGATCCCCGCCTTCGGGTGGCGGTTCTTCGTGCCGGAGTAGCCCGACACGGAGATCACCTTCAGCTCACGGGCGCCGGTGTTGTCGGCGCACGTGATCAGCGAGCCCTTCGAGAGCCCCTGCGTGACGTCGGCCTTGAGCGCCTCCATCACTGATCACCCGACAGGATCTCGACGACGACGTGGGACTTCGTCTTCGAGAGCGGTCGCGTCTCCGCGATTTTCACTTCGTCACCGACTTCGAGCGAGTCGAGCACGCCCGGCACGTGGGCCGGGATGCGCGAGCGACGCTTCATGTACCGGTCGTATTTCGGTACGAACACGTCGTACTCTCGCTCGACGATGACGGTCTTTTCCATATCCGTCGACACGACCGTTCCCTCGCGGGTCTGGCCGCGGACGGAGAGCTGCCCGTAGAACGGGCACTTCTCGTAGTCGTAATCCTCCGGGTTGTCTGGCTCCGGAGGCGTGGGTACGTCGATTCCTATCGCCATTGTGTGGCACCTCGTTCGGTGCGTTCGGCGGGCCGATGTCGCAACCGATCGCCATCCACCGTCGCGTAGACCGCGTCTTTGCACTCGCCTCGTCGGCTCGCCGGGCCCGCGCCGTCACCGTCGACGGCGCTTTCGGACCCGGACGGGCCAGACTGACGGGGGCGGACCCCCGTAGTATCCGACCCGAGTTGGGACGCGGACCCCGGCGACCCTCCGTCGCCGGCGGCTTCATCTGTGCGAGCGGTCGGCGTCTCGACGACGCCGAACTCGAACGTCGCGCCCGACTTGGGCACGCGCTTGTCCCCCGACCCCGTCCGGACCACGAGGGTGCCGAACGTCTCGTCGAGCACGCGACCCGCGATGCCCACGTGGGCGTCGCTGTCGGCGTCGACCACCCGAACCGGGAGGCCGACGAGCTCGTGTCGAACGAGCGTGTCGGGGGAGATCATCTTACTGTTCCTCGTCGTCGAAGTCGCCTTCTTCCGCCTGGATCGTCTTGATCCGCGCGATGGTCTTCTTCAGCTCGTTGACGCGGCCCGGGCTCTCCGGCATGCCGCCGGCCGCCCGCTGCGCCTTCGAGTTGAGCAGCTCGGTCTCGAGCTCCTCGAGTTCGACCTGCCGCTCCGCCGCGGTCATGTCGCGGATCTCGTCGGTGTAGAGGATCGCCATTTACTCGTCCCCCTCGTCTTCCTCGTCGGCCGCCTCCATCTCCGCGACGAGGTCGGCCGCCTCGGACTCGATCTCTTCGTCGAGGTCGTCGAGCTCGTCGGCGTCGACGTCCTCGTCGACCGGTTCCTCCGCGGCGACGTCGGTCGCCTCGGCGGCCGTCTCCTGGGTCTCCTCGACGACCTCTTCGACGACCTCCTCGTCGATGACCTCCGCGGGGTCCTCGTCGGGGACGTCGACGTCGGCGTCGCCGCCCACGTCCGGGACCTCGTCGGGGTCCTCTTCGAGGAGCGACTCGACGCCCTCGTCGGCGTCGGCGTCGACCGCCGCCTGCTCGACCTCCGGGACCTCGGCGTCCTCGCGGACCTGGAAGTCGTCCGGGAGCGTCGCACCCGGCGGGATGATCTTGACGTTGACGCCGATCGTCCCGAGCTTCATGACGGCGACGCCCTGGCCGTGGTCGACGACCTCCTCTGCGGGCTCGCCGTTGTGCTTGATGTAGCCGCGGTTGAATTTCTCGACGCGCGAGCGCGCACCGGTGACCTTCCCGGACAGGACGATCTCGGCGCCCAGCGCGCCCGCGTCCATGATGCGGTCGATCGTGGTGTGACCGGCCTTCCGGAAGTACCAGCCGCGTTCGAGGGCGTTCGCGAGACGGTCCGCGACGATCTGGGCGTTCAGGTCGGGCTCGTCGACCTCCTGAACGTCGATCTGCGGGTCGTCCATGTCGAAGCGCTCCTCGAGCTCGGTGGTGATCTTGCGGATGTTCTTCCCGCCCTTCCCGATCACCATGCCGGGCTTTTCGGCCTTCAGGACGATCTGGGTGCCCATCGGCGTCTGGGCGACGTCCATCCCGCCGTAGCCGGCGCGGCCGAGCTCGTCCGCGAAGAACTCGTTGATCTGGGAACGGCGAAGGCCGTCCTCGATGAATTGGTGTTCGTCAGCCATTAGTTGTCAGCCTCCGGCTCCTCGATGATCAGTTCGACGTCCGCGAGCGTGGTGTTCCACTCCGTCGCGCCCGCGGCGCGGGGGTTCCGGCCGGGTCGCTCGCCGACCTTGTGGGGGGCCACGTGTTTGATGACCATCTCCTCGCCGTCGAACCCCTGTTCGTCGGCGTTGTTCTTGACGTTCTCCAAGAGCTTGAGGAAGTCCTTGGCGGCCTTCTCGGGGTACCGTCCCGCGTCCCAGCCGTCGACGTCGGAGCGGTGTCCCGCGCCGGCGTTGTGCTGGCGCATCGGGACGGACGACTCCTCGTCGATGACCTCCTGGAGGAACTCCTCCGCGTCGGCGACCGTCTCGCCTTTGATCTCTCGGGAGATCTCCTTGCTGTCCTTCACGCTGATGGGCCGGTCGCGGAGCATCCCCTTGGCGGTGGTCTCCGGGTCGGCCTCGACGCTGTAGTTGATTCCCATGGGTTACTTGAGGGGCACGAACTTCGAGGACCGGGTCGCGCCGATGCCGGCCTGACCGTGTTCGACGGTGCTTCGGGTGAGGTGGAACTCACCGAGGTAGTGCCCGATCATCTCGGGTTCGACCTGAACGCGCTCGAAGCTGTGTCCGTTGTACACGGCGAAGGTGACGCCGACGAACTCCGGCAGGACCGGCATGTCGCGCAGGTGCGTCCGGATCGGGTCGTCCGCCGTCGTCTCCTTGTCGCGGCTCCGGACCGTCTCCAGCAGCTTCTGCTGTTCGGTGCTGAGACCGCGAACGATGCTTCGCCGCTGGCGTGCGGGGAGCAGTTCCGCGACCTCCTCTACGTCCATCTCCTGCAGCTCGTCGAGCGAGTGACCGCGGTAGGCGAACTCCTTGCCCTCGCGGCCGGTTCGGTAGTCTGAACTCATTTGTTGCCACCTCGTCCGGTGCGCTTGGATGCGATGTCACCGACCTTGCGTCCCGGCGGGGCGTCCCGCGAGACGGACTTCGGCTGGCCGGGGTGTTGGCGACCACCGCCACCGAAGGGGTGGTCGACGGCGTTCATCGCGACGCCGCGCACGCGCGGGTACTTGGTGCCGCGCGCTTTCATCTTGTGGTGCTTGTTGCCGGCCTTGACGAAGGGCTTCTCCGTCCGGCCGCCGCCCGCGACCACGCCGATCGTGGCGCGGCACTGGGGGTCGAGCCGCTTCACTTCGCCGCTGGGGAGCTGGACGACCGCGACGTCGCGGTCGTGGGTGAGAAGCGTCGCGGACACGCCGGAGGCGCGCGCGAACTTCCCGCCGTCCCCGCGGTTGCTCTCGACGTTACACACGGGTACGCCCTCGGGGATCTCCGCCAGCGGGAGCGTGTTGCCCGGCTTGATCTCCGCCGAGACGCCGACCTGGATCGTCTCGCCGACGCGCACGCCTTCCGGGGCGAGCACGAGGCGACGGTCGTCGTCCTCGAACTCGACCTCCGCGAGGGGGGCCGAGCGGGCCGGGTCGTGTTCGATCCCGACGATCTCGCCGGTGATCGTGTCCACGTCTTCGAGCTTCTTGTGCGACAGTTCCGCCTTGTAACGGTGCGAGGGGGCCCGGAACGTCGGGCCGCCGCGTCCGCGCCGTTGTCCTTGGATTCGTCGTCCCATCTCAGAACACCCCGATGCGCGAGGCGATTTCGGTCGCGTCGTCGTCCTCCGACAGGGTGACGATCGCCTTCTTCTCGCCCTGCGGCGTCACCTGCGTGTTGACGTTCGCGACGCCCACGTCGTAGCGCTCGGCGACCTCGGAGGTGATCTCCGGCTTGGTCGCGTCGACGTCGACGAGGAACAGCAGCTTGTTGTTGAAGTCCATCTCGTTCATCGCCTGCTCGGTGACGATCGGATGCTCGATGATCGAGTTCATCGGTCGGCCACCTCCGCGACGGCGCTTTCGGTCCACAGCGTGAGTCGGCCCGGATGCGCGCCCGGCGCGAGGTCCTCGGCGTTGACCTCGCGAGCGGTCGCGACGTCGACGCCCGCGAGGTTGCGGGCGGCGCGGGACGGCTCCTCGCTGGTGACGACGAGAACGGACTTGGGCTGGCGGTACTTGCGGCCGCGGGCCTTCCCCTGTCCGGCGCGGACGGAGCGGCCCTCCTCGGCGCGCTCGATGTCGGCGTCGACGCCGACGGCCTCGAGGACGCCCAGGGCCTCCTGGGTCTTCTTCAGGTCCTCGAACTCGTCGCTCATGACGAGCGGGAGGTCGAGGTCCTCGTCGAACGCGTGACCGCGCTCGGCGACGAGCTCGGCGTCGGTCGTGGCCGCGATGGCCGACCGGATGGCGAGCTGTCGCTCCTTGTCGTTCAGTTGCTTCGACTGGTCCTTCTCGGCCTTCGGCGGGTGCGCGGCGCGGCCCGACACGGCGTGCGGGACGCGGCGGGCGACGTTCTCCTGTCGCGGCACGTGCGCGAGCCCGCGCCCGGAGCCGAACGACTCGGCGGGCGTCCGCAGCCCGGCGAACTCGTCTGCCCCGTAGGCCTGCTTCCGGTTTGCCTGGGCGGCGCCGACCGCGCGACCGATGAGGTCCGGTCGGAACGCGGTCTCGAAGACGGCCGGCAGCTCGATGCTGCCCGCCTCGTCGCCGTCCAGGTCGTGTACTGTTGCGTTCATTGGTTATCCCTGGTTGGATTCGGTGGAAACGTACCGGACCTCGGGGTCGAGGCGCGGCTGGTCGTTCGGCCGGATGGCCGGGCGGAACCGCAGCAGACGCTGGTCCGGTCCGGGCAGCGAGCCCTTGATGAGCGCGTACTCGCCGTCGACCTCGCCGTAGTTGACGAAGCCGCCGTCGACGGAGGCGTCCGACCCCTCGCCGAAGTCGATGAGGCGCTTGTTGAGCTCGGTGCGCTGGTGGTAGCCGGTCTGGCCCTGCTGGGGCACGGTGGAGCGGACGCGGGAGGGGTTCCACGGACCGAGGTTGCCGATCCGGCGCCGCCATCCCTGGCGGGCGTGTTTGCCCTTCCGCTTCTGAACGCCCCAGCGCTTGACGGGACCCTGCGTCCCCTTCCCCTTCGTGATGCCGGAGACGTCGGTGTACTGCCCGGCGCGGAAGACGTCGCCGAACTCGTGGGCGCCGCCCTCGGCGACCAGGTCCAGCGCGAAGTCGGCGCGCTCCTCGAGGGAGCCGCCGCCGACGCGCGTCTCCATGACGTCGGGCTTCTTCTTGGGGACGTTCGAGAGCTCCGAGGGCGCCGTGTGCGTGATGACGCGCACGTCGTCGACGACGCCGTCGTCGAGCAGCGCGCGCAGCTCGTCGGCGTTCTCCTCGAAGGTGTCTTCCGCCGGCAGGTCGAGCGCGCGGTCGAGCTCCTCGTGGAACTCGGTCGCCCAGACCTCTTCGACCGGCTTCTGTCCGTACGGCGTGTCCTCGTAGGCTCGGACTGCGACGGCGTACATCGGCGGCGTCTCGACGACGGTGACGGGGACGGCCTCCTCCATCCCTTCACGCGGCGAGTTCGCCTCGTCGTTGACCATCATGACGTGGGTCATCCCGGCCTTGTAGCCGGCGAATCCCTGCAGCGCAGGGGCCCCGTCGTCGTCTGGCCACGAACGGATGCGCGGCACCTCGCTGTCTGCGCGGGTGCGCGGGCCGTAGCCCAGCGAGCCTTTTCGTGGTCGGCTTGGTTGTGGCATGTGTTTACTCCGTGAGTGTGAGCGAGCCGAGGGTCGCGAACAGAGCCTCCTCCGTCCGGACGACCTCGCTCGCTTGTGCCGGGATCGTGTTCAGCCAGAGGTCGAACCCCGGATCGGGTTCGACCGAGCGGCCGTCGGCGACGGCCGCCCGAATGCGGTCGGGCGAGAGCCCGAGCATCTCCGGAAGCCCCCGCTCGGGCGCGCCGAAGGCGACGGTGTAGCCGCCGGCCTCCCGCGCGTCCGAGACGAGGTCGCCGAGCCGCGAGACGGAGAGTTCCGCCCCGTGTCGCGACGTCGCGACGGCCAGTCCGTCGCCGGCGAGCGCTTCCGACAGGTCCGCGGCCACGACCTGGAAGCCGACCTCCGGCTTCCCGGTGATGCGGGCGCGGACCGGTTCTCTCGAAGAGACCCTGATGGTGACGCGCTCCCCCCGCTCGACCTCCATTCCGGAGGGGACGAGCAGGGAGATCGGGTGTTCCCGCAGCGGGGAATTGACCCGGACGCGGCCTTCAGGTCCGACCTCGGTCACGAGTCCCTGTGTTTTCGACTCTCCCCCGCTAGGGGTCGAGCCGGTCCGCCACGGCACGCGGAGCGGGGGAAGCACGCCGACGTACCGGAGCTCGTCGCGTTGCCCCCAGAGGTCCTTTCGGAGCTCCGGCGGCGTCGCGGCGTACCCCAGCACGGTGCGGACGTACTCCCCGCCCCGTCGACCCTCGCCTTCCCTGTCGGGGAAGACGGCGAGCCGATCCGCCCGGAACACCGCCGCCGCACGGGCGACGTAGCCGAGTTTGCGAGTCGCCTCGCGGTCGTCCTCGGCCTCCCGGACGAGCGAAGACGGAACACATATCGTGAGCCCGTCTTCGGTACGCATCGTGGCGAGACTGTACACCTCGATTTCAGACGGCACCGTAAAAGGATAGCGGTCCCGATTTCGGGCTGTGCCGCGTTCACACGGGGTTTGGCGCGGGATCTGGCCTCCGAATCGTGCCAACCGTCACCGCGGTGACCGGGGCCGATCCCGAACGACCCGAGCGGTCGAGGTCACGCCGGGACGATCCGGGCGACCGGCGCGTCGCCGGCGTCGACCGCGACGTAGAGGTGCCCGGTCTCGGGCTCGACCGCGACCGCGCGCATGCGCCACTCCCGGTCGTCGAGCAGCGGTTCGCGCTCGGTCACGACCGCGTCCTGTCCGTCGCCGTCGACGGTGAACCGCCCGAGGTACTGCGCCGCGAGCGTGCCCGCGAACAGGTCCCCGCGCCACTCTGGGAACGCGTCGCCGTCGTAGAAGACCGCGCCGCTCGGCGGGAAGCCCCCGGAACCGCACGGCCAGTAGTGGACCGGCGCGGTCACGCCGTCGCGCTCGCCGTGCCCCGGCGCGACCGGATCGTCGGTCCCGTACCGGCACGCCTCGCTGGCGACCGGCCAGCCGTAGTTGCCGCCGGCCTCGATCACGTTGATCTCGTCGCCGTCGCGCTCGCCGTGCTCGCACTGCCAGACCGCGCCCGTCTCGGGCCGCACCGCCATCGCCTGCGGGTTCCGGTGCCCGTAGCTGTACAGCGCGTCCGCGGCGTCCGCGTCGCCGGCGAAGGGGTTCTCGGGGTGGGGGTCGCCGTCGGGCGTCAGCCGCAGCGTCGCGCCCAGGTCGTTCGAGCGGTCCTGCGAGACGTGGTCCGGTCCGAAGTCGGTGTCGCGGCGGTCGCCGACGGTGACGAACAGCGCGCCGTCGGGGCCGAACGTCACCCGCGACCCGAAGTGGAGATCCGTGCCGCGGAACGGCTCGGCGACGAACAGCGCCTCGAACCCGTCGAGCGCGGGCGCGTCGCCGTCGAGCGAGAGCCGGCCGGCGCCGAGGTGAGTGGTCGCGCCCTCCGCGCCGTCGCCGGCCGGACTGTCCGCGGCGCGCGCCGAGTACGTCAGGTACACGCGCGGGTCGGCGGGGTAGTCGGGGTGGACCGCGACGTCGAGCAGGCCGCCCTGTCCCGCCGCGAACACCTCGGGCGCGCCCGCGATCGACTCCATCGTCCCGTCAGCGGGGTCGACGAGCGAGAGCCGCCCCGGGCGCTCGGTGACGAGCAGGCGACCGTCGCCGGGCAGGAACGCGAGCCCCCACGGGTTCTCGAACCCCTCGGCGACATGTTCGACGTCGTAGTCCACGTCGCCGCCGTCGTCCGGCAGAGGGTCCTCGTCGGGGGCGTCGCTCCCGTCGTCGTTGGGGCCGCTTCCGGTTCCGTCGCCGAGACAGCCCGAGAGCGTCTGGAGGGCGGCGGCGCCGGTGAGCCCGCCGGCCGCGCGGAGGGCGGTGCGTCTGTCGATGCGGTCGGAAGAGTCGGGCATCGTTCGAGTTCGGATCGACGTGGGGGCGCGACGCCGATGACCCTTCCGCCGGCGCTCGTTCGGAACCCTTATATCTCCGACCCGGGCTACAATCGGATGCGAAGCACGCACCGGTAGTGTAGTGGTATCACGCAACCTTGCCATGGTTGCAACCCGAGTTCAAATCTCGGCCGGTGCACTCCTTTCAGTCGTGCCCCGGCCTGACTCCCGCTCGCTGCGCTCGCGGGAGTCTCGGCCGGTGCATTTTGCGAACGAAGTGAGCAAAATCACCGAGAGAGATTTGAACGCTATCAGTAGCCAGTAACCGGACGACTGAGCGGTGGCGAACACTTCCAAAGCCCCAGCCGCGAGGCGGGCTGACTCTCGCTGCGCTCCTCGCTCGTTCACTCCGTTCACTCGCTGTGGTGCTTACGTCGCCTCAGCCCGCCTCGCGGCTGCCCCTTTGAGTCCGCCCCGCCTCGCACGGCAGCCGCACCTCGCGCCTCCCCAGCCTCGTCGGCCTCCCTCCGGTCGGCCGACTCCCTCGCACGCGCCGCTCGCGCCCGGCGGGCGCTCACGGGCGCGCGCCACAGCATCTTTTGATCGGGGAGCGTTCCCCGACCGGTAGTTTCAATCGGCGATCCGGCGAACCCCTGTCGCGTGACCGTTCCAACGAAGACGCTCCCGAGCGGCGCGGAGCTACCGGCGCTCGGACTCGGCACGTACGACCTCGACGACCGCGAGACCGTCGACAGCGTCCGCGCGGCGCTCGACGCGGGCTACGGCCACATCGACACGGCCGAGGGGTACAAAAACGAGGAGGCCATCGGCGACGCCCTCGCGGCGAGCGGCGTCGACCGCGACGACGTGTTCCTCACCTCGAAGGTGCTCGCGAAGAACCTCAACTACGAGTCGGTGATCGCCTCGTGCGAGGCGTCGCTCGACCGCCTCGGGGTCGAGTACCTCGACCTGTACCTGATCCACTGGCCGAACCCCGCCATCTCGCTGCGCGAGACGCTCCGCGCGATGGCCGAGCTTCGCGACCGCGGGCTCGTCCGCGACATCGGCGTCTCGAACTTCAGCGCGTACCAGCTCAGCTGCGCGCACCACATCTCGGACGCCCCCATCGCGGTGAACCAGATCGAGTTCCACCCGTGGTTCCAGCGCCCGGACCTCGTCGAGTACTGCCGCGAGACCGACACCGTGGTCGAGGCGGCGGCGCCGCTCGCGCGGACGGACGTGTTCGGCGACGAGGTCGTCGCGGAACTGGCCGAGAAGTACGACAGGCATCCCGCGCAGGTCGTCGTGCGGTGGGCGATCGACCGCGGCGTCGTCCCGCTCCCGCGCTCGTCGACTCCCGAACACGTCCGGGCCAACGCCGAGATGGACTGGGAGCTGGACGACGCCGATCGGCGGCGGCTCGACGGGCGCGACCGGGATCGGCCGGTGTACGACACCCCGGCCCGTGACTGGACGAGCGACGTGTACGGGATCGAGCAGTAGCGGGCCCGAGGTTACGCCGCGTCGCCGAGCGCGACCGGCTCGCCCGTCTCGGCCGACTCGTAGACGGCGGCGAGCGCGCGGCTGTCGGTGAGCGCGTGCTCACCGTCGGCGTGGAACGGCTCGCCCGCGAGCAGCTGGTGGCCGAAGTACGCGAACTCCGCTTCGATCTGGTGGACCTGGTCGAACTCCACGTCGACCCGGGTGCCGTCCCGGACGACGGCGAAGCCGCGGTCCTCGCGCTCGTAGAACGCCGGGTCCAAGATCAGTCTGGCGTCCGTGCCGGTGACCTCCAGCCGGCTCGCGTGCTGGGCGTTCTGACTCACCGAGCACTGCGCGTCGACGCCGCCGGGGAACTCCAGCCTGAAGGTCGCGTGCTCGTCGACGTCGGCGAACGCCGCGTGCTCCGAGCGCGTGCGGCCCGACACGCGAACCGGGTCCTCGCGGAGCGCGAACCGCGTCGTGTTGATCGGGTACACCCCCAGGTCCATGACCGCGCAGCCGCCGGAGCGGTCCGGGTCGAGCCGCCACTGGTCGTGGTCGCCGCCGAGCTCGCCGAGCATCGTCTGCGTCATCGTCGCGTGGACGCCGACCACGTCGCCCGCGACGCCCGCGTCGATGAGGTCGCGGAGCCGCCGGACGGCCGGATCCGTCTGCATCCGGTAGCCGACCATCAGCGGCACGTCGGCGTCGCGGCACGCCGCCACGAGCCGGCGCGCTCGCTCCGGCGTCGCCTCTAGCGGCTTCTCGCAGAGGACCGCCTTCCCCTGGTCGGCGGCGGCCTCGACGTACTCCAGGTGGGTCGCGTTCGGCGTCGCGACGTACACCGCGTCGTATGCGTCCGCGACCGCGCCGGCGCGGAACTCGTCGGGCGTCACGCCGGTCGCCTCGCGCTCGGCGGCGACCGCCTCGACGGCGGCGGCGTCGACGTCGGTGACGACGGTCGCCTCGGTGTACGCCGACCGCGCGATCCCCGGCAGCGCCCACTCCCGGGCGAACCAGCCGAGCCCGACGACCGCGACGCGGACCGGGTTGGTGACGGCGGCCGGGTCGAGCGTCTCCCAGTCCCGGCGCGTGAACTCGTCGAGGTACTCCGCGAAGGCGGCTTCCATGCCGGCCCCTCGGCGCGGGGGCGTCAAATAACCACGGCGACGCCGTCCGCCGGCGGGCGTCCGGGCCCGCGCCGCTCACCACTCCCCGTCGTAGTCCACCCGCGGCCGCGCGGCGTCGACCCCGAGGTCGCGGAGCGCCCCGGTCGCGCGCTCGACGGGCGCGGGGTCGACGCGGTCGAGCGCGTCGTCGGCCGCCGCCGCGAACCGGACCGTCCAGTCGCCGTCGACCACGACCGCCGCGCGGCGCGGGACGTCCGAGTGGCCCTCCCACGAGTCGGCGAGCAGGTCGTACGACTCGGCCGCGCCGCCGTGGAAGTCGGCGACGACCGGGAATGAGAGGTCGAACCGGTCGGCGTACGCGAACGCGGCGTACAGCGAGTCGCCGGTGAGCGCGACGACGGCGAGGTCGTCGCGGTCGTCCCAGCCGGCGTCGCGGACGGCGGCGAGCTCGGCCGTACACGTCGGGACGAACGTCGCGGGCGCGAACAGGAGCGCGACCGCGTCGTGCGCCTCGACGAGCCGGAACAGCGCGAGTTCGACGGCGGCGCGGTCCGCGGAGCCGTCGCCGACCGCGTCCCGCCCGGCCGGTCCGACCGCGACCGCCGGCGCGGCGAAGTCGGGCGCGGTGGCCCCCTCGTCGATCACGTCACAGCACCGTCCCGTGTTTCTTGTCGGGCAGGTCCTTCCGAACGTCCTCGTAGAAGTCGAACCGCGCGGCCAACTCGGCGCGGAGGTCGGACGGGGGAACGATCTCGTCGATCACGACCTCGCTGGCCATCCGGTGGACGTCGATCCCCTCGCGGTACTCCTCGCGCAGGCGCCGTTCCTCGGCCGCGCGCTCCTCCGGATCGTCTATCTCGGCGAGCTTCCGAGCGTAGACGGCGTTGATCGCGGCCTCGGGACCCATGATCCCGATCTCGCCGGACGGGAGACCGATGACGCTCTCCGGGTCGTAAGCGGGCCCGCCCATCGCGTAGATCCCCGCGCCGTACGCCTTCCGGACCACGACGGTCTGCTTCGGCACCGTCGCCGAGGAGGTGGCGTAGATCATCTTCTTGCCCTTCTCTAAGATCGCGTCCTTCTCGACCTGCGAGCCGGCCATGAAGCCGGGCGTATCACAGAGGTACAGTATGGGGATCTCGTAGGCGTCGCAGGTCCAGATGAACTCGGCCGCCTTCTCGGCCGCGTCCGGGAAGATGGCGCCCGACCGCTCCGTCGGCTGGTTGGCGACGACGCCGACCGGCCGCCCGTCGATCCGGCAGAACGCCGTGACGATCTCCGAGCCGTACCCCTCCTTCAGCTCGAACACCGACTCGGCGTCGGCGATCCGGTCGAGGAGGTCGTGGGCGTCGTACGGCCGGTTCGGCGCCTCGGGGATCAGCTCGTCAATCCCGTCGGGCGAGTACTTCGGCGGCTTCGTCTCGCGCGTCGGGGGCTTCTCGCCGGCCCGGTCCGGGAGGTACCCGATCAGCTCGGCGACCAGCTCGCGGGCGTGCTCCTCGTCGCGCGCGATGAGGTCCGCGGAGCCGGACTCCTCGGCGTGGACGCGCGGGCCGCCGAGGTCGTCTAAGTCGATCTCCTCGCCGGTGACCATCTCGACCATCCGCGGGGAGGCGATCGCCATCGCGGACATCCCCTCGACCATCACGGTGAAGTCGGCGAAGACGGGGGTGTAGGCGGCACCGGCGATACACGGGCCGTAGAGGACGCAGATCTGCGGCACCGCGCCGGACAGCATCGAGTGGTTGTAGTAGTACTTCCCGATCCCCTCGCGGTTGGCGAAGAAGCCGGTCTGCTGGTCGATCCGGCCGCCCGAGGAGTCCATCAGGTAGAGGACCGGGTTCCCCGTCTTCAGCGCGCGCTGTTGCATCCGGAGGAACTTCTCGACGCCCTTCGACGCCATCGACCCCGCCTTCACGGTGAAGTCGTTGGCCATGAAGTGCACGTCGCGACCCTCGAACTCCGCGGCGCCCGTCAGCAGGCCGTCGCCGGGGAGGCGGTCGCCGCCCGCCTCGTTCCGCTCCCCGTCGTCGCCCGCGGGCGCGTCCGGGTGCCAGTCGTCGAAGGCGGCGAACTTCCCGTCCTCGAACGTCACGCCCGCCGGGTCGCCGTCGGCCGCGTCCGCGTCGCCGGCGCCGCGGGTCCCGCCCTCGCCGCCGAACCAGAGGTCGAGGCGGTCGCGGACGAACAGCTTCCCCTGCTCCGAGAGCCGGTCGCGGTACTTCTCCGGGCCGCCCTCGCGGATGTCGGCTATCTCGGCGCGGAGGTCGCGCTCGCGGTCGGTCGGCCCGAGGTCGTCGTCGAGCGGGTAGCTCGGTTCGGACGGCTCGGCGCTCGCGACCGGCGTCTCCCCGTCGCCGACGTGGACGTCGACGTCGACGCCGAGGTGTTCGGCGAGCGACTTCGCTATCGCTTCGGCCTCCTCGGGGGTCGCCGCCGCGCCGACGTGGACTTTCATGGACGCAAGATTTGCGGTAGATCCTAAACAGTTTTCCATGCGAGATTCGGCCCGGACCGCCGGGACCGCCCGCGCGGAGCCGCCGCCTCGGTCGCCGTCCTAGTCGCCGACCGCCGCCTCTAGCCGGTCGATCAGCGCCTCGTTGCCGACGTACAGCGGCGTGCGCTGGTGGACCGCCTCGGGCTCGACGTCGAGGATCGAACCGGTCCCGTCCGAGGAGGCCCCCCCGGCGCGCTCGATGACGTAGGCGATGGGGTTCGCCTCGAACTGGAGGCGGAGCTTCCCCTCCGGCGCGCTCCGGAGCGCGGGGTACGCGAACACCCCGCCGTAGGTGAGCACCTGGTTCACGTCACCGACCATCGCGCCGCCGTAGCGGAGCTTCAGGTCGTCCTCGACCGCCCGGGCGTACGCGCGGAAGTCGGCGGGCCAGTCGGGGACGCGCCCGCCGAACCCGTAGACGGTCGGCGTCGCCGGGAGCGTCAGATCGCCCTCGACGACCGAGCGCTCGACCCCGTCGCCGTCGGGCGCGCGCTCGACGACCTCCTCGCGGACGCCCGCCTCGTCGGCGACGACCATCGTCGTGATCGGCCCGTAGAGGACGTAGCCGGCCGCGACGAGGTCTCGGCCGCGCGCGGGAAGCGGGGCGTCGTACACCCCGACGACGGTCCCCATCGCGTTGTTCGACCGCAGGTTCGACGAGCCGTCGAGGGGGTCGATCGCCACGGCGTAGGCGTCGTCCGGCCCGCCCCCGACCGCGCCGCCCGCGTCGACCGCCTCCTCGCGCTCCTCGCTGACGAACGAGCCGACGCCGTCGACCGCGGTGATCGCCTCGCCGAGCAGCTCGTCGGCGTACAGGTCGCCCGCCAGCACCGACTCGCCGGAGGCGTTCTCCGTCCCGCTCTCGACGCGCCGGCCGGGGAGCGCCGCGCGGATCTCGGGGGCGGTCGCCGCGACCGCGTCGAAGACGGCCGCGACGGTCGGGTCGGAGGAGGCCATCAGTCGTCGCTCTCGGCGATCGCCAGCGCCTCGGCCGGGTCGACCTCGTCGAAGATCACGGCCTCCAGCGCGTCGAGGATGCGCTCGGGCTCGTCGCGCTGGAAGACGTTGCGGCCGACGGCGATGCCGGTGGCCCCCGCGTCGATGGCGTTCGAGA
The DNA here is from genome assembly GCF_005435135.1 of Halorubrum sp. ASP1. NCBI lineage: Archaea > Methanobacteriati > Methanobacteriota > Halobacteria > Halobacteriales > Haloferacaceae > Halorubrum > Halorubrum sp. ASP1. Next base: position 242,489 of record NZ_SGUA01000003.1, on the reverse strand, counting down.
CGTTCCGGAGGAACGCCTCATCGTCGCGCATCGTCCCGCCGGACATCACCACGTCGGCCGGCCCGGCCATCTCGACGGCGTCGCCCATCGCCTCGGCGGAGCCGGGGTACTTCACCTTCACCACGTCGGCGCCGAGCTCCAGGCCGAGCCGCGCGCCGTACGAGATCACGTCCGGGCTCCCGTCGTTGCGGAGCCCCTGTCCGCGCGGGTACGACCACATGACGACGGCCATGTCGTGTGCGCGGGCGCCCTCCTGGGCCTCGCGGAACTCCTCGGCCATCTCGACCTCGTGGTTCGACCCGCCGTAGACGGTGAACCCGACCGCGTCGGCGCCCAGCTCGGCCGCGTACTCCGCCGTACAGTTGACCGCGCTGTCCGGCTCGCCCATCCAGAGGTTCGAGGTCCCGTTGAGCTTCAACAGGAGGTTCACCTCGTCCTCGTAGTGGGGGTAGTACGCCTCCGCGAGCCCCTTCTGGACGGCCAGCGAGGTGACCGCCTCGTGGGTGGCGAGCTCGAAGACCCGCTCCGGGTCCGCCGTGTCCGGGTTCGGCTCGAAGTCGACCGGCCCGTGTTCGAGCCCGTGGTCGTACGCGAGGATGAGCGACTTACCGTCGCGCGAGATGTCGTCGGCGGCGTGAGGAAGCATCGGGCTAATCATACGCACACATATATAAAAAGGACGGTGGTGAATGGGGTAGTGTTCAGATAAGCTGGTTCCATGCGAAAGCGAACGATCTGAGCCACTTGTCGGCAGTTTCTGCTTCGGCGTTACTGAAACAGTTTGAGAAACAGATAGTTCGACGTTTTATCCCACGAAAGACACGTTCGACGCTGTTCCGATTTCCATGTCGTTCGTATCTGAAATTGAGGTCGTGTTTGCGACAGGCTCGCTGAAGTGAAGCTGATCCATCGACGAGAACTGTTGCGTCATCTATGTCGTGTTTGTCACGGAGATCAGCGAAAAACCGATCCGCGAGGGCGTTATTTGTCGTCGGCTCAAGCTGTGTGTGGAGCAGATCGTTCGTTTCCGGATCGACAGCAGCGTACAGCCAATATTGTTCATCGTCAAGTCGAATCACCGTCTCATCGACCGCGACGTGATTCGGGCTCCGACCAGATTCCGGCTGTAGATCGGCTTTGTGAACCCAGTTATGAACGGTTGATCGAACTCTTTCAACACCGAATACCTCAAGAAACGAAACAGTATTCGAAAGCGATAATCCTGCTAAATGAAGCTGAATACTGAGCTTCATCAATAGCTGCGGTGTTGCCTCTCGCTCCACAAACTCTAAGTTGATCTCGTCTAAACAGCCGCTGAGGCGGTCGTTTTCGGGCATAGAACACTTTGAAAACGCACCGCCTCACATTTCAAACCTTATCTGAACACCGCCGTGAACGGCGACCGTTCCGTCGAGAGAGTGGCTGAAATGAGGCCGCTACTGCCCCTTCGCGTGGATATTAGATAACAATAACACTACGGGAATAGTAAATTTCTGGCCGTCATGAACGGTGTCTGAAACTCTTCGCAGCGGATCGCGGGCGGGGTGAGTCAGTGTTGGGCATCGCGCGCCGCTGCGTGCCAGCGGTTGACACGGTCAGGGTCGAGCGCTAACACGTCGGCGACGCGGTCGGGATCCGCCGCTGCGAGGCTCCGGACGGAGTTGATCCCGGCGTCCGCCAGTAAGTCGACCGCGTTCCCGTCGTCGGCGACCGCCGAGAGCGTCGACAGCGGCGTCGGCGCTGACCGCTTGCGCCACGCCGCCTCGGCCGCGGCGGGGTCACCGCTTCCGTCGGCCGCCGCGGCGTCGTCGAGCGCGTCGTCGTCGCTCGGGGGAGCGTCGGCAGCGCCACCGACCGACGGCCAGTCGCCGGTTGCCTCCCAGTCGCCCGTAGTCGAGTCCGCACCGTCGCCCGCGTCGTCCGGTTCGGGGTCGACCGGTTCGGAGCCGTCGGACGCCCAGTCGCCGGCGCTGGCGGCCACCCAAGCCGCTTCCTCGCTGCCGAGTCCGCGGACCTGCGATGAGCGGCGGTCGAGTCCGTCGCCGGCCTCGAACGACCACGACAGGGAGTGCTCGCGACGGATCTTCGCCGCGACGCCGGGGTTCACGCCGGCGTCGACGAGGCCGCGGTACGAGACGCCTTTCTCTCGGAGTGTGGCGGCGGTCAGGTCGGCATCCGAGAGAACCCTCTCGGTCGCCGGCCCGATCCACTTGAGGTCGACGAGTTCTTCGCGCCCGCGGTCCGCGGCCTCGTCGTTCATCTCGATTTAAACTTAGCGGACGTTCTTAAGAATCTTCCCCCGACGACGACGCTGAATGATAATTAGCGGGACCGTAACGCGTCCGTGACGTGTCGCCGCGGCCGGGACGCGGAGCCGCGTCGCCTCCGCAATACTTACGATCCGCGCGGGGGTTGGACATGGCATGCCGTCACTCTCTGAGGTCGACGCGATCGGTGTCGTGGGGGCCGGGACGATGGGCAACGGGATCGCGCAGGTCGCGGCGACCGCGGGCTACGACGTGGTGATGCGCGACGTGGAGGCGGAGTACGTCGAGCGCGGCCTCGACAGCGTGGAGGACAGCCTCGACCGGCTGGCCGCGAAGGACGCGCTCGACGAAGAGCCGGACGCGATCCGCGACCGAATCACCGGCACGACCGACCTCGACGACCTCGCGGCCGCCGACCTCGTTATCGAGGCCGTGATCGAGGACCTCGACGTGAAACGCGACGTGTTCGGCGACCTCGACCGCGTCACCGACGACGGCGTCGTCCTCGCGACGAACACCTCCACGCTGTCTATCACCACCATCGCGAGCGCGACCGACCGCGCGAGCGACGTGGTCGGCCTCCACTTCATGAACCCCGTCCCGATCATGGACGGCGTCGAGGTCGTCGTCGGCGAACGCACCGACCCCGCGGTCGTCGACTTCGCGCACGCCTTCGCCGAGGACCTCGGCAAGGAGACGTGGGAGGCCGACGACAAGCCCGGCTTCGTCACCAACCGGATCCTGATGCCGTGGATCAACGAAGGGATCCGCGCGTACGACGAGGGGGTCGCCGACAAGGCCGACATCGACCGCGGGATGAAGCTCGGCACGAACGTCCCGATGGGCCCGCTCGAACTCGCCGACCACATCGGCCTCGACGTGGCGCTCGACGCCAGCGAGACGCTCCACGACGAGCTCGGCGACCGCTACAAGCCGGCGTACCTCCTCAAGCGCAAGGTCGAGGCGGGCGACCTCGGCAAGAAGACCGGCCGCGGCTTCTACGAGTACGAGTAGTCGGAGATCAGTTCCCGAAGGGCGCTACGCGCCCTTCGCGCCGCCGTCGCGGTCGTCGTCGGCCGTCCACCGGCGCGCGCCGGGCAGCAGCCCGACGAGCTTCGTCACGTAGCCGAACCGGAAGAGTCCGAGCTGCGAGAGCGTCCCGAGGGCGAACACCGCGAGGAACGCGGGCGCGGAGAGGTCGAAGAGGAGGGGCTCGACGGTCGTCTCCGCGGCGGCGGTCTCGAAGCTCGCCGGCGTGAGCGACCGGGAGGCGAACGCCGCGCCGATGAGCGCCGTCGAGACCACGAGCGTCGTCCGCGTGAGGACGAACCCGAACAGCGCGCCGACCGCGACGCCGGCCAGCGTCGCGCCGACGAGCAGCGCCGTCCCCTCGAGCCCCGCCGCGTCGGTCGCGTAGAACGGACCCACCGCGAACCGCCCGGCGAACCCGCCGACCACGGCGCCGATTCCCAGCACCGCGAACGAGAGCCCGGCGTACGCGAGGAAGCCGCCGAGGAGGCCGCCGACCGCGACCGCGCCGGCGGTCAGGACCGCGCCGTCGACCGCGACGAGCCCGACCACGTTCGGCGCGAACAGGTAGCCGGCGCCGGCGCCGACGAGCAGCCCCGTCAGCGTCACCGCGTAGACGGAGACCGCCGCGCCGACGAACGCGAGCGCCAGCCCCGCGAGGACCAGACCGCCGTTGAGTGGGGTGAGCATGTCCGTGAAGTGGCGCGCGCTGGTACTTAAATTGTCGTAGCCGCGGCGACGGGAAGCGCGCGACCCGAGGCGCGACCCGCCGTCACCGCGCCCGACTCGCGGCCTGTCGGTCGAGGTAGCGCGTGTAGCCGCCGACGGCCAGCCCGAAGCCGACGACGAGCAGGACGAACCCGAGGAGGCGGCTGGTCCCGACGGTCATCACCGTTAGGACGACGCCGAACAGCAGCGCGAACACGCCGGCGACGACGACGCCCACGTCCAGCAGCGGGGAGGGCTGGATGGTCCGGCAGTGCGGGCAGATCCGCGCGTCGGCGGGGATCGGCTCGCGGCACTCGACGCAGCGGAGGCGGTCGCTCGACACGCCGAGCGGTTCGGCCGCGACCGACTAAAACCGCTGGGGGTCGCCCCGGCGCTCGCTCAGTCCACCCTCTCCCCCGCTCAGTCCGCGCCCGCCGCGGCGCTCGGCTCGTCGCCGACGTCGAGCGTCTCCTCGACCTGCGTGAACACCGCGACGAGGCCGAGCGCGGCGGCCGCGGCCCCGACCGCGAACGGGACGACGAAGCCGAAGCCGTAGAGCCAGCCGGAGGCGAGGGGCCCCAGGGCGACGCCGAAGCCGAAGCCCATGGTGAGCACGGAGAGGGTCGTCCCCGACTCGCCCTCGCGGGCGAGGTCACCGGCGAGCGCGAGCGACGGCGCGAACACGCACGCGACCGCGATCCCCTGCCCGAGGCGGATGAGCATCATCAGCGCCGGCTCCGTCACGATCCCCTGGAGGAGGGTGGTCGGGACGAGGAGGACGAACCCGGCGAGCAGGAACGGCCGGCGGCCGATCCGGTCGCTGGCGCGTCCCACCGGGACCTGGAAGATCACGTTGGCGATCGTCACGGCCGCGAACTGGGCGCCGAACCAGATCGGCGCCTGGTCCAAGCGGACGTTCACCTGGTTCTGGAGCGTCGCGAACAGCGCGATACACGCGCCCATGGCGACGGTCGCGAGCCCCAGCGTGAACACGGGGTCGAGCAGGCGGTCCTCGCCGCGGACCCGGATCGACACGTCGTCGCCCGCCTCGGCCTCGACGTCGGCGTCGCGGACGAGGAAGAACACGAGCGTGAAGCTGAGGTACGCCCCGGCGCAGGCCGCGACGAACGCCGCGTCGAAGCCGTCGAGGACCGGGAGCCCGACCGCCGAGAGGTCGTACGGCCCGGCCTCGACGACGGCGCCCGCGAGGACGGGCCCGAAGCCGAAGCCGATGAGGCGGAAGGTGTTGTACACGCCGAAGTTCCCGCCGCGGTCGGTGTCGCTCGCGGCGTACTCGTTCACGAGGGCGACCGTCGCGGGGATGATGAGCGCCGCGCCGAGCCCCTGGACCGCGCGCAGCGCGACCAGCACGGGATAGCTCGTCGCGACCGTGTACAGCCCGCTCGCGGTCCCGAGGAGGAGGATACCGGCGAGGACGAAGGGGCGTCTCCTGCCGACCCGGTCGGACAGCCGCCCGGTGAACGGCTGCGAGAGGCTGTTGAGGAAGCCGAAAAGCGAGAGGACGATCCCGATGAGCAGCGGCTCGGTCAGCGTGACCGCGGCGGCGCCGACCCCGATCTCCGCGCCGAGGAGCCCCTCGATGTCGACCACGTCGCTCGTGATGTACAGCGGGAGGACGACGATGAGGAAGGAGTTCCCGGCCGCGCCGACCATCCGCGCGAGCGCCAGCACGATCACGCGCCGGTCGGTCTCGGCGATGTCGGTGAGCGACCCCATTCACTCCGAGTTCGGAACGGAGGATAAAGGCGCTTGTGAACGGGGGGAGTCGATCCGCTTTCGGGCGGGTCGGCGGTCGCCCGGGGCGGAGTGGCGGGGCAGAGGGCCGGACAGCGCTCAGGCCGTCGCGGGCGTCCGCTTGTCGACCCCGCGGACCTCGAACCGCGCGCCGCCGTCCGCGCCGGTCGTCGCGTCGACGGTCCAGCCGTGCGCGGTGGCGATCTCCTGGACGATCGCGAGTCCGAACCCGGTGTTTCCCCCGGAGTCGCTCTCGCCGGGCTCGAAGAGGGAGTCGGCGACTGCGGAGTCGATCCCCGGCCCGTCGTCCTCGACGTAGAAGCCGTCGGAGAGGTCGCCGACGCGGATCGAGACGTCCCCGCCGACGTGGTCGACCGCGTTGCGAATCAGGTTCTCGAAGAGGTTCCGGAGCCGGTCGGGGTCGGCGAGCACCTCGCGCTCCGTCTCGACGGAGAGCGTCGCGTCGGCGGTGTCGACGGTCGACCAGCTGTCGGCGACGACGTCCGCGAGGTCGACGTGTTCCGGGTCGCCGACCGTCTCCCCCTCCCGCGCGAGGGTGAGCGTGCGCTCGACGATCGACTCCATCCGTTCGAGCGCGTCGAGCGCGGCGTCGAGGTTCGCGGCGTCGTCCGACACCTCGCGGGCCAGCTCGACGCGCCCCTGCGCGACGTTGAGGGGGTTCCGAAGGTCGTGCGAGACGATGCTCGCGAAGGAGTCGAGCCGGTCGTTCTGCCGTTCGAGCGCCGCCTCGCGCTCCTTGAACTCCGTGATGTCCTCCTGGAAGCCGACCCAGTGCGTCACGGTGCCGTCCGCGTCGCTGATCGGGGCGATGCTCACGCGGTTCCAGAACTCCGTCCCGTCCTTCCGGTAGTTCAACAGCTCGACGCTCGTCGACTCCTCGGCGTCGATCGCCTCGCGGAGCTCCTGAACCGACGCTTCCTTGGTGTCCGGCCCCTGAAGGAACCGGCAGTTGACCCCGATCGACTCCTCGCGGTCGTACCCCGTCATCTCGACGAAGCGGTCGTTGACGTACACCATCGGGTTGTCCTCCTGTTCGGGGTCCGTGATGGTGATCCCGACGGGCGCCTCGTCGAGCGCGCGGGTCTTCGTCTCCAGTTCCTCGCGGCGCTCGCGCTCGTCGGACACGTCGCGGAGGATGCCGACGCTGCCGTCGAACGACTCGCCCTCGTACGGGAGCGCCGCCATGTGGTCCCGGCAGGGGATCGGCTCGCCCTCCTTGGGGACGATGTCGACGCCGAAGTGCTGGACGTCGGGCCCGTCGGACGAGAGGATCGTTCCGAGCCGGTCTTCCGCCTCCTGAACCGCGGCGTCGTCCTTGATGAACCCGGGCGTCTCGCCGATGATCTCCTCGCGGTCGTACCCGGTGAGCTCGGCGAACGGCTCGTTGACGAACCGGAACTCGCCGGTCTCGTCGACGACGTAGACCGGGTAGCCGAGCGCCTCGATGACCGTCGAGTAGCGGTCGGCGATCTCCTTCGTCCGGTGCTCCTCGACCGCCTGGTCGACGCGGTTCGCGAGCCGGCGGAGCTGCTCGGGACCGCCCTTCTGGAAGTAGCCGGTGACGCCGGCGTTGAGCGCCTGGCTCGCGATCTCTTCGCTCCCCTTGCCGGTGTACAACACGAAGGGGACCTTCTGGTGGCGATCGCGGAGGGTGTCGAAGAACTCCAGCCCGTCCATCGCGGGCATGTCGTAGTCGCTGACGACGCAGTCGAAGGCGCCCTCGCCGAGTCGGTCTAACGCCTCCTCCGGGTCGGTCACGCTCGTCACCGAGACCGCGTCGAGCTCGCGCTCGAAGTACGCCTCCGTGAGGTCGAGGACCGAGGGGTCGTCGTCGACGTGTAGCACGTCGATCGCTCTGGGCATACGCGACGTTAGGGCCGTGCGTAATAAACGACTACCGCCCCGGCTATCGGATCTGGATCCGGGCCCGCTCAGGCGGGGGCGGCGTCCACTTCCGGCGCGCGTGGCTGATTCTTAAGTCCGCGGAGCGCGGAGCCGAACGCGATGACCGGCGGGACGCCCGTCGCCGGGGAGACGCTCCCGGGCGCCGGCGACGACGGGGACGACGGCGCGGACCGCGTCGTCTGTCACGTCGACATGGACTGCTTTTACGCCTCCTGCGAGCGGCTGCGGCACCCCGACCTCGCGGGCGAGCCCGTCGTGGTCGGGATGGGGTACGAGCCGGGCGAGTCGATCGGCGCGGTCGCGACCGCGAGCTACGAGGCCCGCGCGTTCGGCGTCGACAGCGCGATGCCGATCTCGGAGGCCCTGGAGCTGCTTCCCCGTCGCGCCGACGCCGACCCCGACGACCCGGACGCGCCGGACCCGGCCGAGACCGGCCGGTACCTCCCCGTCGACCTCGACTTCTACGAGGAGGTCGCGAGCGAGGTGAAGGCGGTGCTCCGCGACTGCGCCGACACCCGCCGCGAGGTGAGCATCGACGAGGCGTACCTCGACGTCACCGACCGGACCTCGTGGGCGGTCGCGGGCGACGACCCGGACGACCCGCCGCCGAGCGGCGCCGCGGGGCCGAGCGAGGCGCGGACGCTCGCCGAGGGGTACGCCCGCCACGTGAAAGACCGGATCGAGCGCGAGGCGGGCGTGCCGGCGAGCGTCGGCGTCGCGCCGAACATGTCGGCCGCGAAGGTCGCCAGCGACGCCGACAAGCCCGACGGCCTCGTCGTCGTACCGCCGGGGTCGGTCGCCGAGTTCCTCGCGCCGCTGCCGACGGCCGACGTCCACGGCGTCGGTCCCGTGACCGAGGAGACGCTGGCGGACCTCGGGATCGAGACCGCGGGCGACCTCGCGGCCGCCGACCGCGACCGCCTCGCCGAGGAACTCGGCGAGCGCGGCCCGGAACTCTCCCGGCGCGCCGCGGGCGACGACGACCGCGAGGTGACGCCGACCGGCCTCCCGAAGAGCCTCTCGCGCGAGTCGGCGCTGCCGACGACCGCCGACGAGGCGACGAAGCACGAGACCGTGACGGCGCTCGCCGCGGACGTGGCCCGCCGCGCCCGCGAGCGCGGCTGCCTCTACCGCACCATCGGGATCAAGGCGGTCGAGCCCCCCTTCGACGTGAACACCCGAGCGCGGAGCCTCCCCGGGCCCGTCGACGACCCGGACCTCGTCGAGGAGGTGGCGCTCGACCTCCTCGGCGAGTTCGACGAGACGCGGGTCCGCAAGCTGGGCGTCCGCGTCTCCAAGCTCGACTTCGCTGAGACCGATCAGGCGACGCTCGGCGGGTTCGAGGCGGCGGGGGACGACGGCGATCGCGAGCGCCGGGGCGGGCGCGAGCGCCGGGGCGACTCCGAGCGACGGAGCGGTCGCGAGCGCGGCGGGGCGGGCGACGGCGGCAAGCTCACCGACTGGGTCGACGGCCCGCCGGACCGGGGCGACGGGGAGGAGCCGACCGCCGAGCGCGACCGCCGAGACGCCGACGAGGGACAGGCGTCGCTCGGCGACTGGGGCTGAGCGCCCCGAGCGACCGCCGCCGGCGCGCTAAGGTTTTTCGGCCGCGACGGAGATCGGTCGCGCATGCCCACCCCGCGCGCGCTCCTCTTCGGCTCCGACCGCGACCGCCCGCGACCCGACCCGCGGCTCGCCGCGCCGCCGCTTTGTTTCGCGCTCGTCTTCGTCGCCTACGCGGTCGGCGTCTTCGAGGTCGCGGGCGGAGTGATCCTCGTCGCCGGGGACGCGACCGCCGTCGGCCTGCTCGCGGCCGCGGCGCTCGCGGTCCGGCGGAGCGGACTGGTCGCCTCGTGGGCGGCCGCCGTCGCCGCGCTCCTCGGCCACCGCGTCGACCACTACCTGCTGGGGCTCTCCGGGCGCTCGCTCGGCGAGCGGGTCGTCGCCCTCCTCGCGGTCGACGGCCTCACCGTGATCGGGGCCGCCGCGCTCGCGGCGGGCACCCTCGGCTGGGCCGCCGGGACGGCGGGCCGCCTCGTCGTCGGGCGCGTCCGAGACGCGTGACGGGCGGCGGGAGCGCGCGTCCGGGGCGCGCGACGGAGCCCGAGTCGGTGCGTCCGGGACCGCGCGACGGCCGGGTATTTACGCGCCGAGCGACGACCGCGACCATGGACGACCCCGACGACCTCGCGTGGGAGACGCTCGGCTCGGCCGTCGACTACACCTGCCCCGGCTTCGACGTGCGGCGCGACGAGGTGCGGTTCCCGGACGGCGAGACCGACGGGTTCCACTACGTCGACGAGCCGCCGGCGGTCGTGGTGCTGCCGCTGACGCCCGACGGCGACGCCGTCGTCATCGACGAGTGGCGGCAGGCCGTCGGGCGCGTGAACCGCGGAATCCCCGCGGGGACGATGGAGCCCGAAGACGGAGACGGGGGCGCGGACGGCGGCGTCACCGACGAGGCGGTGGAGCGCGCCGCGGCCCGCGAGCTGGCCGAGGAGACCGGGTACGAGGCCGACTCGTTCGAGCGGCTGACGACCGTCGAGCCGACGAACGGGATGGCGAACGCGGTTCACCACCACGTGCTGGCGACCGGCTGCGAGCCGACCGCCGACCGCGACCTGGACCACAACGAGTCGATCTCGGTCGAGACGGTGCCGTACGACGACCTGCTCGCCGCGGTCGTCGACGACGGGCTGCGCGACGGCCGGGCCGTCACTGCGGTGCTGTGGTACGAGCTGCTCCGCCGGTGACCGGCGCGCGGACGCCGGCGAGGCGACCGTCCGCGACGCTTCCGACACGGACAACCATTTTGCCGAGCGCCGCCTACTCCGGGCGATGACAGATCCCTCCAGCCGCGACGCGTCCCCGGACGGCGGGGTTCACGACGAGTTCGACGACGTCGACCCCGACCCCGTCGCCGACGACGCGGGCGGCCCGGGGGACGCCGGCGGGTCGCCGGCCGTCGCGGTCGCGACCGCCCTGCTTCTCGGCGTCCTCGGCCCCGTGATCGCGCTCGCGAGCGGCGTCGCGGTCTTCGCGATCGACGCCGCGGCCGGCGGGCTCTCGCTGGTCGCGAGCGTCGTGCTCACGCTGATACTCGGCCAGTACGTCGCCTTCGGCGGGCTCGCGGTGGGGTACCTCGCGTGGCGCGGCCTCGACCGGCGTGGGATCGTCTCGTACCTCGGCGTCCGGGTGCCGAGCCTCAAGGAGCTCGGGATCGTCCTCGGCAGCTGGGTCGTAATCTTAATCTTGGTCCTCGTGGTCTCGACTATCGTCCAGCTGCTCGGGACGGAGACGGCTGCGAACCAGAGCGCGGAGCTGGCGATGGGGAACCCGGCGATCATCCCGCTGTTCGTCGCCGCGTCGTTCCTCGTCATCGGCCCCTGCGAGGAGATCCTCTACCGCGGCGTCGTCCAGGGGCGGCTCCGCGAGTCGCTGCCGGCGGCGCCGTCGATCCTGCTCTCGGCCGCCATCTTCGCGACCATCCACGTGATGGCGCTGACCGGCGGGCTCTCGGCCCGGCTCACGACCGTCGCCATCCTGTTCGTGCCGAGCCTCGTGTTCGGCGCGGTGTACGAGTACACGGAGAACCTCGTGGTCCCGGCGCTGCTCCACGGCCTCCACAACGCCGTGATCTTCACCGTCCTCTACGTCACGGTCACGCAGATGGACCCGAGCGACCTGCCGGCGGCGCTCGGGTTCCTCCCCGTCTGAGCCGCGGTCGAGCGAGCCGGCTCAGTACAGGTCCCCGAGATCCTCCTCGACGTGCGAGTGCTCTTCGGCCGGGAACTCGCCGCTCGTCACGGCCTCCCGGTACGCCTCGACGGCGCCGACCATCTCGCCGCGCACGTCGCCGAACTGCTTCGCGAACGGCGGCGACCACTCGCCGAGGCCGACCGCGTCGTTGATCACGAGCACCTGCCCGTCGCAGTCGGAGCCCGCACCGATGCCGATCGTCGGGATGTCGAGCGCCTCGGTCACCGCGCCCGCGAGGTTCGCGGGGACGTGCTCCAACACGAGCGCGAACGCCCCCGCGTCGGCGTGCCCGCCCGCCAGCTCGATTATCTCCTCGGCGGCGTCCTGCTCGGTCCCCTGCCGGGTGTAGCCGCCGAGCCGGTTCACGTGCTGGGGCGTCAGGCCGAGGTGCGCCATCACCGGGATCCCGACCTCGGTCATCCGGCGGGTCGTCTCGACGGTGTGGGGGCCGCTCTCGATCTTCACCGCGTCCGCGTTCGCCTCCTTCAGCAGGCGGCCGGCGTTCCGGACCGACTCGGCCTCGTCGACGCCGAAGGAGAGGAACGGCATGTCGGCGACGACGAGGGCGTCGTCGGTCGCGCGCGCGACCGCCGCGGTGCGGCTCGCGACCTCGTCGAACGTCACGGGGAGCGTGGAGTCGTAGCCCAGGGCGGCGTTGCCCATGCTGTCACCGACGAGGACGACGTCGATCCCGGCCTCGTCGACGATCGCCGCCGTCGGGGCGTCGTAGGCGGTGAGCATCGTGATCGGATCCTCGGCGTCCCGGAGTCCCCGCGTCGTGGTCATGCCTCGGAGTCGGCCGCGCACCGCCCTAAAATCGTCGGGAACCGGACAGCGAGTCGGCCGCGCCGTCGCCGCCGGACGCGTCGGCGCCCCGACCGACCGCCACCGATTTGCCGCTCCGCCGCCGAGCCCGTGGCGTGCAACCAGTCGAGCGGGCCGAGTACGAGGGGATCGACTACGCGTGGGTGATGCAGACGACGTTCGTCGTCACCATCCTCGTCGGCGCCCCCGTCGTGGCCCTGCTGTCGACGACCGTCGCGCTGGAGTCGTGGGGCGCGCGGGCCGCGTTCGCGGTCCGGGTCGGCGCCCCCATCTGGTTCGTCACCGCGGTCGCCGTCGCGGTGTACGCGAGGCGGAACGACGCCGGCGACGGCGGATCGGCCGACGACGACGCCGAGCCCGAAGCAGGCGGCGACGACGCCGGGCCCGAAGCAGGCAGTGAGGACGGCGAAACGGAAGAGAGAGATGACGACGGCGAGACTGGGTGAGTCGGGGCGACGCGCGCCGGCCCCGCGGTGCGACGATCCGTGCCGCTACTCGGCGAGCAAGTCCGCGGCCCACGCGAAGTCGACGCCGCCCCGCTCGGCGGCGACCGCGTCCCGCCGCGAGTCGCCGACGAACAGCGCGTCCTCCGGGGCGGCGCCGAGCCGGTCGATCGCCGCGAGCAGGGACGCCGGGTCCGGCTTGTGGCTCCCGACGGTGTCGCGGCCGACGACGGCGTCCCCGGCGATCGCGTCGGCGATCCCGTGCGTCTCGACCGCGATCCGACACGCCTCCTCGCAGTTGAGCGAGCAGACGCCGGCGCTGGGCGGCGAGCCGACCGCGCCCTCCGGGCCGCCGGCCGCGAGCCGGTCGCCGAGCGGGAGCCGGGTCGACTCGCGGGCGCCGGCGCGCTCGTGGAGCGCGATCGCCTCCTCGACGGCCTCCCGGATCCCGTAGTCGTCGGCCGCGCCGAGTAACCCCCACAGCTCCTCGGTCGGAGGGATCAGCGCGCGCTCGGCGTACACGTCGAGGACCGCCTCCGCGACCGCGTCCCAGTCGACCGCGAGCTCGACGAGCGTGCCGTCGAGGTCGTAGACGACCGCGTCGTAGCCGGCGAGCCGCGAGTCGACCGCGCTCACTCCCCGAACACCCCGCGGGCGATGATCGTCTTCTGGATCTCGGTCGTCCCCTCGTATATCTCGGTGATCTTCGCGTCGCGGTAGAGGCGCTCGACGTCGAACTCGGTCGTGTAGCCGTAGCCGCCGTGGACCTGGACCGCCTCGTTCGTCACCGACATCGCGGCCTCGCTCGCGCGGTACTTCGCCTTCGAGGCGGCGACGCGGTAGTCCTCGCCCGCCTCCGCCTGCCGGCAGGCCTCGCGGACGAGCAGCCGCGCGGCCGACACGTCGGTCGACATCTCCGCGAGCTTGTGCCGGATCGTCTGAATGTCGCCGATCGGGCGGTCGAACTGCTCGCGCTCCTCGGCGTACGACTTCGCCTCGTCGAGCGCGGCCTGCGCGACGCCGACCGCCTGCGCCGCGATGCCGATCCGCCCCTCTGTGAGCGTCCGGAAGGCCGCGGAGAGCCCCTTCCCCGGCTCGGTGAGCCGGTTCTCGGCGGGGATCCGGCAGTCGTCGAAGGTGATCCCGGTCGTGTCCGAGGCGCGGAGCCCCAGCTTTTCCTCCTTCTTGCCGACCTCGAACCCGTCGGCGTCGGCGGGAACGAGGAACTGCGTGACGGCGTCGTCGTCGGAGTCGCGCTCGTCGTCGACGACCTTGGCGAAGACGACCGCGACCCCGCCCCGCTTCCCGTTCGTGATCCACTGCTTCTCGCCGTTCAGCGCGTACTCGTCGGCCTCGGGATCGTACGTCGCGGTCGTCGACATCTGCGCCGGGTTCGACCCCGCGTGCGGCTCGGAGAGGCAGAACATCCCGACCGGGCGGCCCGTCTCCGCCATCTCCGGGAGCCACGCCTCGCGCTGCGCCTCCGTGCCGAACTCGGCGATACAGGAGGTCGCGAGGCAGTGGACGGACAGCGCGGTGGCGACCGCGAGCGACCCGTGCGCCAGCGCCTCGTTGGCGACCGCGTAGGTCGTCTCGTCGGCGCCGAAGCCGCCGTACTCCTCCGGGACGGTGAGGCCGGTCAGGCCCAGCTCCGCGAGCCCGTCCCACACCTCCTCCGGGAACGTCTCCGTCTCGTCCGCCTCGGCCGCGGTCGGGCGGACCTCCTCGGCCGCGAACTCCGCGACGAGGTCGCGGACGGCCGCCTGCTCGTCGGTGAGCGCCGATCCGACGCGTGCTCCGGTCATGTCACCGACTTCGGTCCCTCACCGAAAAAGGTGCGCGATCGGCGGGGGGTCCGGCCGTGGGAGGCGGGCGACCGCCGCCGACCGCTACGCCCCCGCGTCGCGCGCCTCCCAGAGCGGGTACAGCTCGTCTCGCGGCGGTTCGGCGAGGGGCTCGCCGTCGATCCGGACGGTCCCCGCGGCCGGCTCGTCGGCGGGGGACTCGACGCGACCGATCGCGGCCCCCTCGATCTCGGCCGCGTCGAGCGCGTCGAGCGCCTCGTCGACGCGCTCCGGCGGGACGGCCGCCAGCAGCGCGCCGGAGCCGAACGTCGCGAGCGGGTCGACGCCGAGCGCGTCACAGCAGGCCCGCGTCTCGGGCCGGACCGGGACGGAATCGCGGTCGACGGCGAAGACGGCCTCGCTCGCGGCCGCCGCTTCGACGAGCGCGGTCGCCACGCCGCCCTCGGTCGGGTCGTGGAGCGCGGTCGCGGCGTCGCGGACCGCCGCCGCGTCGGGCACGACGCTCACCTCGCCGAGGAACTCCGCGGCCGCGTCGAGCGTGGCGGGCGGGACGCCCGCCTCGCGGCACGCCTCGCGGAAGTCGGTCGCGAGGATCGCGGTCGCCTCGATCCCCGCGCCCTTCGTGAGCAGGAGCCGGTCGCCGGGCTCGGCGCCCCCGCTCGACACGAAGCGGTCCGTCGTCCCCATCGCCGTCATCGCGCAGAGCGGGCGGGCGAGCGCGTCGAGCACCTCGGTGTGGCCCCCGACGACCGCGCAGCCGAGGTCGCGCGCCGTCGCGTCGACCTGGTCGACGACCGCCCGAAGCCGGTCTGGGTCGTCGTCCGGCAGGAACAGCGTGTGCGTGAGCCACCGGGGGTCCGCGCCGCTCGCGGCGACGTCGTTACAGGCGACGTGGACGGCGAGCGTCCCGACCGACTCCGCGGCCAGCGAGAGGGGGTCGGCCGCGACGACGAGCGTCTCGCCGGCGCCGGTCAGGTCGATCGCGGCCGCGTCCTCGCCGTAGGCGGGACCCTGCGCGACTGCGGGGTCGTCGGCGCCGGTCGCCGCGAGCGCCGCCGCCAGCGCCTCGGGGCCCAGCTTGCCGGTCATCGCTCGCGGAGCCACGCCGCGACGGCCTCGGGGTCGGCGTCGAGCCCGCCGCCCTGCGCGAACGTCGGGCCGCCCCCGCCGCCCCCGCCGAACTCGTCGGTGACGGCGCCGACGGCGTCGCCCGCGTCGACCGCGTCGCCGTCGGCCGCGACCACGACGAAGGGGGCGTCGCCGGTCCCGACCGCGGCGAGGGCGTCGAGGTCGTCGGCCGCGACCGCCGCCGTCGCCGGCTCGCGGAGCTCGTTCGGGTCGGCGTCGTCGACGGTCCCGACCGCCCAGCGCGCGCCGCCGACGTCGGCGGTCGGGAACTCGCGCAGGCGCGCCGCGAGCAGTTCCTCGCGGGCGTCTCGGAGCTCCGCCTCCAGCCGGTCCGCCTCGTCGCGGAGGCGGGAAACGGCGTCGGGGAGCTCGCCGACACGCGCGTCGAGCGCCGTCGCGGCGTCGAGCGCGGCGGCGTGGACCGCGCCGAGTTCGTCTATCGCCGTGGGCCCGACTGCGAACTCGACGCGGGTCACGCCCTCGCCGGGGTTCGACCGCTCCAACACCGCGATCGGGCCGATCTCCGACGTGTTCGCGACGTGCGTCCCGCCGCAGGCGGCGACGTCCCACGGGTCGTCGGCCTCGCCGACCGTCACGACCCGGACCGCGTCGCCGCCGCTCATCGCGCCCTCCTCGGTCTTGGTGTTGAACGCGATGCCGTCGACGTCGCGGGCCTCGCCGGCCGAGTGCGTCGCCCACGAGACGGGCAGCGAGTCCCAGACGGCGCGGTTGGCGAGCCGCTCTAACTCGATCAGGTCGCCGTCGCCCAGCGGCTCGGCGGTCGTCAGGTCGACGCGGACCTTCGTCTCCGCGATGTCGAACCCGGCGTAGCCGAGGTCGTCGGCGACCCGGCGCGCCGCCCCGTACAGCACGTGCGAGGCGGTGTGCGCTCGGGCGCAGTAGGTGCGGAAGGCGTCGTCGATCAGGCCCGTGACCTCGTCGCCGGGCGCGAGGGCGGCGTCCGCGTCGGGGTCGAGCGCGTGGACGACCGCTCCGTCCCGCTCGACCACGTCGTCGACGAGGTGGCCGTCGAGCGTTCCCCTGTCTGCCGGCTGGCCGCCCGACGCCGGGTAGAAGTACGTCTCGTCGAGGACGACCTCGCGGCCGTCGACGGACTCGACCGTCGCTTCGAACTCCCGGACCGTCGGCTCGGCCGGCGCGCGTGACGCGGTCATTGCCGGGTCGTGGGGGCGGTCGGATAAATAGGTGGCCGCCGAGGAATTGCTTATAAGTGAACGAGGCGGTGCGGCGGCGCGTGCCTACGAGCGGCCGCCACCGGCGGCAGCGAGGCGCGACGCGCCTCTGGCAGCCGGCGGCGCGGCCGCCGGCGACGAGGCTGGGGAGGCGTGAGGTGCTGTGCGGTACGGGGGCGGGACTCGAAGGGGCAGTCGCGAGGGCGCCACAGACGACGTGATACGTGAGCGGCGAGCGCGGCGGCGGCCTCCGGCCCTATCCATGCCCTTCGTTCGTACGGAGGCCCGGCTACCGCTCACGACCAGTTATAAATCGTAAGACCGCGTCTCCCCTCAGCCCTCCAGTTCGAACGCGACCTCGACCTCGGCCTGGTACTCGCGGTCGGCCGCGCCCTTCAGCTCCACCCCGAACTCTTCGACCTCCACCCAGTAGACGTTGTCGAGGGTGTCCTCGGCGCGGTCGATTGCGTCGTCGGCCGCGGCGTCGAAGCTCTCCTCGCTCGTCCCGATCAACGTGATCTTCTTGAACACCATGTCGCGTGCTGGTAGGGCACACGGGGAGATAAAAATACGCGTCGCCGCGGCGGCCGTGTCGGGCGCGAGCCCGAGGTCTTCCCGCCGGCTCGCCGACTACCCGTCCACGGTCGCGCGGCCGATGACGGTCTCCATCTCCAGTTCGTAGAGGGTGAACGCGACGTCCTCGACCGCCTCGTCGAAGAGGCGGAAGGGCTGAAACCACTCGTTGAGCGTCGCCTCGTCGACCCGTCGCTCGGACCGCGAGACCGGTCCGCGGACGTGGACGCTCCACGACTCGTCCGTCGACGCCGCGTAGCAGACGAACGTGGCGGTGTCGGTCGCCGCGAGGAAGCGCCCCTTCTCGCCGTCGCCGTCGTGGTCGCTCACGCGGAGGAGGAGGCGGTCGCCGTCGTGGTCGCTCACGCGGAGGAGGAGGCGGTCGCCGTCGTAGTGGTAGCTCAGCGGCGTGGCGTACGCGTCGCCGTCGCTCGCCAGCGCCAGGACGCCGTGTTCGCCGGCCCGGAGGCGGGCCTCGACGTCGGACTCGGACATGCCGCTGGTGTAGACGTACTCGACGTGCTCCATGCGACCCGTACGCGGCGGGGTCGCAAATAGACACCTCCGGGGCGGGCCGGCCGGGAGGCGGAGAGCGTCGTCGGCACGGCGGTCGCGCGCGGCTACGGGCTTCCGGGCGCGCCCTCCATCACCGCGAAGTCCTCGCCGTCGCGGTCGATGCCGATCACCGCCCAGTCGTAGGGGGGCTTCGCGGCGACGAGCCGTTCCTGGAGGTCGGCCGCGCGGTCGCGCCACGTGACGAAACACCGGAGTCGCGCCGCGTCGTCCCCGTCTGCGAGATACGGGTCGAGGTCGTCGTCGTCGAGACAGAGCACCGTCACGAACACGCGCCGCCACTTGCGTTCCGCGACGAACTCGCGTCCGCCGTCGGAGACGGTGTATCCCAGTTCGCGGAAGACGTCTCTGGCCTCGGTCGTCGGGGGGATGCTCGCAGTGGCCATCTACGTCGAAGTTCGGCACCATCCGTGATAAACCTTCTCACGATTTCGAGCTCAGAGAATCGGGCGCACCCCCCGCAGCGGTCCGGAGAGCCCCGAACGCGGTCCCGAGCCGGAGCCGACCGCGCCGCCGGAGACGGCCGTCGACCGGAGATTCGTGGCCGCTGACGACGACCCGTCCCTGTCCGCTGACAGCGGCCTGCCCCTACCCCTGACGGCGACCCGCAGGCCGCCTCACTCGTGGGCCGCGTCCCACTCGTCCGGCTTCCGGAGGTTGCCGCACTCGGTACACTGGATCCGGCCCATCGTGTCCATCGCCGTGTCGAACGACTCGCAGTTGCCGCAGCGGAACCCCCAGCGGGACTCGCCCGCCTCGTCCGCGAACACGGGGTAGAAGGGCCCGTCCGCGCCGCGCTCGGTCCGCGACCGGTCGGTGTACACCCGCTCGCCGCTCGGCGTCGTCGTCGCTTCCAGGGTCATGGCTCCCGCTACCCGGCGGAGCGACTTAAGCGGGGGACTCGCGAGACGGGGAGGAACGGGAAATCGAAACGCGCGCTACGTCCGGAAGGACTCGCCGCAGCCGCACTCGGAGACGACGTTCGGGTTCTCGACCTCGAAGCCGGCGGCCTGGAGGCCGTGCTCGTAGTCGAGCGTGCTCCCGCCGATGTAGTTCTTGCTCGCGGGGTCGACGAACACCCGGAGGCCGTGGTGCTCCACGACGAGGTCGTCGTCCTCCGGCTCCGTGTCGAAGCGCATCCCGTACGACAGCCCCGCGCAGCCGCCCTGCTGGACGAACAGCCGCAGCCCGGCGACGTCGGTGTCGAGTCCCTCGCCTTCGAGCAGCGAGAGGGCCTCCTCGGCGGCGTCCGAGGTCACCTCGATCGCCGGGTCGCTCCCCTCGGTCCCGGTGTCGGCCGGTTCGGTACTCATACCACCCGGTTCCGTTCGCACGGTGAAAACCCTGCCGGCGGAATCCCGCGGCCCGTTGTCGCTGACGGTTACGTTCGGCGTCCCGGCCCGGCCGACCGTGCGCGGTACGTTTGTGTAGCTCGGACGCGTACTGACCCCGTGAACGCCCCGTCAGAGGCGGAGTTCGCCCGGCGATACCGGTCGCTCTCCGGCGCCGAGCGCCGCGAGTTCGTCGCCGCGCTGTGGACCGCTCGCGGCTGGGAGCGGGTCGACCGGGCGGACGAGTCGAACGTCGTCGTCGTCCGACGCGGCGGCCGGGAGCGGCGCGTCGCGGTCGGGACGCCCGTCCCGGCCGACGCCGACGCCGTCGTCGGCGACGGGGCGCGACGGCTCCTCTCCGCCTCGCCGCGTCGGCGGGCCGAGGCGGTCGACGCGACGTACGTCTCGCCGTCCGACCTCCGCGAGCGGCTCCTCTACGGGCTCGGCCGGGACGCGGCGGACCGCCTGTTCCGCGAGCGGTTCGGCGTCTCCCTCGCGACCGCCGCGTCGGCCGACGACGGAGGCCGCGAGGGCGTCCGCGGTCGCCTCGCGCGGGTCCGACGGGCGGCGGCCGACGACCGGAGCGCCCTCCTCGCAGTCGCGGCCGCCGCGCTGCTTGTGGCGGCCCTCGCGGTCCTCGTCGCCGGTGGAGCGCCGGCGCTCGCCGGAATCCCGGGACTCGGGCCCGCGGCCGACGGCGCGGAGCCGACCGCTCCCTCGCCGCCGGCCGACGGGGAGTACGCGGCCGCCGCGGCCGCGATCGGAACGCCGGAGTCGGCGGAGCGCGCCGTGTCGACGCTCGACGACGCGGCGTCGCTCGGGCTCGACGAGGGCGGCCTCACGGGGACGGTCGGCTCGACCGCCAGGACGCCGCCCGGCGCCTTCCTGACCGGCGTGTACGACGCGGACGCGCTCGCCGACGCCCACGTCGCCGCCGCGGCGAACCTCTCGTCCGCGACCCTCCTCCTCGTCGCCTCGGGCCCCACGAACGCGACCGCCCTCGACGGGGGGACCGGCGACCGCGTGGGCATCGCGGGCGACGGCGGCGTCGAACTCGCGGTCGCGTCCGAGCGCCGGTACCGGCTCACCGCCTCGGCGAACGCCTCGATCGGGGGCGCGACCCGCGAGGGCACCGTCGAGGTGTACGCCGACGGCGACGCCGTCTACGAGCGGGCGGCGGGACCGTCCGGCGTCGAGGCCCGCCGCCTCGACCCCGCCGCGGCGCCGAACGCGACGGCGCTCGTCGGAGGGGCCGCCGCGGAGCCGATCCGCCGGTTCCTGAACGGGAGCGAGTCGACGGTTGGGGCGGCCGCCACCGCGGTCCCGCTGTACCGGATCGAGGTGCGCGGCGAGCCGCGCGCGCTCGGCGACGAGGCCGAGGACTTCCGGGCGGTTGCGTTCGTCACCGCCGACGGGCTCGTCGTCGAGCTGTCGGCGACGTACGTCCACGTGCCGACCGGCGAGCGCGTCCGGGTCGCGTTCCGGTACGGCCGGCTCGGCGACACCGTCGCGGTCCCGCCGTCGTGGTACTGGGAGGTCGCTTCCGACGGCGACGCCGGCGACGCGTCGGCGTGACCGTCGACGCGCCCTGACGCTCAGTTGACGGCGGCGTGGCCTGCGCCGGCCCTGCGCCGGCCCGACGCTCAGTCGCCGTCGCCGGCCCGTCGCTCGGCCGGCTCCGTCTCGGGCGTCGGCGACGCGGGCACCCGCTCCGTCCCGGGGTCCGGCGGCTCCGCTCCGGCGGTCCCCGCGATCGTCACGTCCCGCTTCGGGTACGGGATCTCGACCCCCGCCTCGCCGAGCGCCACGTACAGGGCGCGGTTGAGTTCGTGCTGCGCGCGGCGGCGCCGCGTCGGACCGTTCACCCAGCAGAGGATCTCGTACTGGAGCGCCGAGTCCCCGAACGAGCGGAACCGCGCCCGCGGCTTCGGGGAGTCGAGGACGAGCGGCTCCGCCTCCACGACCTCGATCGCCAGCGCCTCGAAGGCGTCCACGTCGGTCCCGTAGGCGACGCCGATCGGGACCCGCACGCGGCGGCGGCGCTGCGGCGCCGACTCGTTCGTCACCTTCGCGGCGTTGAGCGCCGCGTTCGGCACCGTCACCAGCACCTCGTCGCGGGTGAGCAGCGTCGTCGAGCGCACGCCGACCTTGATCACGGTCCCGGCGGTGCCGTCGTCTAAGACGATGTAGTCGCCGATCTTGTACGTGTCGTCGAAGTACAGCGCGATCCCGCCGAAGAAGTTCGCCACCGTGTCCTTCGCCGCGAAGCCGACGGCGATGCCGGCGACGCCCGCGGCGCCGAGCAGCGGCGTGATCTCGATGCCCCACAGCCACAGCAGGGTGCCGACGCTCCCGACCAGCACCGCGAGCGTCCAGACGTTCGAGAAGACCGGCGCGAAGTCGAACCGCCCGCCCTCGGCGTTGACCGCGGCGACGACCCGGTTCACGACCGCGTTGGCCGCGTACGCCCAGACGAGGACGATCACCGACAGCGACGGGCGCCCGAAGACGGCGTCGAGCAACTGCGGCTCCACGAGCACCGAGGCGCGCACCGCGGGGACCTGCGTGAGCACGAACACCCCCGCGAGCGCCGCGGTGACGACGAGCGGCGCCCGCAGCGAGGCGATGACGATGTCGTCGTAGCCGGTGTCCGTCGCCGAGACGTACCGCCGGGCGACGCGGAGGACGACGAACTCCATCCCCAGGGCGGCGACGAGCGATACGAGGAGAACGGCGACCGTCGCCTCCACCGCCGTGAACCCCTCGAACAGCGTCCCGAGCGACGGTATCATGCCTCCGAGACGCGGTGAGGGGTGATAACCGTTGCTGGGGGGACGCGCCGGTCCGGGGGTGCGGCGACCGGGGCGGCGCGACCCTATTCCGACGGGCGACCGCGGTCCGCGTCCGAGTTCGGCGAGTCGGCGGAGGGATCCGACGGCGCCGCGGACGGGTCGGAGGACGAGCCGCCAGCGAGGGCGAGCAGCTCGCGGAGGCTCTCGATCTCCACGGTCGGCTCGACGTCGGGGTCGCGGTCCGCGTTGTGGTCGCGCCGCAGGAACGCGCTGTCGATCCCGGCCCGGTCGGCGGCGATCACGTCGGTCGCCCGGTCGCCGACGTAGATCGCGTCGGTCGCGTCGAGGGCGTCGAGGGCCTCGTTGAGGTAGTGCGGGTCGGGCTTCCGACGCCCGTAGCCGTCGGGACCGGGGTCGCGGCCGCGGACGAACGCGAACTCGTCGAGCCGGAAGTGGTCGACGACGAACTCGACGGTCGGGTGGTAGTTGTTGCTCACTAGGCCGAGCGTCGCGCGGTCGGCCAGCGCGTCGAAGACCGTCACGTCCCGGTGGAGCCGTCGCATCCCGGCCGCCAGCCGCTCGACGGCGCGCGTCGCGCTCCGCTCCTCGCGCTCTCGGAAGAGGCGCGCGGGGTCGAGGCCGAGCCCCTCGCAGGCCGCGCGGAACGCGTCGTCGTAGGCGGGGCGCGCCAGCGACTCGCGGCGCGCCGGGGAAACGGTCACGTCCCGGTCGGCGAGCACGTCGTCGAGGGCGCGCGAGCGGACCGCCGGGGCGGTCTCGCGACCCTCGAGAACGACGCCGTCCATGTCGAACAGGACCGTCTCGTAGCCGTCCGGTCGGGGCGGGCTCATCGGACCAGCCCCCGAGTGTACGCCGACAGGCTCTCGGTGACGACCACGACCCCGAGGATGACGATCAGCACCATCGCGACCGACTGCCACGCGAAGGCGTTGACCGCGCGGAACAGCTCGACGCCGATACCGCCCGCGCCGACGAAGCCGAGCACCGTCGAGTCGCGGATGTTGATGTCCCACCGGTAGATCGACAGCCCGACGAGCGCGGGCTTGACCTGCGGGAGGATGCCGTAGAGCAGCACCTGCGCCTGCGACGCGCCGGACGCCCGCACCGCCTCGACCTGCCCGAAGTCGATCTCTTCGATCTCCTCGCCGAGCAGCTTCCCGAGGAAGCCGACCGAGCGGAACACGATGGCGACGGCGCCGGCGAGCGGTCCCGACCCGAACAGCACGACGAAAAACAGCGCCCAGATGATGGTGTTGACCGACCGACTCACCGTCACGATGAGCTTCCCGAGCCAGAAGGTCGCGCCGTTCGGCGTGGTGTTCTCGGCGGCGAGCAGCGCCACCGGAATCGCGAGCACTAGGGCGCCGAGCGTCCCCAGCGCGGCGATCTGGACCGTCTCGATCAGCGGTTGGACGATCCGCGTGGTGTACGCCACGTCCGGCGGGTACATCCGGGTCAGGAGGTCGCCGATCTCCCGCGGGATCGTCTCCGGCCTGACGACGCCGGTGTCCATGAACTGCCAGGAGGCGATCACGGAGACGGCGGCGGCGAGGAGGAGGACGAACCGGGTGATCCGTCGCCGCCGGTCGAACCGGTCCCAGCTCGGTTGCTCGACCGCCATCAGTTGTACCTCCGTCGCACGACCGCGCTGACGCCCTCGGCCACGAGGACGACCGCGATGATCGCGAGCAGGATGGCCGTGACGTACTGGTAGTCGTACCGGTTGAACGCGGTCAGCAGCACCGACCCGATCCCGCCGGCCCCGACGATGCCGATGATCGTCGAGGTCCGGATGTTGATGTCCCACCGGTACACGGAGAGCCCGGCGAACCGCGGGATGATCTGCGGGACGACCCCGTAGAGGAGCGTCTGGATCGGCGAGGCGCCGGACGCCCGGACCGCGTCGACCGACCCCATGTCGATGTCTTCGAGGTCCTCGGCGAGGAGCTTCGAGAAGAAGCCGACCGTCTTGAACGTGATCGTGAGGATGCCCGCGAGCGGTCCGAACCCGATGGCCTTGACCGCGATGATGCCGACGATGATCGCGTTGAACGCCCGGGAGACGGAGATGAACCCCCTGTTGATCGCGTACAGCGGCTTCGGCGAGAGGTTCTCCGCGGCCATGAACGCTATCGGGACGCTCAGCACGATGCCGGTGAGCGTCGACACCATCGCCATCGCGACGCTCTCGAGCATCTTGTCGAGGATCCGCTGGGCCTGTCGCGGGGTCGCCGAGGGCGGGAGGAAGTCCCCGACGAGCGAGCCGGCGCTCCCGAGCCCCTGCGCGATCCGCGCCGGATCGGCGCCGACCCCGACGCCGGACCAGAGGAAGAACCCGACGATCCCGGCGTACACCGCCCACTTGACCCCGCGTCGCGGGAAGGCGGTCGGCCGCTCCCAGGTCCGGTTGCCGGCGGCCATTCAGGGCTCCCCCGCGAGCGGTCGGTCCGCGTTCGACAGGGCGTCGCCGTCGGACCGCGACCGCGGCTTCTCGCCGTCGGTGTTCTCGGGCACCGCCGCGCCCCGGTACACCTGGTCGAGCCCGCGCTGGTCGAGCTCCGAGGGCGGGCCCTCGAACACGAGCTCGCCGTCGTGGAGCCCGACGATCCGGTCGGCGTGCTCCATCGCGAGGTCGACCTCGTGGATGTTGATCAACACCGGGACCTCGCGCTCTGCGGCGATGTCGGTCAGCAGTCGCATCACCGTGTCCGAGGTCTCCGGATCCAGGCTCGACGTCGGCTCGTCGACCAGCAGGATCTTCGGCTGCTGGATCACCGCCCGCGCGATGCCGACCCGCTGGCGCTGGCCGCCCGAGAGCTCGTCGACGCGTTTGTTCTCCATGTCGCCCAGCCCGACGCGGTCGAGGATCTGGTACGCCCGCTCGATGTCCTCGGGGGGGAACGATCGCCGGAACGCCTGCCACGCGGAGACGTACCCTAATCGCCCGGTGAGGACGTTCTCCATCACGGTCAGCCGCTCGACGAGGTTGTACTCCTGGAAGATCATGCCGATGTCGCGACGGGCCGACCGCAGCGCGTCGTCACCGAGCCCGGTCAGCTCCGTCTCGTCGAGGTAGACCTGGCCGCCGCTCGGCTCGGTTAGCCGGTTGACACACCGGATGAACGTGGACTTGCCCGCCCCGCTGGGGCCGATCATCGCGACGGTCTCGCTGCCCTCGACCGACATCGTGACGCCCTGTAGCGCCTCGTCGCCGGTGGGGTACGTCTTCCGGAGGTCGGTGACTCGCAGCATCTACGACCCGAGCGCGCTCCGCTCGTACTCGACGCCGTTGTACCGCTGGATGATCATGATGTCCTTCCAGACCGTCCTGTAGTCGATCGGGACGAACTTGTTGTACCCCGTCCGCTCCTGGTAGGCCGTCCCCGAGAAGTCGGACTCGAGGTACGCGCGCTCGATCCCCTCCTGGATCTCCGGCTTGAGGTTGTAGCGGTACGCGACCGGGCCGCTCGGGAACGGCGCCGACGCCCACACCACTTTGAAGTCGTCGAAGCTGAGGTCGCTCTGGGCCTCGACGGTGTCGACCATACACGTCGAACAGATCGGGCCGGCATCGTAGTCGCCGGCGGCGATGCCGCGCGTGGTGTTGCCGTGGCCGCCCGAGAAGTTGACCTCGTAGTCCTCTTCGGCGGTCACGTCGAAGTACTGGTCGAAGAGGGCCGAGGGGGCCTGGTGCCCGGAGTTCGAGGCGGGCTCGGAGTGGCCGATCTTCACGTCGTCGCGGGCGAAGTCCTCGACGCTCTGGATGTCGTCGGCGTCGGCGCGGGTGGTGGCGAACAGCCGGTAGCCGAACTCCTCCTCGGGGGTGAGCCCGACCGCGAACGGGACCGCGCCGCCGAGGTTGACCGCGAACGCGGTCGTGCCGGTCGAGAAGTTCGCGATGTGGGCGCGCTCCGAGCGCATCGCCTCGACTGACGCCGCGTAACTGTCGACCTTGCTGAACTCGACCGGCTTGCCGGTCTCCTCCTCGATGCGGTCGAAGACCGCCTGGAAGTCCTCCTCGAACCGCCCCTGGACGTCCTCGCTCGGGCTCTCGGTGAACACCAGCGTGTCGGGGTCGAGGAGTTCGCTCTCGTCGTCGGGCGTCTCGCGCACGGGTTCCCCGTGCGGCACCTCCTCGACCTCCCGGTTCCGCATGTTCTCGAGGTCGGTCGTCGACCCGCGCTGGTAGCCCGCGTCGACCAGCGCCGTCGACAGGTAGTTGTGCTCGTCCCAGGCCGGTTCCGCGGGGTCGAACTCGCTCGCGTCGGCCAGCATCGGGTCGCCGGACTCGCCGTCGCCCCCGTCGCTCCCGTCGCTCCCGTCGCCTCCGCTGCCACTCGAACCGCCGCCGCTCCCGTCGGCGCCGTCCGAGCCGTCGCCGCCCGAACTCGACGCGCCGGAGCAGCCCGCCAGACCGCTCAGCGCGGCCGCGCCGCCCGCGATGAGGAACTTCCGCCGCGAGTTCGATTCCCGTCGTCCGTCGGTGTCGTCCACCATTACGGCTCGAACAGGCGTCCTAGCGGGTAAGAAGGCTGCTATGAGCCGAATGTGGTAGTTCAGACCGCTCCGATCCGGTGAGTACCGCCGTTTCTGTTATTGAGTCGAGGTGTTCGGCGCGGAGCGCTATATAGGGCTATCGAAACCGCTCCGAGGGGGCCCGGCTACTCGAACCGCTTCCGCACGCTCTCGGCGTGCGCCTCCAGCCCTTCGGCGTCGGCGAGCGTCGTGACCGTCTCCGAGAGGTCGTCGAGGGCGTCGCGGTCGAGCCGCTGGACGGTCGAGGACCGCAGGAAGGTGTCGACGGAGAGTCCGCCGTACCGCTTCGCGCCGCCGTTCGTCGGTAGCACGTGGTTCGTCCCGGCCGCGTAGTCGCCGGCCGCGACGGGGGAGTACGGGCCGAGGAAGACGGAGCCGGCGTTGGTGATCCGGTCCAAGAGCGCCTCGTCGTCGTCCGCCACGATCGAGAGGTGCTCGGCGGCGTACTCCTCGGCGAAGAGGACCGCCTCGGGCATCGAGCGCGCGCGGAGGACGCCGGAGGCCGCGTTGTCGAGGGCGGCCCGGACCGTCTCCTCGCGGTCGCGCTCGGCCGCCTGCGCGTCGACCGCGTCGGCGACGGCCTCGGCGAGGGCGGCGTCGTCGGTGACCGCGACGACGGAGGCGTTGGGGTCGTGTTCGGCCTGCGCGACGAGGTCGGCCGCGACGAGGTCGGGGTCGGCCGTCCCGTCGGCGAGGACCAGCACCTCGCTCGGGCCGGCGAGGAAGTCGATCTCCACGTCGCCCTGGACGATCGACTTGGCGGCGGTGACCCACTTGTTCCCCGGCCCGACGACCTTCTGGACCCGCGTCACCGTCTCCGTCCCGTACGCGAGCGCGCCGATCGCCTGCGCGCCGCCGACCTGGTACACCGCGTCGGCGCCGGCCTCGTGGATGGCCGCGAGGGTGACGGGGTTGAGCTCGTCGGCCGGCGGCGTCGCGACCGCGACGTGGTCGACGCCGGCGACGACCGCCGGGATGATCCCCATCAGCGCGCTGGAGGGGTACGCGGCCGCGCCGCCGGGCACGTACACGCCGACGCGGTCGATCGGGCGGAAGCGCCGGCCGAGCTCGCGGCCGCCGAAGTCGTCGCGCCAGTCCTCCGGGCGCTGCCGCTCGTGGAACGCGCGGACGTTCGCGGCCGCCTCGCGGACCGCGTCGAGGACCGGGTCGCCCGCGTCGGCCAGCTCCTCGTGCGCCCGCGCCGCGTCGTCGGTGACGTCGATGTTCCCGACGGCGACGCCGTCGAACTCCTCCGCGAACTCGCGGACCGCGACGTCGCCCTCCTCGCGGACCCGCCCGACGATCTCTCGCACGTCTTCGCGGACCCCCTCGACGCCGGCGTCGCGCTCGAAGAAGGCGCGCCGCTCGGCCGGCGAGAGGTCCGCGACGGTTCGTACGTCCATACCGGTCGTCGGGGACGGCGGGGCAAGGGCGTTCCGACTCACCCCAGCCGCCGGATCCCGGTCACGTCGAGGACGGCGAGGACGAGGAGGGCGGCCAGGAGCGCGGCCGCCGCGAAGAGGACCGGGGCCGACACCGCGACCGCGACCTCGTAGGGCGCGACCAGCCGCGTCGTCCCGCGGAGGAGGAAGGAGACGAACACGAGGCCGAACGCGGCGAACGCGAGCGAGACGAACCGGGAGCGGTCCATGCGGGCCGCTCAGTCCGTCTGCGGGACGCCCGCGCCGTGGGGACCGTGCCCGTGGGACTCGCGGGCGGGGTCGAAGTCGGTACACATGTCGTAGAACACCGCTTCCGGGTCGCGGTTCCACTGCCACTTCCAGCGCGTGCGGACGAGCAGCGACAGCTTCCGGGTGAGCGACAGCTCCGGGGTGGCCGAGACGGTGTCGTAGCCGCGGTTCCGGATGAGCCGGTGGTGGTCGACGTACAGCACCGCCGCGAGCAGCACCGCCAGCTGGCAGTCCTCGGGGAGGTACTTGATCCCCGCGACGCCCTCCTCGTAGAGCCGCTCGGTGCGGGCCATCTCCTCCCGGATCGCGGCCGCGACGTCCTCGTCGAACTCTAAGTCGAGGATCTGCTGTTCGCTCACGCCGTGGCGGCGGAGCGTCTCTAAGGGGAGGTAGATGCGGTCGCGCTCGACCACGTCCTCGCGGACGTCGCGGAGGAAGTTCGTCATCTGGAAGGCCTCTCCGAGCTTCGTCGCGTGCGGGAGCGCCTCGGCCTCCTCCTCCGGGTCGAGGTCCATGATCGCCGTCATCATCCGACCGACGGCGGCCGCGGAGCCGTCCATGTACGCTTCCAGGTCGGCGTACGTCTCGTAGCGGTCGGTGTCGATGTCGCTCTCCATCGCGTCCACGAACGAGTGGACGTCTTCGTCGGGGATGTCGTTGCGCTCGACCACCTCGGCGAACGCCTCCAACACCGGGTCGTCCGTCGGCTCCTCGCCGAGCGCGGCCGCTCGGAGGCGGTCGAGTTCGGCCCGCTGTTCGGCGGGCGGTCCGGTGTCCTCGGCGTCGACGACCTCGTCGGCGATGCGGAAGAACCCGTACAGCACGTACGTCGGGTGGCGGATCCGCTGGGGCAGTAGCCGGGTGGCGACGTGGAACGTCTTCCCGGTGCGGCGCTGGATCCGCTTGCTCCGGGCAACCTGTGTTTGCTCTACCATGCTGACCCCGAGCGGTCGGCAAGGAGGGTCGCGTACGGGTCGCCCATCATAAGTGGAAATTCGGCCTCCAAGAACATAACAGTTCGCACGACACAGTTTGGATCCCGGGTACCCCCGTCGCGTCCGTCGATCGAACCGGCGCGCGGGGCGGCGAGAGCTCAGTAGAAGGTGTCGCTACAGTCGTAGACGACGCCGTGAGCCGGGCAGACGTACTTACAGTGTCGGTGGTACATCGGCGTCTCGCAGACCGGACACGGGCGGCCGCCGTCGTTCGCCGGGTCGTCGCTCACGACGGAAATACGTGGGCGAGGGACAAAACGCTACCCCACCGGACCCTCGGCGCCCGGCGGGCCGTGGAGGCCCGGCAGTCGCGGCGCCCGGCGGGCCGCGGCGCGGTCGCGACCGCGCCGAACCTGACTGGTCAGTCGTCGGCCAGTCGCTCGTACACCGACCGGGCGACCGACTCCTGTCCGAACGGGAGCGTCAGCACGCCTCCCCACTCGGAGCCCGTGAGCGCGTCGACCGTCTCCCGGTCGAGTTCGACGCGCCGCACCTCGGTCCCGTCGAGCGTCATCGACACCACGAACGCGGCCGGGTCGTCGGTCGCGCCGGCCTCATCGAGTCGGGTCCGGAACGCGTCGACGCCCGCCTCGGAGAGCACGACCTGCACGAGGAACTCCCCGTCCTTCGCGAAGACGCCCTTGACCACGTCGAGGTCGGTCGCCCCGAACAGCGTCGCGTCGGTGCCGTCGCCGCCGGTCAGCCGCGCTTCGAACGGCGCCTCGGGATCGACGGCGGCCGACTGCGGCGCCGTCTCCTCGTCCGTCCCGTCGCCCGTCGCCGCCGGGCCGTCGCCGCCGATACCGCCGAGGCCGTCGACCGCCGCGCCGTCGGTCACCGTCGCCGCGCCCGCGAAGCCGACGGCGCCGACCGCGCAGACCGCGCCGAGGCCCCCGAGCACGCCCCGTCGAGAGATGTCCATGCCTCCCGGTTCCGGCCGGCGGTGAAAAGCGTTACACGCCGATTTCCGCGCGCGATAATTGCGGAGATCCGGAACGTTCGCCGGTCGGCGTCCGCGACCGCGGAGGCGTCGGTCCGACCGCGGCCGCGAGGACGCCGGCCCGGCGCCCGGGACTACGCGAACGCGACCGCGTCGCGGGTCGTCGTCTCGCCGAACAGCCAGTCGGCGTGGTCGACGGCGTACTCCCGGTGCTCCTCGGTGATGTACCCGAGCGCGTCCTCGACCACGACCGGGCGGTAGTCCCGGAGCCCGGCGCTGCCGGCGGTGTGGAGGACGCAGACGTTCGCGAGCGTGCCGCAGATCAGCAGGTCGTCGACGCCGTGCGCGTCGAGGTACCCCTCCAGGTCGGTCCGGTAGAAGGCGTCGTAGGTGTGCTTCTCGACGACGTGGTCCCCGTCGCGCACGTCGAGGTCGGCGACGAGTTCGGCGTCCCACGACCCCTCGACGACGTGTTCGCCCCACCGGTCGAACTCGTCGTAGTAGTGCGTCTCGTCGAACTGTTCGGGCGGGTGGACGTCGCGGGTGTAAACGACGCTCGCGCCGGCCTCTCGGGCGCGCTCGACGAGCGCCGTCACGGGCTCGATCGCCGCCTCGCTCGGCTCGGCGTAGAGGCTGCCGTCCGGGTGGCAGAACCCGTTTTGCATGTCGACGACGACCACCGCGGTTGCTGTCGGATCGAACGCCATGCCGGGAGTTAGCGCGCGTGGGACAAAAACCCGAAGACTCGAAGACAGCCAGTACCCGAAGACTCGAAGACAGCCAGTGTTCAGATATGAGGAAAATTTGAACTTTCGTATTGATATACACTATTTGTTATTTATATTGAATCCTGTTACAAGATCTTCTTCAATAGATACAAGATAATCACCAATTACAGTAAATTGAGCTATTCCAGATAGTTTTTGTGGAACGTACGACCATTCTTCCTCGCCGGTATCACTATTAAGTCCAGAAATTTTTGTTTGTTCACGTATATATATACGATTTTTAAATTCTGTAGCATCTGTGATCCCATAGTGATCAGTTTGCCATTTCTGCCTCCCCGAAGAAGGGTCATACATAGCGGCATAGTATATATCTCCGTCCACGCGGTCTTGATATCCGCCTATAAATATTCCACTATTAGTCTTGATTGCCTCTCCAAGTGTGGCATCAGTCGACCAGATCTTCTCTCCTGTCTCTTTGTTTAACGCAACTAGATTGGATGTCTTTACGATTATTGAATCTTTATTTGATTTATAGGAAAATATCGAACCTACGCCACCTAATCCTGGTTTGGACTGATAAGTCCAATTAATTGATTTTGATTGGGCAGTTAGTTCTGGCTGTTCTACGGGAGTACTTAACATATGTAGTTCTCTTTTACCCCCATCAGACACATAGAGATTATTTTCTATTAGCTTCATAGGTCCAATGTATGAGTCTGTTAGCTTCCAGTCAGTTGTTCCACTTGATTTAACAATACAATATAAATCCATATTTAGTGATGATCCTTCAGTAGAAATGACATATATTTTATTATTAGTTGATGTGATAGACTCTACACTAGAGATTGGTTTTTTCCAATTGATGTCTCCAGAATCACGGTCAATGGAGAAAAGTGAGTTACTGCTATTCAGATATATGGCGTCTGAGGTGGTCTCAATAACTTGTAGAGTTATATTCTCTTTTGTGTCCAATTTTTTGGACCAGATGACTTGGCCCGAAGGTGGGTCAATTCGTTCTAAAGCATTTGTAGTTCTTTCAAGAAATATATTATTAAAAACATATGGAAGCCTCCAACGCTTATCCCGACTATATTCCCAAGCCTTGTCACCACTACCCGCATGAATCGCAACCCTATCTAA
Organism: Halorubrum sp. ASP1; assembly: GCF_005435135.1. Lineage (NCBI taxonomy): Archaea > Methanobacteriati > Methanobacteriota > Halobacteria > Halobacteriales > Haloferacaceae > Halorubrum > Halorubrum sp. ASP1. The sequence goes on along the minus strand of NZ_SGUA01000003.1, from coordinate 210,331 downwards.
CGAATTGGTAAGCACAACTACAAAATCTTCTCCGTTTTCCATAGATATCGAGTATAAGTGTTGAGCCTTTCCGGGTAGATCACACTCCCAATCTGGATCTCGATACTCATACTCTGGATCCTTACCTGGATAATTCGCTTTCCAATCAGAAACATCTCGTAGTTGTACACGATTATCTTGTACTTCAACAGCCGTATACCCAGTAAAATCAGTATTATTTATCTTTTTGACCGCAGATTTCCATAAATCACTCGACTGGCTTTCTAAAGATGAAATTAGCTTGTTATGAGAATTGAGATTCCAAGGAACCACAGGTATATTACTTCTATATGTGAAGTCATACGGTACATCAACAAAGTCAGATAAAAAGAGATTACCTGAGTAAGCCTTGAGTTGAGACATAATACCTTTCTCTGCTACTTTCGTAATCTCTTCGGACTGGCCTCGTACAGCAGCAGGCGGAGGAGAACTTGAAAACTTTTCACGATTATAATTCTGATCAAAAGCTCCGTCTATGATTTTTTCGTATTTACTCAGATCTTCAATATTTTTGTGATATATTCGGTCTTTAACGGGTATATTAGGAACATCGGATTCATAGAAATTTTGTGGACTATCTGCTGAGTATAGTTCTTCGTTGATTCTGGTATTTGAATATAATGTATAGTGATCGTCATATTTTAGATTGGTTATTTCATCACCGTCAAAAAAATGTCTGGCAACAGGATAGATAGCATTTGTATAATATATAATGTCCAATTTTGAAAAATAGTCGGGTTTTGCCGCGTTATTAGTTATAATTTTAAAAATGGCTCTAGCAGTAAGTTTATGAGAATCAATGATTCCAGACTTCGTATTCTCCCGTTCTGCAATTCTAATAGCCTCTTGGTAGCCCTCTCTCGTATTTTTGCTAATTGGACGTTCCAACTTATTGGCCAATTCATTCACCTCAGAACTAGAAAATGATCCACTATTTAGCCAATCTTGATATATTGCTTGAAAGCTAGATTTTTCGCTCTCATTTTCATCTGAGGATTGTTCTTTATTTTCATCTATAGATACTTCTGTTTCATTCTCATTAGAAGTATTATTCTCTAGATCTTTTCCGGCTTGATCTTCCGCTAAGCGATTACAACCGGCCAATGTGTATATTCCGATAGACCCTGTTAGACTTATAATAGACCTGCGGGAATGGTCCTTAACCATAGCGCAATTACATGTTAGTAGAGAATATATTTTTTGGGGGAGCACCGGCCGACTGCGGATCTCCAAGGACCGCGGCGCAGACAAACTACTTATTTGGTCGGCCATAGTTCTCCCTATGCGACGGGTTCTCACCCTCTCGACCGCGGCCGCCGCCGTCGCCGCGGTCGCCGTCCTCTGTGTCGCGTTCACCGCTGGCGTCGCCGCCGCCCCCGACGCCGGCGCGGTCCCCGCCGCGTCCGGCACCGGGCCGACGGCGCCGGGCGCAGCGCCCTCCGCGTCCGCAGACGAGTGCGACACCGGCGACGGCACGGAACTGGTGGGCTGCTGGAACGGGACCCACTACGAGGAGTCGGTCGACTTCGCGGAGACGGACGGGCTCAACGAGTCCCAGCTGTCGGCGCTGACCGACCTCACGATGGCCCGGGTCGAACACGTCCGAGAGCGCCCCTTCAAGGAGGACGTCCCGGTCGAGACGGTCACGCGGAGCGAGTACGCCAACGACACCGCGAGCGGCAACAGCTCCGAGGCGTTCCGGCGCTGGAACGACGGGGTGTGGGAGGCGCTGTTCGTCGTCGGCGACGAGACGAACGCCAACGACGAGATCGACTCGGTGTTCGGCGGCGCGGTCTCCGGCTTCTACTCGCCCTCGCAGGACCGGATCGTCATCGTCGTCCCCGACGGCGAGTCTCCGGACATCGACCCCTCGACGCTCGCGCACGAGCTGCTCCACGCGATGCAAGACCAGTACCACGACCTCACCGACCCGCGCTACGTCGGCGCGACCCAGGACGGCGACCTCGCGGTCGACGGGATCGTCGAGGGGGAGGCGGTCCACGTCGAGGAGCGCTACGCGGCCCGCTGCGCGGACAACTGGACCTGCGCCGAGGCGCCCGAGAGCGACGGGGGCGGCGGCGACGGCGCCGACTTCAACTTCGGCATCCTCCAGACCGTCCTCCAGCCGTACGGGGACGGCGCGCTGTACGTCCGCGAGCTCCGCGACGAGGGGGGGTGGGCGGCCGTCAACGCGACGATGAACGACCCGCCGGAGTCGACGGCGGAGGTGATCCACCGGAACCCCGACTACGAGGAGGGCAACGTCACGTTCGAGGACGCCGCGACCGGCGGCTGGGAGACCTACGAGGACCAGGGGGTCGCGGGCGCGGAGACCGCGGGCGAGGCGTCGATGTTCGTGATGTTCTGGTATCAGAGCTTAGAGTACGAACACGCCGTGTTGGAGCCCGACGCGACCGTCCGGCAGAACGTCCAGATCCACCTCGACGCCGAGGCCGAGCTCGAAACGCGGCAGGTCTACAACTACGCGCACCCCGTGACGGACGGGTGGGCCGGCGACGAGCTGTACCCCTACCGGAACGGCGACCGCGACGGCTACGTCTGGGCGACCGAGTGGCAGACCGAGGCGGACGCCGAGGCGTTCCGCGACGCCTACGTGCGGATGCTGACCGCGCACGGGGAAGCCGAGTACGCCGACGGGACCGTCTACGAGATCGGCTCGGAGAGCGACTTCCCCGGCGCCTACGGCGTCGAGCGCGACGGGACGAGCGTGACGATAACCCACGCGCCGTCGCCGGAGGGCGTCCTCGAACTCCGGCCTGACGCCGACCTGACGCTCCCGGACGCCGACGGCACCGACGGCGCGGACGGGAGCGACGGCGACGGCTCAGACGGCACCGACGGCGACGACGGCAACAGCAGCGACGGCGGCGACGCGGACGGCAGCGACGGCGCGGACGGAGGAGCCGGCGACACGAGCGACAGCACTCCCGGCTTCGGCGTCGCGGCGGCGCTCGTCGCCCTCGCGGGCGCGCTCGGGCTGGCCGCGCGACGGTCGGCGTAGCCCGGCGCGCGCAGCGCGCCGACGAGTGCGCCCCCGGCGACGGCCCCGACGACCGCGCGGTCCGCGGCCGCCGCGATACGGGTGGCTTTTCGTCCCGGCGGCCGAACCGAGGCGTATGAGCGAGTTCGACATCGTCGACGCGGCCGCGATCCGCGAGGGGCGCGCGACCGACGCGTACTTCGAGCGGACCGAGGCGGCGCTGGAGGCGGCCGGCCGGAACCCCCGCGTGGTCGCCGAGGTGACCGCGGACCAGTTCCCGGACGGGGAGTTCGAGCTGTTCGCCGGCCTCGGCGACGCCGTCGAGCTGCTCGCGGGCCGCGACGTGGACGTCGACGCGGTCCCCGAGGGGCGGCTGTTCGACGGCGGCCCGGTGATGCGGATCGAGGGGCCGTACCTGGCGTTCGCGCGGCTGGAGACGTCGCTCCTGGGCTTCCTCTCGCACGCCTCCGGGATGGCGACGGCGGCGCTGGACTGCCGGGTCGCCGCGCCCGACTCGCAGATCCTCTCGTTCGGCGCGCGGCACGTCCACCCGGCGATGACCGCGGCGGTCGAGCGCTCCGCGCTGGCGGCCGGGTTCGACGGCTTCTCGCACGTCGCCGCCGGCGACCTGCTCGGGCGGGAGGCCTCGGGGACGATGCCGCACGCGCTCGCCATCTGCTTCGGGCGCGGCGAGCAGGAGGCCGCCTGGCGCGCCTACGACGAGGGCGTTCCGGCGGACGCGCCCCGGATCGCGCTGTGTGACACCTACTCCGACGAGGTCGACGAGGTCCTCCGCGCCGTGGAGACGCTGGGCGACGACCTCGACGGCGTCCGCCTCGACACGACTGGCTCCCGGCGCGGCGACTTCGGACACATCGTCCGCGAGGTGCGGTGGGAGCTCGACGCGCGCGGCCACGGCGACGTGGCGGTGTACGTCTCCGGCGGCCTCGGCCCGGCGGACCTCCGCGACCTGCGCGACGTCGTGGACGGGTTCGGCGTCGGCGGCTACGTCTCCAACGCGGACCCCGTCGACTTCGCGCTCGACCTCGTCGCCGTCGACGGCGAGCCGGCCGCCAAGCGCGGGAAGCTCTCGGGCGCGAAGGCCGTCTACCGCACCGACGACGGCGCCCACGCCGTCGGGCTGGCGGACCGCTCGGGACCGGCGGACGCCGAGGCGCTCATGGAGCCCGTGATCCGCGACGGCGAGGTGGTCGCGGGCGACGCGTTTGACCTCTCGGCGGCGGCGGAGCGGGCGCTCGCGGACGCGGCGGCCGTCGGCTACGGGACGGACTGACGCGGGCGACGAGCCTGAAAAGACGCGGGCGGGTCGCGGGCTACAGCTCCTCGACGGCGCCGCCGTCGGCGCGCTCTCGGAAGACCTGGCCCTCGATGAGCGTCACCATCGTGTCCTCATCCTGCCACGCGGTCGGCGAGAGCTTCGCCTTCCGGCAGGTGCGCGAGAGGAACTCCGCGGCCGACCAGCCGTTCTCGACGGGCACCGTCGGGTAGAGCCAGCCGTGGGCGTTGCCGCTGTCGACGGCGACCCCGTGCGTGCCGATCTCGAGGTCCTCGGCGGGGTCGTTCGTGAGGACGGTGTTCGAGACGACGAACACCGAGACGGTGATGTTGTCGAGTTCCTTCGGCTCCACCTCGGAGCCGCAGGAGTCGCCGGACGCCGCCTTGATCGCGGCCTCGACGATGGCGTGGCCCAGCTGGTCCGACGTGTCCCACGCGCCGGCACAGCCGCGGAGGCGGCCGCGGCCCCGCGTCGACTGGAGCCGAACGAAGGCGCCCGTGCGGGCGTAAAACGCCTCTCGCATGCTCCCGGGCTGTTCGCGTTGCCCGTGTCGGACGAACGACTCGACCGCCTCCCGCGCGAGTTCGACCGCTCGTGCACCGTCGTCGTACGACAGCTGAACGGTCTGAGCCTCGGACATGAGAGTCCATTACAGTGCTGACGACTTGAACGCTTCCCTTGTGGCACCGCTCTCGCGGCGCTGGCGGCGTCTCGCCCGAGAGGCGCCCGACCGAACGCCTTATTCGCCGGCGGGAGAAACGGCGAACCGGACAGAGGGAGCCCGACTCCCGTGCCCTTGGCATGAGGAAAGTCCCCCCACCGGCCGGACAGGCGACCGGGCACACGCCCGGAGTCGGAGACGGCTGGCTCTGGAACAGCAACGACACCCCCCGCCCCGACCGATGAGTCGCGTGCGGTCGCCTCGGCGACCGACGGCGTTCGCGGGGTCACCCGCGAACGCGCGAACCGACCCGCAAGGGAAGGGAGTTAACCCGACGAGGGCCGACGGGCGGGAACGGATGGAACGGCGAATCCTCGCCGGTGCAAGTCCGCGCCACAAGGTAGTCCGGCCGCGGCGCGGACGCTCAGCCGAATGTCGGGACGAACCGAAGGGGGCTTACTCCCCTCAGTCCGCTCGCGCCGCGGAGCGGCGCAACCGCTCGACGCGGGACGCGTCGACGCGGAGGCCCGGTGGCGCGCCGTCCTCACTCCAGTATCTTTTCTACCAGTTTTATTACAACATTCACAGCCACGACGAGGCCGACCGTCAGCACGATTCCGAGGACGCTCGTCGCGCCGGTCCGAAGGAGGACGCCGATCGAGTGGCCTGCGATCAGGGGACCCATAACCACGATGTGGATACCGGTCCCGAATAAAGAATTTTGGTGTCGCGTCGCCGGCACCGACCGGTCCGTGCCGCGTCGGGCGGTCGGCTCGTCGCGATGAGGCGGACGGTATCGGAGTCCCGCCGCGGGATCGCCGTCGTCGGACTACGCTCCGGACGCGGCCTCGGTTCGAGGCCTCGACCGGGCGGAAGCTCGGACGGTTCGCCCGTAACTCACGCCGTCTCCATCTCCTTTTCCAGCTCGCGGAGCTTCTCGATGCGGTTCTCCGTCGAGGGGTGCGTGGAGGCGATCTTCCCGACGAAGCCGGCCTTGATCGGGATGATGAAGAACGCGTTCATCTCCGCCTCCTCGCGGAGGTCCTCCTCGGGCACCTTGTCCATCCGGCCGTCGATGGTCATCAGCGCCGAGGCGAGCGCGCCGGGCTTCCCGGTGATCAGCGCCGCGCCGCGGTCGGCGGAGTACTCGCGGTAGCGCGAGAGCGCGCGGATGAGCAGGAACGAGACCACCCACACCAGAAGCGACACGAGGATCGCGACGATGACGGGCGCGCCCTGCCGGTTGTCGCCGCTGAACAGCCAGCCCCACCGCACGATGAAGAAGGCGATGGTGGAGAGGAACGACGCGATGGTCATGACCATCACGTCGCGGTTCTTCACGTGGGCGAGCTCGTGGGCGAGCACGCCGTCCAGCTCGTCCTCGTCGAGGCTCTCCAAGAGCCCGGTCGTCACCGCGACGGTCGCGTTCTTCTTGTTCCGGCCGGTCGCGAAGGCGTTCGGAACGCGGGTGTTCGCGACCGCGACCGTCGGCTTCGGGAGGTCGGCCTGCTGGCTCAGCCGCTCGATCCGCCGGTGGAGGTCGGGGTACTCGTCGGGGTCGACCTCGCGGGCGCCCATGCTCTTCAGCGCGAGCTTGTCGCTGAAGAAGTACTGCGCCAGCGAGAACCCGCCGAGCATGATCAACGGGAACAGGAAGTCGCCGAAGTACACCGTCAGGGCTCCGACGAACACGACGTAGAGGGCGAACAGGAGGAACATCGTGAACGCCATCCGTCCACGCAACCCCCAGTCTGTCTTCCAATCCATGCGCGTAAGTTACCGTTCTGCGCGTTAAAGCTTGCCGGAGCGGGAAGCCGCGGTTGCCGACCGGCGCTCCGGACCGGGGGCGCCGTCGCCGGGAAGTCGTCGAGCAACGCGCTTTTGCCGTCGCTTCGCGAGGCGTTCGCATGGACACAGTCCTCGTCACCGGCGGCCGCGGCGCCTCCGGGCGCTGGGTCGCCGACCGGCTCGCCGGCGACTACGACGTCGTCGTCGTCGACTACGACCACCCCGGGCTCGGCGTCGACCCGGCTCCGAACGTCTCGTTCCGCGCGGCCGACCTCGCCGAGCGCGACCAGGCGCTCGACGTCGTCGCCACCGTCGACCCCGACGCGGTCGTCCACTGGGCGGCGATCCCGGTGGCGGGCACCCACCCCGAGGGGCGGGTGTTCGAGACGAACGCGCTCGCCGCGAAACACGTCTGCGACGCCGCGGGCCGCGCCGACGCCCCGGTCGTCCAGGCCTCCAGCGACGGCGCCTACGGCTTCTTCTTCGCCGATCCCACGCCGTTCCCGGACGAGTTGCCGGTCACCGAGGCCCACCCGCTCCGCCCGGAGGACCCCTACGGGCTCTCGAAGGTGACCGCGGAGGCGGCCGCCGGCGCGGCCGCGCGCCGTCACGACGTTCCCGCCGTCTCCGTCCGCCCGTCGTGGATCCAGTACCCCGGCGACTACGCCTGCCGCGCCGACGAGTACGTGACCGACCTCGACGCGGGCGCCGGCAACTTCTGGTCGTACGTGGACGCCCGCGACGTCGCCGACCTCGTCGCGGCCGCGCTCGCGGACCTCCTCGGCGACGACCCCGCCGTCGCTCCGGGCACCCACGAGGCGGTCAACTGCGTCGCGGCCGACAACGCGCTCGGCCGTCCCCTCCTCGACCTGTTGCGCGAGTCCTACGGCGAGGTTCCGGACGACTGCGCGGTCGACGCGGACGCGCTGGCCGAGGGCGACGACCGCGGCGCCTACGCCATCGAGAAGGCGTCTCGGCTGTTCGGGTGGACGCCGTCGCGCTCGTGGCGCGACGCGGCCGACGCGGCGGTCGCCGGGCCGACGCTGTTCGAGGAGTGAGCGGACCCGAGAGAGGAACCCCGTCCGCGGTCAGATCGACAGGATCGCGTTGACGAGCGTCCGCGTCGCGATGGCGGTGCCCGCGCCGAGCCACGTGAGGAGGACGAAGTGGATGTAGCCGTTCGCGGGGTTGCCGCCGTCGATCCGGCGGATCATCTGCGAGGAGAGCGCGGCGTTGAACAACACGACGGTGAGGAGGAGGTACTCGATGAGCGGGATGTCGTAGGCGCCGGGGTAGACGATCTGCCCGATGTCCATCTGGTCGAGCCCGAAGTCGGCGGTGAGGTCGGCCAGGATGGCGACGATCTCCAGCCCGATGAAGAAGGCGAACGTCGCGGCCGCGGTGATCCCGTACAGCAGCCCGATGAACGTCATCGCCGCCTGCCGGCGCTGCTCGCGCAGCTGGTTGACGGCGTTCATGTTCTTCGATATCAGCTCGCCGAGCAGCTTCGGGTCCCCGCCCATCCGCCGGCCGACGAGGTACATCTCGGAGAACTTCTGGATGAGGTACGAGCGCGTGTCTCGCGTGAACGCCCGCCAGGCGCCCTCGGTGCTGATCCGCATGTTGAGCCGGCGGTAGAGCCGCTCGATGGCCTCGGAGAGTTCGCCGAAGTTCTTGTCGCGCAGCGTCGTCAGCACGTCGGTGGTCGTGGACTGCTTCGCGCTCTCGGTCGCGCCCAGCGCGCGCACGAACGAGGGGAACTCGCCGTCGCGGGCGGTGATCGCCCGTTCCTCCTGCCGGAGGACGACGCCGGTGATGATCAGCGGCGAGATGGGAACCGCGAGGTACAGGGGCAGCCGGACGTCGTCGAGGAAGAAGAGGAGGCCGGGGAGCCCGGGGCCGTACCCGAACATCCCGGCGGCCGTGATCCCGATGAGCAGGAACGAGAGCCCGCCGCCGCCGATCAGCGAGGCCCACAGCTTCAGGTCGCCGGGGGCCCGCTCGTCCGGGTGGTACCAGATCGGGTCGTACGGCGACGTCGCGCGGATCATCGCGTAGAAGCCGAGCTGGACGAAGACGAAGAGGACGATGACGGCCGCCACGGTCGCGGTCGGGTCGTTGCCGGTGAGGATCGGGAGGACGACGGCGAACACCAGCGCGAACGTCATCGAGAGGATCATCGACATGTACAGGTCCTTCATGACCTCCAGGTTCGAGAGCGCGGACTCGTAGCGGGTCTCGTACTGCGCGAGCATGACGTCCTGCTCGGAGACGAGGAACTCCTCTAACGACTGGCCCGCGCCCATCGTGTAGCCGAGGCGGTCGAAGAAGTCGGCCATCGCGTCGGAGGGGACCTCCTGCGCGCGGCGGCGACAGGCGTCGTCGAGGCTCTGGTTCCACGTGTCGACGAGGTGGACGACGCGGCCGATCTCCTCGGCGGCGACGCCGTACTCCTCCTCTTGCGCCAGCGTCCGGAACACCTCCATCCGGTCGATGTTCGTCGTCGACAGCACCGTCATGTGCGTCATCACGAGGTGTAGCTGGTTGTCGATCTTCGTCTCCAGGCTGGAGAGGTAGATCTTCGGGTAGATGACGGCCGCGAACAGGACGAGCCCGCCGAACATCGGGATCGGGACGCGGGCGGCGAGGGGGAGCGGCAGTGCGACGAGGCCGACGACGCTGCCGACGAACACGAACACGGCCGGCACCAGCACGAGGCCGACGTACTTCCCCTTGGAGATGTCGAGCTGCTCGTACGACTCCATGACCTCGGAGGTCAGCCTGGCGGCCGTCGCGAGCCCGTCGCCCATCTGCTTGACCGCCATCGTCAGGGTGCCTCCGTCGTCGCGGTGGGTGATTCGCCGGGCATCGTCACATCGTGTTGCGGTGCATGTCGAAGGGGAGCCCCTCGACGCCGTCGCGCTGGAACGAGTTGATCGCGTCGTTGACCTCGTGGTAGCCTAAGATTCCCTCCTGGATCATCCGCTCGATCAGCTCCGCGCGGAAGTCGAGGTCGTCGTAGATGTCGCGGGTGTCGGCGTAGCCTAGGAGCGTCGCGATCTGCTCTTCGAGCACGTAGGAGTTGTTCATCCCCTGGAAGACGATCTCGTCTTCGACGGGGTCCCAGCTGAACACCTCGCGGGTGACGACCCCCTCCATCTCCTTGGAGTACCCCTCGATCTCCTGGACGCTCGTCACGCGGCGCAGGACCTGGTCGCCCTGCTTCACGCGATTCTGGAACAGCGCCACGTCGGCGTTGTCCATGAACGTCTCCGGGACGTTGATCGGCTCGGAGGTGAACCGCTGGATCATCGAGACGATGTCGGACGCGTGGAACGTCAGCATGACCGGGTGGCCGGTCTGGGCCGCCTGGAACGCCATGCGCCCCTCGGCGCCGCGGACCTCGCCCACGATGATGTAGTCGGGGCGCGACCGCAGCGCGGCGGCGACCAGGTCGAACATGTCCACGTCGGAGGAGCCCTCGCCGCCGCCCTCGCGGGTCAGCAGCTGCTGCCAGGTGTTGTGCGGCGGGATGACCTCCGCGGTGTCCTCCGCGGTGTATATCTTCGAGTCGTCGGGGATGTACGAGAGGATGGCGTTCAGCGTCGTCGTCTTCCCGGACGCCGTCTCCCCGACCACGAAGACCGTCTGCTCGTTCTCCAGGCAGAGCCAGAGGTACGCCGCCAGCTCCGGCGAGAGCGTCCCCCAGTTGGTGATCTGGTTGATCGACAGCGGCACCTCCTCGCCCTGGCGGATGGTGAGCGAGGAGCCCTTCAGCGACACGTCGTCGGAGTAGATGATGTTGATACGCGACCCGTCCGGCAGCGTGGAGTCGACGATGGGATCGGAGTCGGACAGCGGGTCGCCGATCCGCTCGCCCATGTTGCGCAGCCAGCTGTCGAACTCCTGGGGCGTGCCGAAGTCGACGGTCGTCTCCAGCATGCCGAAGGTGCCGTGGTCGACGTGGCACTCCTTGGGGCCGATGACGTGAATGTCCTCGTTGGCCGGGTCGCGCATCACCGGTTCCAGCGGCCCGAGCCCGACGATGTCGCGGTTGAGCCGGTATCGGATGTTCTCGTAGGTCTCCTCGGTGACGGACAGCTTCCCGAAGTTCTTGACCTTCGAGAGGCCCTTCTGTAACCCCGACGAGGTGTCGTCGACGTGGGTGACCTCCTCTAACAGCTCCTCGATGAGGTCGTCGTACTCGGCCTCGTTCTCCGGCGCGCTGTGCTGGCCGCTCACGGTCAGCAGCCGGTTTTTCACCTCGTTGAGGATCTCCGCCTGCGGGCCCGACACCTCGGGCTCGATGGCGTAGTACTTCGTGTCCTGCCCGAGGTCGCCGTAGATGTGGCTGTAGATGGGGCCGCCGACCGGGTAGATGACGTTCGGCCGCGGGGACTCGTACTCGTCTTTCGGCTCCTCGATGAACTGCGGGAACTCCCCGGTGATCTGTTTGAACTCGCGGAGGTGTTCCCGGAGGTGGGGGCGGCGCATGGCCGCCTTTCGGAGCTCTTCGGACGGTTGGGCGGTGCCGTGTTCGGTCATGTCTTGGGCCGGGTCGGGGTGGTCGCGGTCCGCGCGCGCGGACCGGCTGTGCGTCGACGGGCCATGGTGTTAGGCGACGCTGCGGCTCTCAATGACGATTCCGGTTCCGGAACGCACCGAGAACCCGATCGTGTCGCCGACCTGTTCGCCCATGCCCGCGAACCGCTTGACGTTGATCTGCCGGCGGATGTCGTTGCCGACCTCGATCATCTCCAGTTCGAGGAACACGTCGGCGATGGACCGGAACGGACCGATCGCGTCGTCGTCGACCGCCGATGGGTCGACGGTGAGCACGACGACCTTCCCCTGCGAGATGATCTCGCGGAAGAAGGAGATGATCTCCAGGGCGGCCTGCCGCTCCTCGTTCTTCCGGACCAGCGCCTCGAAGGTGGGGTCGTTCCGGAAGATGGCGTCGAACGTGTCGAGGAAGACGACGTCGGAGTTCCACATCGCCTCGGCGTTCATCAGGCGCTTGAGCAGCTCCTTGCGCTCGCCGTCGCCGTCGGAGAACGCGCCGCCGGAGTCGAAGTCGGCGTGGAGGAAGAGCAGCTCCTCCTGGAGCAGCGGCTTCACCATGTCGTACTCCAGCGAGTGCATCTGGTCGATGAACCCGCGGACGGTGAGCTCAGTCGACATCATCGTGACGGACGCGCCCTCCTGGACGAGGCCGTAGGCGAACCGCTGGGAAATGGCGCTTTTCCCGGCCCCGTAGTCGCCCTCCATGAGGACGATGCTCCCGCGGGGGATGCCGCCGCCGAGCTCCTTGTTGAGCCGGTCGCGGTCGCCGAGGCCCAGGGAGAGGAGGTTGTCGTGGGGCATCAGTTACCTCCCTCCACGCGGAACTGGAACAGCTCCTCGTCGCCGTTCACCGAGAGGAACACCCGGTGGTCGCCGTCGGCGAGCCCGTCGGAGCCGTCGATCCGGTTGGCGTCGATCGTGAGCCGGAGCACGTCGCCGCGGCTCCACGCGTTCGCGCCGTCCGCGGAGACGAGCTCCCCGGAGGTCGCGTCCGGCCGGACGTACGCGCCGTCGAAGACGACGTCGAGGTCGGAGCCGTCGGGCGCCAACCGATACGTGCCGGTGTTCTTTATCAACAGCGTGACGTTCTGGTCGCCGCTCGCGTTGTACACCCCCGCGCTGGGGTCCGAGATGATCGTCACGTCTGTCCGGAGCTGCTCGGTCGCGTCGAGGCCGGCGTCGTCGACGGCCGCGCTCACCCGGTCGACGCCGGTGGTGATCGTGCCGACGACGCCGGCGGCGATCACCAGGCTGGCGATGAACAGGATGAGGTGCGAGACGGGGACGCTGGCCATCTACGCGCTCACCTCCGTCACGGTCGCGGCGTCGCGGACGCCGGACTCGACGACCAGGACGACGCGCGTGCCCTCGCCGATCGTCGTGGCCGTGTCGCCCTGCGCGACCCGCACGGTGAGCGTCTCGTCGCCGAGCCAGAGCTCCGTGTCGCCGTCGCCGTCGACCGTCGTGGTGGCGTTCGGCCCGCCCACGTCGACGTACTCGTTGCCGACCACGAGCGTCGCGTCGTCGGCGACCAAGCCGATCGCCCCCTCGTTGGTGGCGTTGATGGTAAGGGTATCGGTGGTCGTGTTAAACGTCGCGTTCGTCACCGCAAACTCGGTGTTCTGCCGTTCGAGCGCGCGCTCGTTGACGCCGTGCTGGGCGTCGGAGACGCGGTCGAGCCCGTTGGCCGCCACGGGGTAAAACGTCGTGAACGCGAAGAACAGCCCCGCGACGATGATGGCCGTGGACGCGGAGACGCTAACGCCCATCTCCCCACCCTCCGTCGGCCGGATCGGCGCGGTCGGAACGGGGATTCGGGTCGTTCATCGGTCGGGTGGAACCGTTCCGCTCGCGCCGGTCGTCGCGGTGACCGTCGCGCCGGTCGGCGTCCGCTTCGGACGCCGCGTCGTCGCGGTCCGCGCCGTTCGTCCGCCGCTCGCGGTCGTCGGGGGCGTCCCGGCGACCGCCGTCCTGGTCGTTTCGCTCGGCCGCGCCTCGGTCGGGCCGCGCGTCGCGGCCGTTGCGTCCGCCCCGGTCTGAACTCGCCCGCCCGCCGCGACGGCCGCCGCGGGGCGCGTTGACCGGCCCGCCGCCGACCATCGAGCCGCCGGCGAGGTCGTCCCAGCGGTCCAGGAGGACGGTGTGGCTGCTCGTGCCGTTGAGCTGGGTCACGTACCGGAGGCTGCGGGTGTGGTGCTCGCGGACCAGCCGGTCCGTGCCCGGCCGGTCGACGAGGTTGCGGTCGATGGTGCCGAACCCGGAGAGGAAGTCGCGGAGCCGCGCCGCGGCGTCGGGGCCGATCCACTCGATCCGCTCGTAGTAGTTGATGGCGCGCACCGCGTCGGTGACGTCGCTCTCGGAGACGAGGAACTCCAGCCACTCCATCACGAGGAGGTCGCCGACGTAGTCGCCGGGAAGCTCCGTGAGGTACGGCTTGCCGCGGCCGCCGCTCCCCGAGAGGTCGTCCTCGCCGACGTACTCGAAGCCGCCGGTCGCCTCGGCCGGATCGCCGCCGGGCTGACGGTCGGCGGGCTCCGAGTCGGCCGCGTCCGCCGGTTCGTCGAAGTCGACGCCGTCGTCCTCGAGGTCGCCGCCGAGGTCGTCGTCGAACCCGTCGGCGGCGTCGTCGAACGAGTCGGTGTCGTCGCCGGGGTCGTCGAACGGGTCGTCGTCCGCGCCGTCGCCGTCCTCTTCGGCCCAGTCGGCCTCCCCGGAGTCGTACTCTTCTTTCAGTTCGCTGAAACTCTTTCCGTCTTCGTTCATATCGTCTCCGTCGTCCGCCGTTTCGGTCTCGGACGCGGCGTCGTCCGTGCTGTCGTCGTCCAGTTCGTCGAACTCCTCGTCGAAGTCGTCGAAGCCGTCGTCGCCGTCGAGGTCGTCGAACTCCTCGTCGTCGCCGTCGTCGTCGAGTTCCTCGTCGAACCCGTCGGCCTCCTCCTCGTCGAGGAGGTCGTCGTCGAAGAACCCGTCCGCGTCGGCGTTCGCGACGTCCTCGTCGAGGTCCTCCTCCTCGCCGCCGTCGTCGTCGTCGAAGATGCCGAACGACCCCTCGCCGCCGCCGGCGACGCTGTCGAAGCCGCCGGAGTCGTCGACGAACGGGTTGATGCCGCGGGTGACCATCTCGTAGATGTCGAGCAGGTTGCGGACGTCCTCCTCGATGTCGTCGACGGCGTTCGAGATCTCCTCGTTCTCTGAGCGGACCGTCGAGACGGTCGAGGAGAGCGACGCGACCTCGTTTTCGAGCTCGTCGAGCCGGTTCTCCAGCTCGTCGGTGGCCGCGCCGCCGCCACCGCCGCCGTCGTCGAACCCGTCGTCCCACTCGTCCATCCCGTCGAAGTCGTCGAACCCGTCGCCGCCGCCTCCGCCGTCGCTCATGCCGCCGCCGAAGGGATCGTCGTCGCCGTCCATACCACCGGAACCGTCGTCGTCGGACCCGTCGTCGTCGAGGAACCTGTCGAGGACGCTCGCACCGACGAGCCCCAGCGTGGCGACTGCCCAGACGGCCGTTGGAGCTCCCCACACCGATAGTTCGAGGCCCATTACCGTGTACGACCCGCAGAACCCACTTCAATTCACCCCTCAAAATATCAACAATGAGAAGGCGCGTAGTACGGCGGCCGGCGACCGCTGATGGGGGAGAACGCCGAGAAATCGGTACCGGTCGGAGGCGATTCAATCCGGTGACGGCGACGAGAGGCCCCGGGGGAGCGGTCAGATGGCTCGCTCGAAGCCGTCGGCGGCCCGGATGACGAGCCGTCCGTCCGGACCGAGCCGGACCGTTCGCCCGACGGCGTCGCCGACGTCGCTGGCGACGACCGGGACGTTCGCGGCGTCGAGCACCTCGCCGACCCGCTCGACGTTCCGGGGGCCGACCGCGTCGGTGAGGTCGAGCATCTCGGCGCCGCCGGCGACGCGCGCCTTCAAGCGGCGTGGGTCGGCGCCGGCGTCGTCGAGCGCCCCGATCAGCGAGTCGATCCCGGTGTCGACGTACTTCGCCGGCCGCGAGCCCGCGGTCGACCGTCCCTCGCTCGTGGGCAGCATGGCGTGGAGGAGCCCGCGGACGCTGGCCCTCTCGTCGACGAGCGCGACCGCGACGCAGGAGCCGAGGCCGCTCGTCGTCAGGACGGCGTCGCCGTCGGTGACCGCCAGCTCGCCCACGCCGACCTTGATCCGGCCCGGGTCGTCGCTCGCCGCGCCGCCCGTGACGGCGACGGGCTCCGCGTCGGCGACCGTGGTCCCGCCGCTCTCCGTCCGCTCCGCCGGGGCGTCCGGCCGATCGTCGGAGAGCGAGCGGGTCACGGCTCGGAGAGCCGGTCGAGCGCCCGGGCCAGTTCGCGCTCGTCGGGGAGCGCGTACACGTCACACCGCGCCTGGACCCCCTCCGTCCGAATCGCGGTGTCGATCACGAACCCGTAGTCCTGTCGCTCGCTCAGCTTGGCGACGAGCGGGCTGATCGTCGACGCGCCGATGTCGTGGACGAACTCCGGCGGGGAGTGGGTGATCGACGTGCCGAGCACGTTCGCCCAGCCGTCGATGAAGCCGCTCGTCATCACGTTGCCGAGCTCGCAGAGCGCGTTCTGAGCCATGTCACCGAGCGGCTCGTCGGGCTCCATCGGCAGCATCGCGTCCGCGACCGCCGCCGCCGACGACTCCTCGAAGAGGATGGCGAGGTAGCCGCTCGGCTCGCCCTGGAGTTCGAACACCGTGCCCGCGTGCGGATCGGTACCGACTTCCGCGGGTACGTCGGCGAGCGGAACGAACCGGAGCCGGCTCACGTCGACGCTCGTCTCCAACCCGGTCATCATCGCGATGTTGTCGGCAGCGTTCGCCGACCCCTTCTTCGCCAGCGAGGAGAACGTCGACAGCGACTCGTACGGGACCGCCGTGCTCTCCGTCCCGCCGTTCGCCGCGCCGCCGGCGGTTGCCGCGGGCGCCGTCTTCCCGACGATGAGGTCGCGGAACGGCCCCGAGTCGGGCAGCATGTAGATCGAGAAGTCGAGGTCCGTCGTCGTCGCGTCCAGCCGACTCTCGAAGAGGAAGACGCCGTCGCCCGCGAGCGCGCCGTCCGGCAGCACCGCCGCGCCGTCGGCCTCGAAGTACCGCGGGGGCGTCATGTCGATCGCCTTCCCGAGGTAGTTCGCCCACCCGTCGAGGAAGCCGCCGAGCGCGATGTTGCCGACCTCCGTCACCGCGCTCCGCTCCATCGACGCCCCGCCGGGGAGCAGCGAGAGCAGGGCGTCGGCGTTGACGGCATCGAACGCGAGGACCGCCTCCCCGTCCAGCCCGCCGCGGAGCCCGACGCGCACGCCGATCGACTCCCGGCCCGCGAACGCCTCGGCGAGGTCCTCGCCGCTGGCGACGCTCGCGCCCGTGACCTCCACCGCGAGGTCGGTCCCGGTCAGGTCCGAGAGCGCGCCGGCGGCCTGTTTCGCGCCCTGCTCCGCGAGGCGGTTACAGGCGCCGAGCGCGCGGACGTCGACGCGCATTATACCGCCGAACCGATGGCGTCGAGCACGTTCGGCTTCTGGAACGGCTTCGTGATGTACCCCTCCGCGCCCGCCTTGATCGCCGCCTTCATCTTCTCCTCCTGCCCGACGCTGGTACACATGATCACCGTCGCGTCGGGGTTCTCCTCGAGGATCTCCGTCGTCGCCTCGATCCCGTCGCGGATCGGCATCACGATGTCCATCATCACGAGGTCCGGCCCGTGCTCCTCGTACATGTTCACCGCCTCCACGCCGTTCTCCGCCTCCCCGACGATCTCGAACTCGCCTTCGAGGATCTCCCGGAGGAGATTCCGCATGAACTCCGAGTCGTCGGCGATGAGTACCCGCGTAACCATTGTTGTCTGAAGCGGGGGAAGGCGAACACTTAATCGCTCCCCCGCGGTTCTCAGCGCTGAGAACGGATGTGAAACGGTCCAGGCGGCGGGCTCGTTCGAGCCGGTGGCCCGGCAGAGCGTCTCAGACCCAGTGGCCGAGGAGGTGGACCGCGCCGACGAGGACCGTGCCGCCGAGCGCCTCGCGGGTGCCGAACGGCAGCGGGAGCATGCCGACGGAGTCGGGGGCGTCCCCTGCCGGCGCGTCGCCGTCGCTCGTCTCGCCGGAGCCGCCGTCGCCGTCGGTCTCGGTGCCGTTCGAGGCGGCGTCCGAGTCCCACCCGTTCGCGGCGGTCGAGTCTCGTTCCGAGTCGCCGTCGTCGCCGCCCGCTCCAGCCTCGTCGCCGGTGCCGTCGGCCGCGCCGTCGTCGTCAGGGTCGGTGCCGTTGGCCGCGCTTCCGTCGCCCTCGTCGTCGATCGTCGTCGTCGCCGGGTCCTGCTCGACGACCAGCGTCCCGCCGTGGGTGTCGCCGTCGAGCCGGAGGGTAAACGGGTACCTGCCGGGGTCGAGGTCGGCGGGTACGGAGGCGAAGTCGTAGGTCCGGGACTCGTCCGGCGTGAGACGGACGCCCCACGAGCCGCCGAGGCTGCCGTTGTCGACGGTGAGGGCGAGCTCGCCCTCGCCGGTGAGCCCGCCCGCGTTGCGCGCGACGACCCGGAGCGCGGAGAGGTTCCCGCCCTCGGTGACCGTGACGTTGTCGGGGGCGTCGTCGATCACCAGCTCGTCCGGGTTGTCGACGTCGCTCACGACGATGGCCGTCCGGCTGTCGCGGAGCGTGGACCCCTCGTACAGCTCGTAGTTCAGCCGCGTGCCGGGGACGACCTCGTCGAGGTCGACGCCGACCGTGAAGTTCCCGTCAGCGATCTCCAGCGGCGACTCGGCCCGGAAGGGCGCGTCGCCGGCGTCGTTCACGAGCGTCGCGGTCATCTCCCGCCGCGGCAGCAGCGACGTGGTCCCCGTGAGCTGTCCCTCGTCCACCTCGACGAGGAGGTCGCCGTCGTCGGTGACGTGGTCGTACCGGAGGTACCGCTCTCGGATCGTGAACGACGCCTCGGCGCGGACCGTGCTGTCTGCCGCCTCCCAGTAGGGGAACTGGGGGGCGTCGTCGGGCCCCGACGCGGACGCGAACGCGGCCGGCGGCTCCTGCCCGTCGGCGAACGCGTACCGCTCGCCCTCGGTCCCCTCCAGCGCGAACGCGACGGAGAACTCGTCGCCCGGCTCGAGCTCCTCGGGGAAGTGGTCGCCGTCGCTCGTGTCGATCACGAGGTAGAAGCGACCGGGGGCGTCGGGCGACTCCAGCTCGGCCGCGTCCGCGATGATGAGCGAGACGTCCTCCGGGTCGGCGCGCGAGAGGTCGAGCTTCGCGGGGCGTTCGTTCATCTCCGCGTTCGTCTGTCTGACCCGGAGCGACACGCCCGACTCCTTCTCCAACAGGTCGGCCAGCACGCGGTGGTCGACCGCCTCGCCGGCCTCGATCGGACCCGCGCCGCGCTCCGCGGCGAAGTGCGACAGGGCCCCTCAGATGCCGGTCGACTCGAAGCCGAGGACGATCCGGTTCCCCTTGGTCACCGCGGACCGCTCGGCCCCGTTCTCGCGGAGCACGCCGAGCGACTCCGCGTCGACGTCCTCGCCGAGCGCGTCCCGGTCGGCGGTGGTGAACACCTCGACGTCCTCGCTGAACCGCGGCTTCTCCAACACGAGGTCGGCCTGATCGGCGGCCGCGGCCGGCGTCACCACGCCGGAGTCGTCCATGATAAACGTCCCGTTGGTGATCGCGAGCCGGTAGCGCTGCGGGACGAGCGGCCGGGCGAGCCCGCCGGCGCCGGTCGCCCCCGAGAGCGCGCTCAGGTTCTCAGCGACCGTATCGCCGCTCTCGTCGACGAACTCCAGATCGCACGTCGTACCTTCCAAGCCGCAGCTCTCGACGTTGCTCGCGTCGGTGCCGATTGTTCGCGTGTTGAACGTCGTCTCACTCGTACCGGATATCTTGACTACGTCCACGAAGCCGACCGTCTTCCCCGTGTCACTGAGCCGGTTGCCGCCGATCAGGAGGTACTCGGCTCCGTCCGGATTATCAGCGGCGTATCTGATTCGGACTGGGTCCCCTGCGACGCCGGTGTAGGTCGGCCGGGGGAACCCGCCGCTGATCTCCGGCCGGTCGGTCGGGCCGACCGGACCGGGGGCCTCGACCGCGACGGGCGCCGTCGGTTCGGCGGCGACGGACGACGCGGACGAACCGACCGCGAGGCCGGCCGCGACCGGGGCGGTCGCGAGAAGTCCGGCGAGCACGACGAGGACGGCGAGGCCGATCACGCTCGCATGGAACACCGACAGGTCGGTGCCGAACGAACGGAGTCGCCGTCGCGGTCCGGAGCCGCTCGTCCGATCGCCGTCGGTCGCCGTAGGGTCCGTCGAGCGCGTGTCGGTCGCGTCATTTCGTTCCAGTGTCATGAGGGCGTGGGCAACGAGTGCGGGCTGTCGGCCGGCCCGCACCTTGTTGCCGACGACTCCGCGGGTCGCCGACTGAAGCGTACCCACCCGATTATCATTGCGTGTAACGAGATCGGAGGAAGAGAGGGGTAGACGCAGAAATCGCCCGACGTGGGCGAGGTCCTCGGTCCGAAGAATTAAGCCGGGGCGGCGCCCGATCCACGCCAAGATGCCATCGTGTCCCCGCTGTGACGCACCGATCGACGACGACGCGCGGTACTGCGCGCAGTGTGGCGCCCCGCAGACGGAGGACGCGGCGGAAGAACTCGACGAGTACGTCCAGCGACAGGCGGAGCAGGTCGCCGGCGGCAGCGGCGGCGGGAAGCCGGAGGGCGGCGGGTCGGCCGGGAGCGACGCGTTCCCCCCGATGGAAGAACTCTCGGACCGGGAACAGCTGTGGCGGCGCGGGTCGTACGTCCTCGGGTACGGGACGATCGTCGTCGCGCTCACGCGGGTTCCGGCCGCGGAGTCGTGGCCGCTGATCCTCGGCGGGATCGCGATCCTGCCGCCGATCCGGCGGCTCACCGCGGAGCCGCTCGGAAGTCCACTGAAGCGCGAGGTGATGGCGGGGGCCTACGCGGTGTTCGCGCTGATCGGGATCGCGCTGTTCGTGCTGTTAGGGTGACGGTCGGTAACGAGATCGCGCGCTGTTTCACAACGCACGGAGATATCCTGGGAGGTGTTGGTTACTAGAGACGCCGAGCCGCGAGCGAGAGCGCCGCCGCCGTGAAACGATCGGGCACATGGATCTAGTCCTTTCAGCCGAATAGACGCCGAATCAGCCGACTGTTCCCCGAGTGACACCCGTTTGCCCCGCCGCAGTGGATCCGTGTTCGAACGTGTGTCACGACGCGACAACGCCGCCCCGAAACCGGACCCGAACGAGCGGGAGTGAGCACAGTTCGGTCGAATCAGGCCCTCATAACCGGAAACGTGGGAAAATTCATAATCTGTAACGACGGAGAGAGACACGCCACGCACAGGTAAATATATACGATAATTGAATTATTGAATCCGTTCTGTCGGATCACCCCGGGAACACCCGGGGTGTTCGAACGGATCCGCGATTTTCTCGCTATGATATATCCGGCGCTCACAGCAGGGGGACGACCCGCTCCGGGCTGGAACGTCAACTGCCGGATCCCACAGCCGGCGAGCGGTTTCCGGCACCGTGACGGCTGCGATCACCCGGGCAGGAGGTTTCGCCGACACCGCAGTGACGGTCTCTGACCCAGCGAGCAGGTATGACACCCGTTTGTCTGCGTGTGACTGCGGCGGGAATCGGTCGGTGTAACGTCCCGGAATAAGTCTGTTTGAGCGGGTCTGGCGGGAGATTCCGTTGTGTGATCGCTGTCAACTCGGCGGGAGTCCGCGATAGACCGGAGAGCGATCCAGGAGGTTTGTTGTGGGCCTCACTCGAGTCGGAAACCGCCCTCCTCCTCGGCGGCGCGCACCAGGTCGCCGATGCTGTCGCTCGCCGTGAGGCCCTGACTCGCCGCGAACCGCTTTATCATCACCGGCGGGATGTCGACGGTCGTCTCGGAGGCCGCGAGCAGTAGTCCGATCGCCTCCGGCGTCGGCGAGCTGGGGCCGGCGTTCGACGCGAACCACGAAATGAGCGTGTCAAACGTCGCCGTCACGTCATTCGACACCGTCCGCTGCCGGGTGGTGTCGCCCTTCGCGTGGAGCGTCGCGTCGATCCCGTAGTCGAACCCGTCGCCGTCGAAGGAGTTCGCCAACCATCGGCTCACCGACTGACGGTCGACCGCGCCGGCTCCGGCCGCGGTCTGGGCCCGGGGATGCCCCTGCGCGTTCGGCGGCGGTTGGCCGCCCCCGGCCGGCTGTCCACCGGATTGCTGTCCGCCGCTAGGGTGCCCAGCTCCAGCTTGTCCGCCGGGGGGTTGCCCGCGTTCGCCGACGCCGGGGCCGGCCGCGCTCGCCCGCGGGTCGTCGCCGGCGGGCCGCCGCTCGTCCGGGCTCGCGGGGTCGGCCGCGGTGAAGCCGGAGTCGTCCTCCGGCGGCGCGCGGCGCTGCCCCCGCGATCGGCCGACGTTGGGGCGACCGTTCGTCCCGACGACGTAGCGGCCCTCCCCGATCTCGACGACGTTCTCGTCGTCGGTGAAGTCGAGCTCCTCCGGATCGGCCGGGACCGCGTCCGGGTCGTTCGCCGGGGGATCGTGGTCGCTCATGAGTTGTGATAGCGTGCGCCGCAAAATAGGTGTTGCGGGCGGCCGAACCGCCACAGCGTGGTTTCCGCGCCGTTCGAACTCCTCAGAGCCGGACCGCTTCGCCGCCCTCGGTAAAGAGGTCGGGTGCGTGGAGGTCGACGCTGGTCGTCGCGCCCGACGGCGAGACGATGGCGAGCGAGGTCTCCTGCCCCTGGCTGAAGGCGTCGTCGGTCGCGCCGAACGGCGCCGTCTCCGGGTTGAAGACGATCGTGAACCGCTCGTCGTCGTTCAGGACCGCGTCGCTCGCGGGGACGAACTCGCCCGTCGAGTCTTGGACGGCGAACGCGCCCTCGGGGATGTCGCTGACGTTCCCGATGCGGGCGGCACCGCCCGCCACGGTCGTGTTGGTCTGGTTCGTCCCGGTGAAGATCAGGTTCTTCTGTCCGTTGGGCCCGACGGCCTGTATCGTCGCGGAGCTCAGGTCGATCTGGTCGGCGCCGGCCGCGCCGGCGACCCCGACGCGGAGCTCGGCGAGCGTCGTCGGGTCCGAGGTGTTGTTGACGATGCCGACCGTGCTCGTCACGTCGATGCGCTCGGACACGAGGTCCGTGCTCTCTTGCCCGGTCGCCTCCGCCTGCGACTGGAGGAAGCCGGCCGTGTTGATCAGCACGCCCGCCGCGATCGCCGCCACCAGCACCATCGCGATGAACACGATGAGCGTGCCGATACCGACCTGCCCGCGGTCGCCGTCGTCGTCAGTGATGAACTCGAACATCGTTACAGCCTCACCGAGGTCTGGTCCTGCGTCAGCGTCGTCGGCACGCGGATCTCCGCGGTCGTCGTCGCGCCGGACGCCGTCGTGAAGGTCACGGCCAGTCGCTCGCCCTCGTCGAGGGCGCTGTACCCTTCGACGTCCGCGCTGGTGACGTCCACCGTCACCAGCGCGCGGTCACTGCTGTCGGTGAGCACGTCGTTTTCGGCGCCGAGGATGTTCTCGACGTCGGTGACGAGGTTCTCGACCTGCACGGTCGCCTGTCCCTGCGACCCGATGACCTCGATGGTCGTTTGGTTCAGATCGATGTACCCCGATCCGGGGGCCTTCGCCACCACGAACTGGAGCTGGTCGACCGTCTGTGCGCCGGTCACGTTCCCGGACTGACTCACGATCTGAATCCGGTCCGAGACCTGCGATGTACTCTCCTCTCCGGTCGCTTCCGCCTGCGTCTGCAGAAAGCCGGCCGTGTTGATCAGTACGCCCGCCGCGATCGCCGCCACCAGCACCATCGCGATGAACACGATGAGCGTGCCGATGCCGACCTGACCGCGGTCGCCGTCAGTTGTTGCGTCGAACATTTGTATATCGAGCGCCCGTGAAGGTCCGCTCCCGGGCTCTACACGACCGGACGCGAGACCGGTTGATAAAGAACCGGTCCAATATATTGAACGTAATAATCAGCAGAAGGCGTTGAGATGTGTCTCAACGTGACAGAAAAACAAAAATTAGACCGCTGGTTCGAAGCGTTACAGGCGGACCGCTTCGCCGTCCTCGTTGAAGAGGTCGGGTGCGCGGAGGTCGACGCTGGTCGTCGCGCCCGAGGGCGAGACGATGTCAAGCGACGACTGGTCACCCTCTCCGAAGAAGCCACCGGTACCGGTGCCAGTACCGAACGGCTGGGTCTCGGGGTTGAACACGATAGTGAACCGGTCTTCGTCGTTCAACACCGCGTCACTCTCGTTGACGAAGCTCCCGCCGGAGCGCACTGCGAACGTCCCTTCGGGGATGTTGTCAACGTCGCTCAAGTTTCCAGTGTTCGTCACGTTTGAGGTGCTGTCGGTGAAGATCAGGTTCTCCTGCCCGTTGGGACCGACAGCTTGTATCGTCGCAGAGCTCAGGTCGATCTGGTCAGCGCCGGCGGCGCCGGCGACGCCGACACGAATCTCTGAGAGCGTGCCGTCGGTGCTGTTATTGACGATCCCGACCGTGCTCGTCACGTCGATGCGCTCGGACACGAGGTCCGTACTCTCTTGGCCCGTCGCCTCCGCCTGCGACTGCAGGAACCCGGCGGTGTTGATCAGCACACCGGCGGCGATAGCGGCGACGAGCACCATCGCGATGAACACGATGAGCGTGCCGATACCGACCTGACCGCGGTCCTCGTCGTTGTTAGTGATGAATTCGAACATTGTTACAGCCTCACCGAAGTCTGGTCCTGCGTAAGCGTCGTCGGCACGCGAATCTCCGTCGTCGTCGTCGCGCCGGACGCGGTCGTGAACGTCACCGAGAGCCGGTCGCCGGCGGAGATATTGTCGTAACCCACCGCACTCGCGTCGAGATCGACCTTAATCTCCGCGCGGTCGCTACTGTCGGTCAGGACGACGTCATCGTCCGCAGGCTCGGTGAAGATCGTGACGTTGCCAGCGAGCTCGTCGAGTTCAAAGGCGACTTGCCCGTTTGTGCCAATAATCTCGACGCTCGTCTGATTCAGATCGATGCTTCCCGCACCAGGGGCCTTCGCGACGACGAAGTCGATCTCGTCGACGCCCTGGCTCCCGCTAACGTCGGTGACGTTACCGGACTGGCTCACGACCTGGATCCGGTCCGCCACCTGACTCGTACTTTCTTCGCCCGTTGCCTCCGCCTGCGTCTGGAGGAATCCGGCCGTGTTGATCAGGACGCCGGCGGCGATCGCCGCCACCAGCACCATCGCGATGAACACGATGAGGGTCCCGATCCCCACTTGACCGCGTTGTTCCTCGTGCGTGATTGCTTCGAACATTGGTTGTGTTGCGTCGGCCCCCGGCCTGCCCGGTGGGCGTTATCGTTGGAGATGGGGATTTCATACTTAAGATCACCCACCCGATTATTCGTTCTGATAAACCGCTTACGTCGTGCGGTTTTCGAGTTCTTTTCACGTGATTAGTTACAGAACTCATCAACGATTTCGCGGAGAGAGTATCAGACTTGGATCTGGGAGATATCAGCGCGCCTCGGCGGCGGATCCGGGCGGCGAGCGCGAGGCCGAGCGGTGCGTCGAACGGGAGGGGGGCGGCGGACGCACCGCGAGGCGCGCTTCGCGAGGGGCGGTCGCGTCCGGGACCGGGCCGGAGCGGCCGTGCGCGTTCGTCAGCGCTCGCGCTCGCGCGGGAACGAGTCCGAGTATTCCGAGCGGTCGCTCGCGTCGGGTCGACGCCGCGGCGCTGTCCGGTCGGGCTCGCGGTCGGCGGCCAGCAGGCGGTCGAGCCGACGCTCGAACTCGGCGTCCGTGAGTTCGCCCTCGACGTAGCGGTGTTTGAGGCGCTCCACCGGCGCGGTCGCGTCGTCACCGGCGGGCGCCGCGCGCGGGGACGCGCGCTCCGCGGCGATGCGATCGGCGAGGTAGCCGCCCAGCGCGCCGCTGCCGACGACGTACGCGGCGCCGACGAGCGTGAGCGCGAGGACGCCGACGGTCGCCGCGGGCGACACCGCGGCGGCGACCCAGACCGCGAGGAACGTCAGCGGCAGCGACAGCAGCGCGACCAGCGCGCCCGTCGCGGCGCCGATCCGCGGGCCGCGGGGCGCCTCGGCCTCGTCGGTCCAGCTCGCCACGCCGGCGCCGACCGCGGGCGCGACCAGGCCGACGACCGGCAGGACGCTCACGAGCACCGTCACCCCGGCTCCCACGCCGGCGCGCGCGGCGAGGTCGGAGAGGCGAGCGACCGTCGAGCGATCCCTGCGGGCCTCGGCGGTCGTCATCGCCGGTGCTCCCACCGTCGGATCGATTCGTCCGTCCGGCACCGGCGCGGCGCCGTTCGCGCGCTCGCACCCCCGCCACGACAGCGATTTGTCATCGACATCACTACGGGACGCGAAATAAAAAACGCGTCGGGGAGGCCGGCTCGGTGGCGAACCGAGACAGCGGAACCGGGTGGAAGGGGCCTCGTTTTTCACCGGTCGCGCAGGCGCGACAGTTCCGACTCGGGGATCACGAACTCCTGGGTGCCCGGCTCGTAGACGACGAGGCTCCCGGCGACGAGCGCCATCGAGGCGGCGAGCAGCCCGGTGTTGACCAACAGCAGCGCCTCGGCGTTCCCGAACGCGGTCCAGAAGGCGGCCGCGGGCGTCCCCACCGCCGCGACGACGACGAGACCGAAGCCGACCGCCAGGTACGCCATCGCCGTGCGGCCCGACGACCGGTACGCCGCGACCGCGAACGCGACGAGCGTCGCGCTCGCGCCGGCCAGCACGGTGGTCGTCACCAGGTACAACCCCTCGATGAGCTCCATACACCTCCTGCTCGAACGGCGGTCATAAACCCACGGGAGCGGGTATCAGTGGCGATAACACGGTTCGACGGCGCGGGGCGGTCGAGGACGGTCGCGGCCCCGTCCCGCGCGCCGAACGAGCGCGTTCGTCGCCCGAGAGGGCCACCGGTACCCTTATAAGCCATAAAAATCAATCTCGATAACGTGAATGGTGGGGGACGATCTGATCACCGTACTCGGTAACAAATACAACACGGACATCCTGACGGCGACGGGCGACCCGAAGTCGGCACAGGACCTCAGCGATCAGCTGGACGTCCCGATCGCGACGTGTTACCGACGGATCAACGAGTTAGAGGAGGCGGACCTCCTCGAACTACACGACCGCCCGCTCTCCGACGAACACCGGCGCGTGAAGGTGTACCGTCGGAAGGTCGACGGAGTCGAGGTCGACTTCCGCGACGGGCTCACGGTCGAGGTAGAGGAGCGGTCGGCGGTGAAGAATCGCCTCGACGACGTCTGGCGCGACCTCTCGTCGCGGGAGTAACACCGTTCCCCGGCGGTTTCCGACCCGTCAGAACGACGGTTGGTCGTCGGAGCCGCCCATCATCGAGAAGCCGCCCGCGCGCTCGTGGACGGTGATGCCGCCCTGCCCGATCTCCATCGGGAAGATGTCGGTGTCGATGTCCTGTTTCCGCATCTTCGCCACCCAGACGTAGCGGTTGACGCCGGAGTCGGTCGGGGTCTGGATGAAGTAGATGTTCCCGTCCGTGAGGAAGTTCTCCAAGCCGACCTCCGTGTCGGGGAAGACGGCGCCCTGCTCGTTGATGAGCAGCGAGGTGAGCCCGTTCGCCTTGAGGATGTCGGAGAACTTC
Organism: Halorubrum sp. ASP1; assembly: GCF_005435135.1. NCBI lineage: Archaea > Methanobacteriati > Methanobacteriota > Halobacteria > Halobacteriales > Haloferacaceae > Halorubrum > Halorubrum sp. ASP1. The sequence goes on along the minus strand of NZ_SGUA01000003.1, from coordinate 183,328 downwards.
AGCAGGTACGTACGCTTCTCCTGTTCGGCGTCGAAGAACAGCTGGAACATCGACAGCGAGTCGAGGACGAGCCGGTCGAAGTCGCCGTCCTCGACGGTGTCGAGCAGCCGGTCGACCGCGGTCGAGAAGTCGGTCTCCCGGAGCATCTCGCGTTTGTCGAGGATGACGATGTCGCCGTCGTCGACCATCTCGTCGAACCCCTCGAAGCCGACGGACTCGGCCGCGCCGCGGATGTCCGCCTCGTCCTCCTCGAAGGAGACGTAGACGCCGCGCTCGCCGTGTTCGGAGACGCCGTGGTGGAGGTACTGGATACCGAAGATGCTCTTGCCGGTGCCCGGGTTCCCCGAGACGAGGACCGTCGACCGCTGGGTGATGCCGCCGGTGAGAATGGAGTCGAGCCCCTCGACCCCGGTGGAGACGAGTTCTGACATTCGTCTCCCCTTACACGGCCGGAGTATATAAAAGACGGTTCGGTACACCGAGCGAACGGACGGCGACAGTTTTATCTCTCGACACGCCGCCCGTTCGTGTATGCCCGGTGAAGCGTGTCCGGTCGCTCCCGGCGGTGATCGACGGTGACCGATCCGTCGATACTCATCGTGGAGGACGAACCAGACATCGCGGCGCTGTACGCCGGCTTCTTAGAGGAGCGATACGCGGTCGACGTGGCCGAGACCGCCGCCGACGCGATAGACCGCGTCGACGCCGCCGTCGACGTGGTGCTCCTCGACCGCCGCCTCCCCGACGGGAGCGGCGACGACGTCTTGGGACACATCCGCGAGGAGGGGTACGACTGCCGCGTGGCGATGGTGACCGCGGTCGAGCCCGACTTCGACATCATCGACATGGGGTTCGACCTGTACCTCACCAAGCCGGTGAGCCGCACGAAGCTGCTCGCGGCCATCGACACCCTCCTGACCCGCAGCGAGTACGACGACCTCGTCCAGGAGGCCGCGGCGCTTGCCAGCAAGCGCGCCGTGTTGAGCTCGCAGAAGCCGGCCGCCCAGCGCGAGGGGAACGAGGCGTACGCCGAACTCGTCGACCGGTTGGAGGAGTTGGACGCCGACATCGACGACCTCGGCGAGTCGCTGTCGACCGACGACTACCGCGCGATGTTCCGCGACCTCGGCGAGGCCTGACGCGCCGCCGCCCGGCGTTCCCGCAGTGGGACCGACCCGCGATCCACCGCTCGCTCGATTCTTCCGACGCGGCGCCGAACGCAACAGCGTTTCTTCGTCGCTCGCGCGCGCGAGCCGAACGTTACCGCGCTCCGACGGAAAACGTCTATGGTGCTCCGACCGAGAGCGACTGCCCGAACCCGCCGACTGCGGCGGGATACCGAACGAAGTTTGAACGGATCCGAGGCGGACTCCGAACGGATGTTGTCCGGTCGTTGAAGAATCTATATCCCCGCCGTCGACCTCGTCGGGGGCATGATGCGACGAGACGCGCGATGGCCGGCCCGGGCGTTCGGTCGCAGCGCGACGACGGCAGTGTCCGCGGGCGCAGCGGCCGTTGCGGGCGTGGTTCAAGTGACCGCGATCCCGAGGTAGTGTATGATCGACGTTACCGAACAGCGCGACGCGCCGCTCGCGGCGGCGGCCGGCGCGGCCGCGGGCTCGTACCTCGCCACGGGGTGGACGCCCGCGTTCGTGGTCAGGCCGGTCGACCAGGCGATCGTCAACCTGAAGCGACGGGCGAGCGGGTCGCCGCGGGCGGCGCGGCGGCCGGACAGGCTCAGGAGAGCTGTTCGCCGACGATCCGGTCGGCCTCGGCGAGGAACGCGTCGCGCTCGTCGGTCGGGATCGTCGCGCCCGCGGCCACGTCGTGGCCCCCGCCGTCGCCCCCGACGGCCTGGCTCGCCTCGCGCATCACCGCGGACAGGTCGAGCCCCCGTCTGACGAGCGCGTGCGAGCCGCGAGAGGACACCTTCAGCTCCGTCGCGCTCTCCTCGGCGAAGGCGATCACCGGCTTCGAGCGGTCGACCGCGGGGGAGCCGACCGCCATCCCCGCGACGATGCCCACGATGGTCTCGCGGATGCGGGAGCCGGCGTCGAACCACTGGAGGTGCTCCTCGTGGGTGACGCCCTCGTTTTTGACCCACTGGAGCCCTTCGGAGAGGTTCTGCCGGTGGGTGCGGAGCAGCCGGCGCGCCTCCGCGAGGGCGTCGCCGCGGTCGCCGAGACACACCGCGAGCCCCACGTCGCCGCGCTCGTAGCGCGCGGTGGCGTTGAGCAGGGTCGAGAACTCGCTGACGTCGCGCAGCTCGGTGCCGGGCTTCTCGTCGACCAGCGTGTAGGCGGTGCCGACGAGCGCCTCGATCCGGTCGGACGGGACGCCGGAGGCGACCGCGCGGCGCATCAGCGCCGACGCGAGAGTCCGTCGCTCCCCGCCGTCGAGGTCGACCCAGCGCCGCCACTCGCCGTCGCGTTTCACGTCGACGTCGAGGTCGGTGAGGAAGGCGATCGCGCCCGCCTCGTCGTTCGAGACCCCCGGGATCTTCACGTCCGAGGCGTACTCCAGGAACTTGGGGAGCGGGCGGGTCTGTCTGCCGTACAGGTCGAGGTCGGTCTGGGCCTCCAAGACGCCGGCGTCGACGCCGTCGGCGACGATCGACTCGTTGGCGCCGACGAGTCCGCCGTCCGAGTCCTGCATGTCGCCGACCGCGCCGACGACCGCGAGCGCGGCGAGGTCGCGGTTGTCGCCGTTCGGCCCCTCCAGCGCGCGGGCGAGGACGTAGCTCGCGCCGGCGCCGGAGAGCTCGCTCGCGCCGTCGATCCCCTCCAACAGGGGATTGAGGTGGTAGCGCGTGTCGCGGTCGGCCGGCTGGTGGTGGTCGGCGATGACGGGGACGAAGTCGCCGCGCTCCTCGTGGTCGGCGATCACGTCGAGTTGGCCGGATCCGAAGTCGGTGAAAAGCACGACGTCGAACTCGCGGGCGGCGACGCCGGCGATCGCGTCGGCGTCCAGCTGCTTCTCGAAGACGACCTCGTGGTCGATCCCGGCCCGGGCGAGCGCGGTCGAGGCGACCGCGGCGCTCGTGATCCCGTCGGCGTCGATGTGCGACGCGAGCAGCACCCGGCCGGCCTCGCGCAGTCGGTCGGCGCAGTCGGTCGCGCGGTCGGCGAGGTCGGGGACTGGGGCGGCGACTGCCATTACCACCGGTTGGCGCCCGACCGGTCATAAACGCACGCTTCGGCGGGGCGAGCGCGGCCCGGATGGCCCGACGCGGGGCCTGCGCGCGCCCGGCGCGGCGTGGCCCCGGTCCCGGCGACGCCCGGCGTCACCGGCGAAGGGGCATCAATTGCCGTAACTGTCAGTTATAGAAGTTTGCAGACGTATGAGCAACAAACATGACACGTGGGTTTTCCACCCGGAGTCTCCACGCCGGCGCCGAGCCCGATCCGGCCACCGGCGCCCGCGCCACGCCGATCCACCAGACCACGTCGTACGTCTTCGACGACGCGGACGCGGCGGCGGAGATGTACGCGCTCCGGGCGGAAGGTCACATCTACTCCCGGCTCTCGAACCCGACGGTGAACGCCTTGGAAGACCGGATCGCCGACCTCTCCGGCGGGTCGGACGCGGTCGCGACGGGCTCGGGGATGGCCGCGTTCGACGCGATCACGACCGTCCTCGCGAGCGCGGGCGACAACGTCGTGGCCAGTTCCGAGATGTACGGCGGGACCGCGGCGTACCTCACCAGCATCGCGGACCGCCGCGGGATCGAGACGCGGCTCGTCGACACGCTGGACTACGAGGCGTACGCGGACGCGGTCGACGACGGCACCGCGTTCGTCCACGTCGAGACGATCGCGAACCCCTCGCTCGTCACGCCCGACTTCGAGCGGCTCGCCGCGATCGCCCACGAGCACGCGGTGCCGCTCGTCGTCGACAACACGTTCGCGACGCCGTACTGCTGCCGCCCGTTCGAGCACGGCGCGGACGTCGTCTGGGAGTCGACGACGAAGTGGATCACCGGCAACGGCACCACGGTCGGCGGCGTCGTCGTCGACGGGGGGCAGTTCCCGTGGGACCACCCCGACGCCGACTACGACGAGCTCGACGGGCAATCGCCCGCGTACCCGATCGACTTCGTCGAGCGGTTCGGCGACGCCGCGTTCGCCAACGTCGTCCGCCAGCGCGGCGTGCGCCCGACCGGCGGCCAGCAGTCCCCCTTCGACGCGTGGCAGACGATTCAGGGGCTCAACACGCTGCCGCTGCGGATGGAGCGCCACTGCGAGAACGCGCGGGAGGTCGCCGAGTTCCTCCGCGACGACGACCGGGTCGACTGGGTGAGCTACCCCGGCTTCGAGGGCCACGAGAGCCACGGGAACGCCGCCGAGTACCTCGACGGCTTCGGCGGGATGGTCACCTTCGGCGTCGACGGCGGCTACGGGGCCGCCAAGGCGTTCTGCGAGTCGGTCGAGCTGACGAGCTTCCTCGCGAACATCGGCGACGCGAAGACGCTCGTCATCCACCCGGCCTCCACGACGCACGCGCAGATGGACGAAGATCAACAGCGGCACGCCGGCGTCTACCCCGAGATGCTCCGGCTCTCGGTCGGTATCGAGGACCCCGAGGACGTGATCGCCGACCTCGACGCGGGGCTGGCGGCGGGCGAGCGTGCGGTCGGAGCCGAGGAGGGGAGCTGAAATGAGCGCCGTCCCGACGGACCACGGGGTCGCCGAGCTCGGCGAGTTCACCTTCGAGTGCGGCCAGTCGGTCCCCGACTTCGAGGTCGCCTACGAGACCCACGGCGAGTTCGACGGCGACAACGTCGTGCTGATCTGCCACGCGCTCACGGGGAGCCAGAACGTCGCGCGGTCGCCCGAGCCGGAGCGCGACGCCGGGACGGCCGGGCAGGCCCGCGCGTGGTGGGACGACGTGGTCGGGCCGGGGAAGGCCATCGACACGACCGAGTACTACGTCGTCTGCGCGAACGTCCCCGGCTCCTGTTACGGGACCACCGGCCCCGCCAGCGAGCGGCCGGCGGACCTCGATTTGCGCGAGGAGCCCGACCACGACCGGTGGGGGACCGCGTTCCCGCCGGTCCAGGTCGAGGACTGGGCGCGCGCGCAGCGCCGCCTCCTCGACCACCTCGGGGTGGGGCGGCTGCGCGCTGTCGTCGGGGGCAGCGTCGGCGGGATGAACGCCCTGGAGTGGGCGAAGCGGTACCCGGACGACGTCGACCGCGTGGTCGCCATCGCGACCGCGGGGCGGCTCGACGCGCAGTGCCTCGCGCTCGACGCGGTCGCGCGTCGGGCGATCCGCGCCGACGCCGACTGGAACGGCGGCGACTACTACGGCGACGACCGGCCGGACCCGACCGAGGGGCTCGCCATCGCCCGACAGATCGGGCACGTCATGTACCTCTCGAAGGCGTCGATGGAGCGGAAGTTCGGGCGCCGGTCGGCCGGTCGCGACTCCTTGACGCGCGAGGACGGCGACCTCGGGCTGCCGCCGGAGCCGACGGCCGGCTTCTTCCCGTACCGCGAGGTGGAGTCGTACCTCGACTACCAGGCGGAGGGGTTCGGCGACCGCTTCGACGCGAACAGCTACCTCTACCTCACGCGCGCGATGGACGAGTACGACCTCGCCGCCGGCCACGGCACCGACGCCGGCGCGCTCGGCGCGTTCGAGGGCGAGGCCCTGCTGATGAGCTTCACCGCCGACTGGCACTTCACCGTCGAGCAGTCCGGGTCGCTCGCCGACGCCTTCCGCGAGACGGGCGTGCCGGTCGCGCACCACGTCGTCGACTCCGACCACGGCCACGACGCGTTCCTCGTCGAGCCCGAACACGTCGGCCCGCCGGTCCGGGACTTCCTCGCCGACGGCGTCGACGGCCGCGCCGTCTCCGACGACGGCGGCGACGACGGCGACGACCCGCGCCCCGACTCGGACCACGCGCCCGTCCACGCGAGCCTGTTCCGGGGGTAATCGTCCGAATCGGTCCCCTTGAACCCATATGCGGTGGCGCGCGCCTCCGAGTGGCCGCCTCCGGCGGCCGCGAGGAGCGCGCGCGAGGGAGTCAGTCGCCGGAGCGAAGCGACGGCGGCTGACGAGGCTGTGGAGGCGTGAGGTGCTGTGCGGGGCTGGACTCGAAGGGGCAGTCGCGAGGACGAAGCACGGCGACGTAAGCAGCGTGGCGCGACGCGCCACGGGCAGCCGGCGGCGGAGCCGCCGGCGGCACTGGAAGGAGCGAACGAAGTGAGCGACTGAAGCGCGTGGTTCGAGAGAGCAAAGCTCTCTCGTCATCCCGAAAATCCTCGATTTTCGGGCGACAACGAGCCGCGCGAGTCCTCACGACAGGGGCTTCGGCGGTGTTCTCCGTGGCGGCAGCTACGTATTATCGAGTAACTGAAACTTTGGCGGTGTTCTCCGTGGCGGCAGCGACATCGCACCGATCAGCGTCGGGGTCGCCCGCGTCCTACAATCACGATCAATCATGATAACGTTCATAGTTCCCGACCGCGTGGTGTGAGAGGTATGCCAGGCGGACACGCTCAGACCCTGCGACCGTTCATGTGGCGCGCGGAACGACTGTACCCCGACACGGAAATCGTCTCGCGCACCCACGAGGGGCGGACGCGGCACACCTACGCCGAGTACGCCGGCCGGACCGCGCAGCTGGCGAACGCCTTGGACGACCACGGGATCGAGCGCGGCGACCGCGTCGCGACGTTCTGCTGGAACCACACCCGGCACTTCGAGACGTACTTCGGCGTCCCGAACACGGGCGCGCAGCTCCACACGATCAACCCCCTGCTGCCGGACGAACACATCCGGTACATCGTCGACGACGCGGACGACGAGATCGTCTTCGTCGACCCGTCGCTGGCCGAGAAGATCGCGGGCGCCGCGGAGGGCGCGGAAGAGTTCGAGGGCGTCGACTTCGTCGCCATGGGCTCCGAGGGGATCGACGCGCTCGACGCGCCCGCCTACGAGGAGTTCATCGCGGACCACTCGACGGAGTACGACTGGCCCGACCTCGACGGCGACCAGCCCGCCGGCCTCTGTTACACCTCCGGCACGACGGGGAAGCCGAAGGGCGTCGAGTACACCCAGTCGATGCTGTGGAGCCACACGATGGCCTCCCAGACGCCGCAGGGGATCCCGATGGAGGACTCCGACGTGGTGATGCCCGTCGTCCCGATGTTCCACGTCAACGCGTGGGGGATGCCGTTCACCGCGGCCGCCGCGGGCGCGAAGCACGTCTACCCCGGGCCGTCGCCGGACCCGGCCGACCTCGCGGCGCTGATCGAGGAGGAGGGCGTCACCATCTCCGCGGGCGTACCGACCGTGTGGCTCGGCCTGCGCGAGTACATCGAGGGGGGCAACGAGGTGGACCTCTCGACGCTCGACACCGTGATCATCGGCGGCGCGGCCGCGCCGCAGGCGCTGATAGAGTGGTACGACGAGCGCGACGTCGAGGTGCTCCACGCGTGGGGGATGACGGAGCTGTCGCCGATCGGTACCGTCTCGCACCTCAAGGATGACCTGCGGGACGCCGACTACGAGACGCAGGTGAACAAGCGCTCGAAGCAGGGCCTCGTCGCCCCCGGACTGGAGTTCGAGGTCATCGACGAGAACGGCGAGGAGATCGCGTGGGACGGCGAGGAGTTCGGCGAGCTCCGCATCCGCGGCCCGTGGGTCACGAAGGAGTACTTCAAGCGCCCCGAGGCCAACGAGGAGGAGTTCGTCGACGGCTGGCTGAAGACCGGCGACGTGGTCACCGTCGACGAGGACGGCTACATGCAGCTCGTCGACCGGACGAAGGACGTGATCAAGTCCGGCGGCGAGTGGATATCGAGCGTCGAGTTGGAGAACGCGATCATGGCGTACGACGGCGTCAGCGAGGCGGCCGTCGTCGGCGTGCCCCACGAGCGCTGGCAGGAGCGGCCCGTGGCGTTCGTCGTCGTGGCCGAGGGCGTCGACCGCGAGGCCCTCGTCGACCGGATCGAGTCCGGCCTCCGCGACGACTACCCGAAGTGGTGGGTGCCCGACGCGGTGGAGTTCATCGACGAGGTACCGAAGACCGCCACCGGGAAGTTCTCGAAGAAGGACCTGCGCGAGCAGTACGGCGACCAGTCGCTCGTCGAGGGCGCCGTGCCGGAAGACGACGCCCCCGACGGGGAGTAACGCGCCGCCGCGCGCAGCGAGCGCACCGTGCGCTCGCCCAGACTTCAGTCGTCGCGGTCGCCGATCACCCACTTGTGCGAGTAGCTCTCGCCGCACGTGCAGTGGGCGTACGCGTGGACCACGTCGCCCTCGGCGTAGAGGCCGCCGACCTCCTCGTTCTGCGCCTCCGCGAACGCGAAGACGAACCGGATCGCGTGGTCGTCGGCGTCGGCGTCGTCCGCGAACGGGCACGCTCCGTCGTCGAGCGAGCGCGCGATCTCGCCGTCGGCGTCCATCGCCGTCTTCGCGAACTCCATCGCGCCCATGCCCGTGCCGGCCTGGAACGCGGACCGCCCGGTCTCGCCGTCGAGGATCAGTCGCACGCCGCCAGCCGTCTCGGTCCCGACCGCGCGCAGCCGGGAGTCGTCGTCGAGGTACTCGTCGCTCAGGTAGAAGACCACGTCGTCGAGCCGCTCGCCCGCGAGGAACTCGTCGAGGTTGCTCATGGCGGTCGGAGGCGCGTGAGCGGTAAAAGGCGTGCGAGTCGGCCCGAGCGCCGAGCGGGCCCTTCCGACCGGAGGCGGCGCGCGTCGCGGTCGACCGACCGGCGAGATCCGGCCGGACCCGTGCTAAATCATGTAGAATCGGGGCAACTGTTAAGACGTATCACGGAGATCCGTCGCGTGATGAGTGCGAAAACCCGATCCGGCGACCGGCTCGCTGAGTGGGCACAGCTGGTCGACGAGGACGTTCCGGAAGAGCTCCGCGAGGAGCGCTCCGCCGACGGATAACTTTCACCCCGCTTCGCGAAGGCTTTAGGCCGACGGCGGCGAAGCACCGCCGATGGGGACCGAGGCCGCCGGGATCGACAGGGATCTGCTCGTCGACGGGTTCTTGCAGCGACGCCGGTACCAGCTCCAGCTGGCGGACGCCGCCGCCGACGAACACACGCTGGTCTGTCTGCCGACCGGCCTCGGCAAGACGACGGTCAGCCTGCTCGTCACCGCCGAGCGGCTCCGCGAGGCGGGCGGGAAGGCGCTCTTTTTGGCCCCGACCAAGCCGCTCGTCCAGCAGCACGCAGACTTCTACCGCGAGGCGCTGCAGATTCCGGACGAGGAGATCGTCGTGTTTACCGGCGACGTGAAGCCCGCCGACCGCGCCGCGCTGTGGGACGACGCGCGGGTCGTGATCGCGACCCCGCAGGTCGTCGAGAACGACCTCGTCGGCAACCGGATCTCGCTCGCGGACGTGACGCACCTCACCTTCGACGAGTGCCACCGCGCGACCGGCGACTACGCGTACGTCTACATCGCGGAGCGGTACCGCGCCGACGCGGCCGACCCGCTCGTCACCGGCATGTCCGCGTCTCCGGGCGGCGACACCGAGGAGATCGAGACGGTCTGTGAGAACCTCGGGCTCGGCAACGTCGAGGTGATGACCGAGGAGGACGCGGACGTCGACGAGTACACGCACGACACCGACGTCCAGTGGGAGCAGGTCACCCTCCCGGACGAGGTCCTCGCGATCCGCGACGCCCTCAACGAGGTGATCACGGACCGGTTAGAGAAGCTGAAGCGGCTCGGGGTGACGAACACGACGAACCCCGACCTCTCGCAGAAGGACCTCAACAAGATGCGGGGGCAGCTGAAGCAGATGATGGACAACGACCAGTCTGACGGGTACAAGGGGATGAGCACCCACGCCGAGGTGATGAAGCTCCGGCGCGCGACCGAGCTGGTCGAGACGCAGTCGGTCGAGTCCGTCCGGCGCTACTTCGAGCGCCAGCGCGAGGCCGCCCGCTCGTCGGGCGCCTCGAAGGCGAGCCAGCGGATGGTCGCGGACCCGAAGGTGCGCGAAGCGATGCGGAAGGCGGAGTCGTTCGACGGGCTCCACCCGAAGTTCTCGAAGGCCCGGATCCTGCTCGCCGAGACGCTCGGGATCGACGGCGGCGAGCGCGCCATCCTGTTCACCGAGTCGCGCGACACCGCGGAGGCGCTCGTGGACTTCCTCTCCGCGAGCTTCGACGTGCGGAAGTTCGTCGGGCAGGGCGACAAGGACGGCTCCGACGGGATGACCCAAAAACAGCAGCAGGAGACGCTCGACGAGTTCAAGGCCGGCGAGTTCGAGGTGCTCGTCTCCACCTCCGTCGCCGAGGAGGGGCTCGACGTGCCCGAGGTCGACCTCGTCTGCTTCTACGAGCCCGTCCCGACCGCGATCCGGTCGATCCAGCGCAAGGGCCGAACCGGCCGGCAGGCCGAGGGGAAGGTGGTCGTCCTGATGGCCGAGGACACCCGCGACGAGGCGTTCTTCTGGATCTCGCGCCGCCGCGAGAAGGAGATGGCCAGCCAGCTCGCGGAGCTGAAAGCGGCGACCGACGACATCGAGGACTCCGTCGGCGACGACGGACAGGCCGGCCTCGACGCGTTCACAAACGAATCCGGCGGGGACGCGGAGTCGACCGAGGACGCCGGCGGCGAGGGGGAGACCGGCGCGGACGACGGCGGCGACGCCGGCCTCACCGACTTCGCGGAGGCGGTGCGCGAGAGCGACGAAGGCGACGGCGACGCCACCGGCGAGAGCGAGGAGGCCGCAGCCGATTCCGACGACGACGGCGTCGTCGCGACCGCCGGGGTCGAGGACGGCGTCGAGGTCGTCGTCGACCAGCGCGAGCTCGACTCCTCCATCGCCAAGGACCTCTCGACGCGCGACGGGCTCGTCACCCGGCTGGAGACGCTCGCGGTCGGCGACTACGTGCTCTCCGACCGGGTCGCCGTCGAGCGCAAGTCGGCGGCCGACTTCGTCGACTCCATGCTCGACGCCGACCGCTCGATGTTCGAGCAGGTCGGCGAGCTCTCGCGGGCGTACGCCCGTCCCGTGATGGTCGTCGAGGGCACGAACCTCTACGGGCAGCGCGACATCGATCCCAACGCGATCCGCGGCGCGCTGGCGTCGCTCGCGGTCGACTTCGACGTGAGCGTGCTCCGCACCGAGGACGAGGGGGACACCACCGAGCTGCTCGCCACCATCGCCGGGCGCGAGCAGGAGACGCGCGACCGCGAGGTGAGCGTCCACGGCGAGAAGACGACGAAGACCCGCGCGGAACAGCAGGAGTACGTCGTCTCCTCCATCGCCGACATCGGTCCCGTCACCGCCCGGTCGCTCCTGGAGCACTTCGGCACCGTCGAGGCCGTGATGACCGCGCGCGAGGCGGACCTCCTGGAGGTCGACGGCGTCGGGCAGGTGACCGCGGAGCGCATCCGCGAGGTCGTCGGCAGCGAGTACGAGTAGCGTTGATCGAGGGGACGAACGACAACAGCGGCGAAAGGATATTGTATACGAGGTAGTATACGAGTAGACATGAGCAAGAGCATCCGCGTCGACGAGGAGACACACGCCGCGCTCGCCTCACTGAAAGGCGACGACGAGACCTTCGACGACCTGCTGACGCGGTTGCTTCGCGAGCGCCGCGAGGATATCCGGTCCGGGGCCGGCCTGTGGGAGGGAAGCGACGCGCCGGAGCGCGCCCGAGAGAAACGCCGGGAGATGAAACGCGGGGTCGACTCGCGGTGACCCTGTACGATAGTAGCGTCCTCATCGATTACCTCGCGGGACGATCCTCCGCCGTCGAGTATGTCGAGTCTCACGCTGACGAGCGTGCGGTCGCACCGCCGCTCGTGCTGTTCGAAGTGTATCAAGGAGAGGTGTTCAAGTCGGGAGCGACGGACCTCGGCGCGGTCGACGAGGCGCTGGACTGGATAGATGTGATCGATACGTCGGCGGCAGTCGCTCGCGAAGCGGCGGTGCTTCAGGATGCGCTCCGTGATCGAGGAGATCCCCTCGCGGCCCGCGACGCTTTCATCGCGGGGGCCGCCGTCGCACAAGACGAACGGCTCGCCGTGTCGGACACCGACTTCAACGTCGACGGGATTCGTGACGCACTCGATTTCGATTTCGTCTGAAGGGGCTCAGTCGAACCCGCTCACCAGCGTCACCACCCACTGCCCGAGGTCGTACTCCGCGCGGACCTCCACGCGCGTCACCCACTTCACCCACTGGAAGCCGCGGCGGTCGGGCGCGACCAGCCGCGCCGGCGCGCCGTGGCCGTGTGAGAGTCGCTCGCCGCCGACGTGCGTCGCGAGCAGGGCGTCCTCGGCCTCTTCGATCGGGAGGCTCCAGCGGTAGCCCGTCACGGACGTGAACCGGACGTACGCCGCGTCGTCGTCGAGGTCGCCGGCGGCGTCGAGCAGGTCGCCGACGCGGATCCCGCCCCACTCCTGGACCGTGTACCAGCCGCTCGTACAGTCGAGCAGCGCCTCCGTCTCGTGGCCCGCCGCCAGTTCGTCGGCGGTCAGCTCGACGGGGTCGCTGACGAGCCCCGCGACGGTCAGTCGGTAGTCGTCGCGGTCGATGGGGTCCGGGTCGTCGGCCACCCACGAGGTGATCGGGAAGGCGCCGTTGCCCGCGCCCTCGCGCGGCTGCGAGCCGGTGAACCGGCGGTCGGCGCCGGCGGTGTCGAGCGCGTCGTTGACCCCCTGCTGGATCCGGTAGGTCGCGCCGCCGGCCGCCAGCAGCGCGAAGTAGGTGACGGCGGTGCGCCGGCGCTCGAAGTCGACGCGGCGCGGGAGCCGGAACCGAGTGGACGCGTGGGCGGCCACGAGCGGGACCAGCGCGAGGCCGAACCCGACGTGAACCGAGAGCAGCGTCCAGTAGGAGATCCGCACGTCGAGGCCGAACACCCACGCGACCCCGGTCCCGATGGCGCCGACGGCGGCGACGAGCGTCAGGACGGAGAGCGCGGTCGACCGCCGCCACAGGTTCGGGTCGGTGAGCCGGCGGCGGACGCGCGCGAGCTTCCACGCGAGCAGCGCGACGATGCCGACGCCGAGCGCGCGGTGGAGCCAGAACAGCGGCCACCCCTCGGGGACGCCGACGGTGAACGAGACCAGCCCGGTGAGCGCCTCGGCGACGACGAACGCGAACAGCGACCAGTCGACCGCGCGCGGCGGCGGCTCTACGCGGTCGAGCGCGGTCCGGAGGCGGTCCGTCGCGGCCATCTACGCGCGATAGGCGCTAGCGAGACAAAAGGGTACAGCCCGCGGCGCGCCGTGACTCACAGCTCGTACACTTCGCCGTCGACCGCCAGCGGCTCCGCGAACGCCTCGTCGGCCGGGTAGTAGTGCGCGAGGTGGACCAGGCGGGTGCGGTCGGCGTCGAGCTCGTCGGCGAGCGCGAGCGCCCCCTCCCGGGTCATGTGCTTCGTGCCGAAGGTCCGCGGGACGCCGTCTGGCCCCTCGTGGCGCCCGCCGATCGGGTGGTGTTCGCACAGCGACGCGGGGACGATGGCGTCGGCGAGCAGGAGGTCCGCGCCGGCGAGCGCGTCGCGGGAGCGCTCCGGCACGTCGTAGCTGGTGTCGCCGGTGAGCGAGAGCGTCGCGCCCGTCTCGGGGTCCTCGATCACGACCCCGTAACAGACGAGCGGCGGGTGGTCGACGGGGACGAACCGCACCTCGAAGCCGCAGGTCTCGAACGGCTCGAACGGGTCGCGGGCGTGGACGCCGATCCGGTCTTCGAGGTAGTCGTACTTGCGCCGGATCGTCTCCGCGACGCTCTCGTCGGTCGCGGGGTCCGTCTCGTTCGGCGCGTGGACCGGGAGCCCGTCGACGAGCCGGTAGACGTTCCCCAGCCCGTCGAGGTGGTCGAAGTGGATGTGCGTCACGAGCCCGGCGTCCGGGAGGGGGACGTCGGCCGCGAGGAACTGCTGTCTGAAGTCGGGACTGAAGTCGACGAGCAGCGACTCGCCGGTGCGCTCGTTGGCGACGTGGACGGAGAAGCGCGACCGCGACACCCCGCGCTCGCGGGCCGCCTCGCAGGTGTCGCAGTCGCAGCCGACGGTCGGCGTCCCCGTCGTGTCGCCCGTCCCGAGGAGGGTGACCCGCATGGGACGGGATGCGCGGGCCACGGCCTTAGCGTCCGCGGTCGAGGCCGCCGCGGCCGGCGACCCGGGGCGACCGCGTCGCGCTCGCACCCCGGACGTATAACTCCGCGCCGCCCCGATCCGAACCGTGCACACCAGTCGTACCCTCACCCTCGCGCGGCTCCCCTCTGGCGTACCGATCCGGACGACCGTCCACGCGTACGGCGAGGGGCGGCTCGTCGACGGCGACGACGGCCCCGTCCTCGACGCGCCGGGCGACGGTCCCGTCGTGTACGCGCAGGCGGCCCAGCACGGCCGCGAGGTGAACGGGACGGCGGTCCTCCGGCGCCTCCACGACCGGCTCACGGGCGACGCGGCGGAGGGGTCCGGTACCGGCGACGCGGAGCGCGCCGACGGACCGAGCGCCGCCGACCTCGACGGGACGCTCGTGGCGGTGCCCGTCGCCGACCCGCTCACCTTCGACCGCGCCTCGTACACGACGCCGGAGTCGCTCGACTCGCGGCAGCCGAACATGAACCGCTGTTGGCCCGGCGACCCCGAGGGGTCGCTCCACGAGCGGATGGCGGCCCGGCTCTGGGCGTTCGCGAGCGAGGCGGACGCGATCGTCGACCTCCACACCGGGTCGCCGTCGATGGCGACGCACACGGTGTACATGCGCGGCGACGACGCCTGCCGCGGGCTCGCGGAGGCGTTCGGCACCGACCTCCTGCTCGCGGAGGCCGCGGGCGACGACGCGGACACCGAGTGGGACGAGCGCGGCTTCGCCGGGAAGCTCCGCGTCGCGGCCACGCGCGAGGGGATCCCGACGATCACGCCCGAGCTCGCCCACAGCAAGGAGATCGTGCCCGGGGCGGTCGAGACCGGCGTGGCGGGAACCCTCGGCGTCCTCCGACGCGAGGGGCTGCTCGGCGGCGATCCCGACCCGTGGGACGGCGTCGTGGCGCGCAACCACCTCGGCCGCGTGATCGCCGACGACTCCGGGCTGTTCGTCCCCGAGCCCGACCTCGCCGTCGGCGACCGCGTCGCGGCGGGCGAGCGGGTCGGCGAGGTGTTCGACCCGACGACGTTCGAGACGCTCCAGGTCGCGCGCGCCGACCGCGACGGGATCGCGTACTCGGTCGCGCGGGAGGCGACCGTCACCGCGGGCGCGACGCTCGTCGGCGTCGCGGAGCGGATCGACGGGGAGTAACGGGGCGGCCGGCGGGCGAAACGAGCGGCTACGGCCGGCGGACGCGGATCCGTCCGTCGGCGGCGACCGTCACGAAGAGCCGGTTGCGGACCTCGCGGCCGCGGACCGCGTCGCCCGCGCGGTCGCCGATCGACTTCATCAGCTCGGGCGCGGTCTGGTTCACCTTCACGCCCGCCTCGTCGCAGGCGTCGTACACGCGCTTGGGCGCGTCGTAGAGGTCGGTCCCGGCGTCGATCTCGACGCGGACCGGGGCCGACAGCGCCTCCGCGAACGCGACCGTCTCGCGGGCGCGCTCGACGTTGTCGCGGGCGCTCGCCTCGACGCTGGAGACGTTCGCCCGCGAGGTGCCGAGGCGGTCCGCGATGTCTGACTGCCGGAGCCCGCGCTCGCGGAGCGCCAGCACTTCGGCCTGCCGACGGGTGAGCACGCTCTCGTCGGCGTCGAAGCCGGCTCGCTCCAGAATCGAATCGGCGTCGACGTCCGCCGGATCCGGCCGCTCCTCGTCTGCCACCATGTGGTCACCGACGGGCCGGGCCGTCAAAAAACGGCGGATTCGCGGGCGGGCGGAGACGGGCGCGTGTCGCGCGGAGAATCGACGGCGTCCGGACTGTCCGTGGGGCGGGGCTCCCCCGGGACGCCGTCACTTGCCCCAGAAGTTCTCGCGGCTGCCGAGCCGTTCGCGGTCCGGGCGGTCGCGGCGGCTGCGCTCGTCGTCCGCGTCCTCGTCGTCCCCCTCGTCGCCGTCCGCGGCCTCGCCGTCGGACTCCTCGTCCGGGTCGTCCGGGAGGCGCTCGACCACTTCTTGCGCCGTCGCGTGGCTCGACTTCACGCGGTGGATCTTGACCTCGGCGCGCGCCGGGGGGAGCAGCCCGTCGACGAGGACGATGAACCCGTCGTCGGTGCGGCCGACGCCGGCGCCGCTCTCGTGGATGTCGTCGACCTCGACGACGACCGCCTCGCCGGGCTGGACCGGCTGCTGTTTCAGCTCGTAGATCGGCATGTCGTAGTGGTTACACCACTCCGCGCCGCCTTTGTTGCCGTAGTGTTGACACCCCATCCCCTGGATCCGTTCGTCGAAGCTGGGGCAGTCGTCGGCGAGTGGACAGTCCGCCATACCGTAGGGGAGACCGGCCGCCGTTGTAAACGTTTTCGACTCTCAGACCGAAGTTCGCGAAAACGGCCGATTCACGCGGGCGAGCGGCGGCTGCTTCGAGACGGGGAGAGAGCGGGGAGCGCGGCGGGGCGCGGACCCCGGCGGCCTCACAGGAACTCGCGGACCTCGGAGTACCACATGTCGTGGTGGTCGACGGCGTCGAGCGCGTCCGCGACGTCGACCGCGATGGCGTGCCAGCAGCGCTGGTCGGGGTCGTCGGCGTCGAGGTTGTACGTCGCGTCCGCGCAGTTACACTCTCCCCCCTCGACGACGTACTCGTCCTCGTGGCCCACGACGACGGTGAAGTCGCGGTAACGCTTCACGCGACCCTCGCCGACCGCCTCGATGGCGCGCTGTCCCCGGTCGCCGTGGGCATCGACGATCGCCGCCGCGATCGGGCCGGTCAGCTCTCCGGCCTCGTCGATCGCCGACCGCCAGTCGTCGACCGGCTCCATGGCCATCCGTTCTCGGGCGGTCGGTTAAACAGCGTCGGTCAGATCGGACCGGATCGAATCGGCTCGGAACGGAGCGGAGCGTGCGCCCCGACGCGGGGTTTCAACGTGGTCGGGTTCGGCCCGCACCAGCTCCCGATGACGACCCAGCCGCTGCTGCTCGGCGGGCACGTCCGGGTGGGCTTAGAGGACAACCGGTACTACGAGCGGGGCGAGCTGGCGACGAACGAGCAGTTAGTGGCGCGGGCGGCGCGGCTCGCCGAGGAACTCGGGCGGCCCGTGGCGACGCCCGAGCAGACGCGGGAGCTACTGGGGCTCCGGGGTCGGTAGCCCGCTCACTCCAGCACGATCAGCACGTCGCCCATGTCGACGCTGTCGCCCTCGCCGACGTGGACGCTCGCGACGGTGCCGCCGCGCTCGGCGACCACGTCGTTCTCCATCTTCATCGCCTCGAGGACGCAGACCACGTCGCCGGCGGCGACCTCGTCGCCCTCGTCGACGTCGACCGAGAGGATCGTCCCCTGCATCTCCGCGTCGATGGCCTCGCCGCCCTCGGCCACGTCGACGCCCGAATCGTCGCCGCCGTCGTCGTCGGTGGCTTGCGGCGGGCGCTGCTGTCCGCCGCTCCCGCTTCCGCCGCCGCTCTCGGGCACCGGGATCGCGGGCGCGCCGCGCTCCTCTAACTCCACGTCGAAGCGCTTGCCGTTCACCTCGACGGTGAACTCGCGCTCGGTCACCGCTTCCTCCTCGTCGTCGCCCGCGGCGGCCGACTCCGTCCCCCACTTCTCCTGCGCGTCGGCGACCAGCTCGCGGTCGAGCTCCTCGTCGAGGTACTTCGTCGTGTGCGTCCCGTCGACGAAGCGCTCGTCGTCGAGCATCAGCCGGTGGAACGGGACGATGGTGACGACGCCCTCCAGGTCGTACTCCGCGAGCGCGCGCTTCGAGCGCGCGAGACACGCCTCGCGGTCGCCGGCCCGGACGATCAGCTTCGCGATCATCGAGTCGTAGTCGGTGACCAGCTCGTCGCCCTGGCGGAGCGCGTCGTCGACGCGGACGCCGATCCCGCCCGGCGGGTCGTACGTCTCCAGCGACCCCTCGTTGGCGGGCTGGAAGTCGTTGGCGGCGTTCTCGGCGTTGATCCGGAACTCGATCGCGTGGCCCTCGAGCTCCACGTCGTCCTGCGAGACCGAGAGGCCCTCGCCGCTGGCGACCCGGAGCTGTTCCTTGACGATGTCGATCCCCGTCAGCTCCTCCGTGACGGTGTGTTCGACCTGGATCCGGGTGTTGACTTCGAGGAAGTAGAACGGCGTGTCGGGACCGAGCGGCTCCGACGGGTCGCGGTCGGGGTCCTCCTCGACGAGGAACTCGACCGTCCCGGCGTTGGTGTAGTCGGCGGCGGCGACGCCGCGGCGGGCGGCCTCGCCGATCTTCTCGCGCAGTTCGTCGGAGAGCGCCGGGGAGGGCCCCTCCTCGATCACCTTCTGGTGGCGGCGCTGGAGCGAGCAGTCGCGCTCGCCGAGGTGGACCACGTCGCTCTCGCTCACCGAGCCGTTCGGGTCGTCGGCGACGACCTGGACCTCGACGTGGCGGGGGGTCTGGAGGTAGCGTTCGAGGTACACCGAGTCGTTCGAGAAGTACGCCTCGCCCTCGCGCTTGGCGGACTCGAGCGCCTCCGCGGCCTCGTCCGCGCCCTCGACGACCTTCATCCCGCGGCCGCCGCCGCCGCCCTCGGCCTTGATCGCGACCGGGTAGCCGTGCTCGTCGCCGAAGTCCGTGACGGCCTCGGCGTCGGTGACGGGCTCGGTCGTCCCGGGGACGATCGGCACGTCGGCGTCGTCCATCACGCGCCGCGCGTGCGTCTTCTCGCCCAGCCGCTCCATCGCGTCGCTCGACGGCCCGACCCAGGTGATCCCGTCGGCGGCCTCGACGCGGGCCGCGAAGTCGGCGTTCTCCGCGAGGAAGCCGTACCCGGGGTGGATCGCGTCCGCGCCGGCCGACCGCGCCGCCTCGACGACGGCCTCGCCGTCGAGGTACGAGTCGGCCGCGCGGGCGGGCCCGACGTTGTACGCCTCGTCCGCATACCGGACGTGGCCGCCGTGCTTGTCGGCGTCGCTGTAGACGGCGACGGTGTCGACGCCCAGCTCCGCACAGGCGCGCATCACCCGGACCGCGATCTCGCCGCGGTTCGCCACGAGAACCTTATCGAACATTCCTGTCGGTTCTTCCACCAACTGCTACCAAACTCTGTCGGTCCGTGCCGAGACGGTTAAGGGGACCGCGGGCGCCAGGTTGAGGCATGCTCGACGCGGGAAACCCGTACGTGCTGCCGTCCGTGCTGGTCGGCGCGGCCGTCTACCTCGGACTCACCGCGGCCACCGACGCCTCGCTGCCGGTCCGGATCGGCGCGCTCCTCGTCTTCGTGGCCGTCGTGCCGGTGGTCCTCAATCGACTCCTCGGCGGCCGAGGCGGCCCGACCGACCCCGACGACGGCGACGAGACGGCGGAGTAACGGCGACGGACGCGACCGACGCGGGCCGCGCGACCGCCGGCGTCCTCGCCGGCGACGAGCGGGCGCGCCGGCCGACCGCGTGAGCCGCTACCACAGGTATATATGTCAGCGGACGTATCTGCGGACGCGCTCTGAGTAGAGGCCGGATCGACGGCGCGGCGGACCGACGCCGCGCTGTCGGGGGAATGTACGCGGTCGGACGCCGCCGCGTCCGGCGGCGCCGTTCGACGTGTCGAGGACTCGACCAGGGACGGGTCGGGCGGACGAACGCCGAAAGGCGGAGCGGCGCGTCGGCGCGTCAGAACCGGTCGCTCCTGCCCGCCGCGGTCCACGGGTCCGCGGGCGCGTCGGCCGGGACGCGCACCCGGCGGCGGCGGAGTCGCTCGATCCGGCCGGCGAACGCCCAGCGGTCCTCGTCGCGGCCGTCGTCCGCCTCGCTCGCGGCGGCCGCGGCGGCGAGTTCGCCGTCGCGGAGGTGGGCGGCGACCGCGGCGGCGATGGCGGCCGCCTCGTCGTCGCGGGCGTCGTCGGGGATCGAGAGCCCGGCGAGCGCGGCCGCCGGGTCGGCGGTCGCCGCCGGGTCGGTCGCCCCCCTTTCGTCCGGGTGGTCGTCGGCCGCCATCAGATCGGGATGTTGCCGTGCTTCTTGGCGGGCTGGTCCGAGTTCTTCCCCTTCAGCATCTTCAGGTCCTCCACGAGGCGCGCGCGCGTCTCGGTCGGCTCGATCACGTCGTCGACGAAGCCGCGGTCGGCGGCGGTGTAGGGGTTCGCGAACTCCTCGCGGTACTCGTCGATGAGCTCCTGCCTGCGCGCGTCGGGGTCGTCGGCCTCGGCCAGCTCCTCGCGGTAGAGGACGTTGACCGCGCCCTTCGGCCCCATCACGGCGATCTCCGAGGTGGGCCACGCGTAGTTGACGTCGCCGCCGATGTGCTTCGACGACATCACGCAGTAGGCGCCGCCGTACGCCTTCCGGGTGATGACGGTGAGCAGGGGGACGGTCGCCTCCGAGAAGGCGTACAGCAGCTTCGCGCCGTGGCGGATGATCCCGTTGTGCTCCTGGTCCGTGCCGGGCATGAAGCCGGGCACGTCCTCGAAGGTGACGATGGGGATGTTGAACGCGTCGCAGAAGCGGACGAACCGCGCGCCCTTCTGACTCGCCTCGATGTCGAGCGTGCCGGCGTTCACGCGGGGGTTGTTCGCGACGACGCCGACGGAGTGGCCGTCGAGGCGGGCGAAGCCGACGACGATGTTCTTCGCGAAGTTCTCGTGCACCTCGAAGAAGGAGCCCTCGTCGGTGACGCTCGCGATCACGTCCTTCATGTCGTACGGCTTCCGGGGCGCGTCGGGGACGATCTCGGCGAGCTCCTCGTCGGCGCGCTCCGGGTCGTCCCACGGCTCGACGCGCGGCGGGTCCTCCACGTTGTTCGCGGGGAGGTACGACAGCAGCCGCGCGATGTTGTCGAGCGCCTCCTCCTCGCTCTCCTCGGCGAAGTGCGCCACGCCGGAGGTCGACGAGTGGGTGACCGCGCCGCCGAGCTCCTCGAAGCTCACCTCCTCGCCGGTGACCGTCTCGATGACGTCCGGCCCGGTGATGAACATGTGGGAGGTTTCTTTCACCATGAAGGTGAAGTCCGTGATGGCGGGGGAGTACACCGCGCCGCCCGCGCACGGCCCCATGATCGCCGAGATCTGGGGGATCACGCCCGAGGCCTCCGTGTTGCGCCGGAATATCTCCGCGAAGCCGCCGAGCGAGGCGACCCCCTCCTGGATCCGGGCGCCCGCGGAGTCGTTGAGGCCGACGACCGGCGCGCCCACGTCCATCGCCTTGTCCATCACCTTACACACCTTCTCGGCGAACACCTCGCCGAGCGACCCGCCGAAGACGGTGAAGTCGTGCGCGAACACGAACGTCTTCCGGCCGTTCACCTCGCCGTAGCCGGTCACCACCCCGTCGCCCGGGATCTGCTGTTCCTCCATCCCGAACGTGTGGTTGCGGTGGGTGCGGAACCGGTCGAACTCGTGGAAGGTGCCGTCGTCGAGGAAGTAGTCGATCCGCTCGCGGGCGGTCATCTTCCCCTTGTCGTGTTGCGACTGGATCCGGTCTTCGCCCCCGCCCTTCGCCGCCCGCTCGCGGCGCTCGCGGAGGTCCTCGATACGGTCGTCCATCGTCACGGCGGACCACCCTGCGTCATTACCTCGTGGGTCGGCGACCGCCGTCAAAAGGGTTCCCCTATCCGACGTTTCGGCCTTCGACGCCCGTCGAATCCGTCCCGCGGCGGCCGACGACGGGCGCCGGATCCGAACGTGAGCGCGCGAACGACCCGGAGCGGCCCTGTCGCCGGTTCACACGGCGACCGGCGGTTCGACGCTTTTAAACCTCCGATGAACCACTCTCCGATGAGACAGGCTTCGCCTGTTTCACTGACCCGTAGGAGCGACCTGCGTACTACGGAGGTGAAAATGGCAGACACAATACAAGAGGCCGTAACCCTCGCACTCGACGATGCGCCCGAGCGGAACTTCCGCGAGACCGTGGACATCGCGATCAACCTGCGAGACCTCGACCTCAACGATCCGTCGAACCGTATCGACGAGTCCGTCGTGCTGCCGGCTGGAACGGGGCAGGAGACACAGATCGTCGTCTTCGCGGAGGGCGAAACCGCCGTCCGCGCAGAGGAGGTCGCTGACGAAGTGCTCGACAGCGACGACCTCGAAGACCTCGGAGACGACGACGACCGCGCAAAGGACCTCGCCGACGACACCGACTTCTTCGTCGCCGAGGCCAACCTGATGCAGGACATCGGTCGGTACCTCGGTACCGTCCTCGGTCCGCGCGGGAAGATGCCTACCCCACTGCAGCCGGACGACGACGTCGTCGACACAGTCAACCGGATGAAGAACACGGTGCAGCTCCGGTCGCGCGACCGGCGCACGTTCCACACCCGCGTCGGCGCCGAGGACATGGGCGCCGACGCGATCTCGGACAACATCGACGTCATCATCCGGCGACTCGAAGCGAACCTCGAGAAGGGCCCGCTCAACATCGACGGGATCTACGTGAAGACCACGATGGGTCCCGCGAAGGAGGTGCCCGTATGAGCTCGGTCCGCAAGACCGAGACGATCCCCGAGTGGAAGCGGGAGGAGGTCGACGAGCTCGTCGAGTTCATCGACTCCTACCAGTCCGTCGGGATCGTCGGCGTGTCCGGCATCCCGAGCCGGCAGCTCCAGGCCATGCGCCGGGAGCTCCACGGCTCGGCCGCCGTCCGCATGAGCCGCAACACGCTCACGAACCGGGCGCTCGAGGAGGTCGGCGACGGCGTCGAGGCGCTGACGGAGTACGTCAGCGGCCAGGTGGCGCTCGTCGGCACCAACGACAACCCGTTCGGCCTCTTCAAGCAGCTCGAAGCCTCGAAGACCCCCGCCCCGATCAACGCGGGCGAGGTGGCCCCCAACGACATCGTGATCCCCGAGGGCGACACCGGCGTCGACCCGGGGCCGTTCGTCGGCGAGCTCCAGACCGTGGGCGCGGCCGCCCGCATCATGGACGGCTCGATCAAGGTGACCGAGGACTCGACCGTGCTGGAGGAGGGCGAGGTCGTCGACGACGACCTCGCGAACGTCCTCGTCGAGCTCGGCATCGAGCCCAAGGAGGTCGGCCTCGACCTGAAGGCCGTCTACTCCGAGGGCGTGCTGTTCGAGCCCGACGAGCTCGAACTCGACGTCGACGAGTACGAGGCGGACGTCCGGTCCGCCGCGGCCGCCGCGCGCAACCTCTCGATCAACGCCGCGTACCCGACGGCCGCCACCGCCGGCGCCCTCATCGCGAAGGCGTCCGGCGAGGCGAAGTCCGTCGGCCTGTTCGCGGAGATCGAGAGCCCGGACGTCGTGCCCGACCTGATCGGGAAGGCCGACGCCCAGCTCCGCGCGCTCGCGGCGCAGATCGACGACGAGGAGGCGCTCCCCGAGGAGCTCCAGGGCGTCGAGGCCGCGCCGGCCGCGGAGCCGGCGACGGACGACGCCGACGAGGAAGAGGAACAGGCGGACGACAACACGGAAGACGCCGAGGAGGCCGACGACGACGCCGACGACGACGGCGACGACGGCGGCGAAGGACTCGGCGCGATGTTCGGATAACACGAGGTACACACCAATGGAATACGTTTACGCTGCGCTCATCCTGAACGAGACTGGCGAAGAGATCAACGAAGACAACGTCACCGGCGTGCTGGAAGCCGCCGGCGTCGACGTCGAGGAGTCCCGCGTCAAGGCGCTCGTCGCCGCGCTGGAGGACGTCGACATCGAGGAGGCCATCGAGACGGCCGCCGCGGCCCCGGCCGCCGGCGCGTCCGCCGGTGGCGCCGCCGACGCCGACGCCGCCGACGAGGCGGACGACGACGACGAGGACGAGGCCGACGAGGCCGACGCCGCCGACGAGGCGGACGACGACGAGGACGAGGGCGACGGCGGCGAAGGGCTCGGCGAGCTGTTCGGCTGAGCCGGCGCGCGACTCCCTCGACGCCGACCGCGTCGACCCGTACCGATTTTTCAACGACCCGCTATCCGGAGTGATAACGTCGTCCGCGAATTTATATGTCAATCTCTGATAGACGTGTGTAATGAACATCGTCGACGGAGACAAAGCCGAGTGCGCGCGGTGCGGGGAGGTGTACCCGCTCGCGGACGTCTCGCTGCTGGAGAAGGACACGAACCGGGACTACGAGCGGGTGCTCTGCGAGGAGTGCGTCGAGGTCGTCGGCGTGCCGCGCGGGTACTCGCTGCGGCGGGACATCACGTTTCTGGCGCGGTGAGCCGCGAGGCCGGGAAGGCGTACGTCCGCGCGTCGCGGGGCGCGAAGTCCGGACGGAGCGACGAGACGTAGACGGCTTCGACGGCGGGCTCGTGGGCGCCGTACGCGGCGTTCGACGCGTAGTCGACGAGGGGGCGGCCGTCGTCGGTCCGGTACTCGTCGGCGCGCTCGGTCGTGACCGCGGTCACGACGAGCCGGTCGCCCGTCTCGCGGTCGCTGACGACGGTTCCCGGGTCGAACGCGTGGGCGTCACAGAGGTACGACCCGCCCTCGTCGGCGGGGACGAACGTCGCCGTCCCGCAGACCGCGCAGGCGCCGACGCGCTCGTCGGGAGCGGGGACGACGCCGGCGGTCACCGACAGCGCGACGCGGCGCAGGTGCTTACAGCGGGCGCCGCGGATGGCGTGGTCGGGACAGGTACAGCGCCCGGCGTCGAGGGCAACGACGTACGTGCCGCCGTCGGTGTCGACGACGTACCGACGGTCCGGGAGCTGGCGGACGGTCATCGGCTCCGAGAGGGCCCGCTCGGCCCGCTCGTCGGCCGGGGACGAACGCGTCGCTCGGGGCGTGTCGGAGCGGTTCGGATCGGCGGGTGACGCGGCTGTGTTTCGGGTGTGCGTCATGGGCGACCGCGAGGCGGGGGCCTCGCTTCGACCGAAGATAGGGACCCGAGACTGGTAAACGCACCGGCGAACCGCGGAGAATCGGGTGTTTCGCCCCGGTTCGGCCCTGTTCGCGCCCAGAGCGGGGTGCCGCCCTCATCGAAGTCCTTTTTTAGCGGCGACGGGAAGCCGCGAACATGGAAATCGATGCGGAGTTCCGTCGGCAGATCGCGGTCTCGCTGGCGGCGGCCGCGGTGTTCATCGTCGGGCTGGTCGCCATCGGGGTCACCTTCGGCGGGTCGACGGTCCTCCCGGAGGCGGGGGCGATCGCGCTCGTCGGGCTCCTGACCGGGTTCGTCCTGCTGATGGCCGGCGTCGGGACCTTCCTGATGCGGGCGAACGGCGGCTCGTAAGGCCGTCGAGCCGCAGCGGTCCGCTGTTTCTGTCGCCGCGTTCGATTCGCCGCGCTCACGCCGCTCCCGTCCCGTCGGTTTCGCGGTCCGCCCGCCAGTCGGTCACGTCGTCGGCCGCCGCCACTCGCTTTTCGTAGTACGAGAGGGGGTCCGGCGCGACCTGCATGTGGTCGTCCTCGTTGTGACAGATGCCGTAGTTCGCCAGCGTCTCGCAGGTCGGCGGGGGGTACTGGGTCCCGCGGTCGTCGGTGAGGAACTCGGTCTGGTAACGGATCCCCTCGGCGTCGAGGCTGGTGTCGGCGCAGAAGGCGACGACCTCGTCGGGCGTCATGCCGATACCGACGAGGAACGCCATCAGCGCGAACGACTCGGCCGCGGAGAGCGCAGTGTCGCGCTCCGCCTTCTCGATCAGGTTCGTCATACATGGCGGGAACAGCGCGGGGGCGACGACGTCCGGCGGCTCGGCGTACGTCCGCTCGGAGAGCAGCCGGCGGAGGTCGGCGACGCGCGACTCCAGCGCCGCGGCGATCTCCTCGTCGGCACCGAGTTCGAAGGGGAGCCCCTCGGCGACCCGCGCCTCGACGGCGGCCTCCAGCGCCGCGAGCAGCTCCTCGCGGGAGACCCGCACCGCGCCGTCGGCGAGCGCCCGGTTGACCAGCCGCCACGAGTCGCCCCACTCGGGGGAGGTGAGCCGGAGGTAGGGGCCGACGTCGATCCGGTAGCTGTCGGGGTCGCGGCCGGCCCCGCCGCCCGCCGCCGCACCCGCGCCGCGGGCGCCGGCGGGCGCGGTCGCGTCCGGTCGCACGGCGTCGGCGAGGTCGAACTCGGCGAGCAGGTCGTCGAGCCCGACCGTCGCGGTCGACACGGACCGCAGCTCGTCGTCGGTCTCCAAGTCGCGGCGGACCCGCTCCACGGCGGTCGCCGCCTCCGCGGCGGCGTACTTCTCGATGGCGGGGTCGGAGTCGAGCAGCGAGACGAGGATCCGCGCGATGGGGTACGAGAGCAGCTCCGCCTGGGCGTCGTACGCGGACTCGCCGGGGAACGCGCCGCTCTCCGAGGCGACGGTCCCCTCGAGGAGGGCGCGTTCGACGCGCTCGCGGGCGCGGTCGACCGCCGGGGCGTCGGTCGCGACGAGCTCCGGCAGCGACACCGCGGCCGACGCGACCGCCTCGCGGGCGCTCGCGAAGAACGGGTACTTGGCGTCGAGCGCGTCCATGTCGCTCAGAGGTAGTGAAGGCCGGCGAATAAGCGGTGCGGTCCGCGGTCGCGCCGCCGGCGGGGCGGCGGTCGGACCGCGGGCGCCTCGCCGCTGGACCGAGACCTACTCGTCCGGCTCCTCGACGGCCGCGCCCGGCGCGTTCGACTTGACGCTGGTGAGGCCCTGTTTCGCCTTCTGCTTGGAGGCGTACCCCTGTCCGCTGTCGGCGATGATGTTGCCGTTCTCGTGGCGGAGCCGCCAGCGGTACTCGTCGGCCTTGTCGCGGAACAGCTCGAACGCGGCGTCGCTGCCGCCCTCCTCGGGCGCCTCCTCGTCGCGCGAGACGTCGATCACGTGCGCGCCCGCCGCGTTCCGCTGGACGCTCTCGATCCCGGAGCTGGCGTCGCGCTTGTCGGCGTATCCCTCGCCGCCGTCGGCGATGATGTTGCCGTTCTCGTGGCGGAGCCGCCAGCGGTACTCGTCGGCCTTGTCACGGAACAGCTCGAACGTCGCCCTGCTCGCGCTCGCGTCCTCGTCGACGGCGACCTCTTCGTCGGGCCACTCCACCTCGATCTCGAAGCGGACCGTGCCGTCCTCCCGTTCGAGTTCGACCTCGACGTCGCCGGTCCCGGCCGCGTCGACCGTCACCGTCCCGCCTTCGTCGACCGGTACGGGTTCGCCGCGACCGAGCGCGCGGGCGATCCGGCGGAGGTACGTGGCCAGCCCCTGTCGGGTCCGCGACCGACTCGACTCGTGGATGGTGTCGTCGGGCATGCGCGAGAAGCGTCACCGCCGCCAAAGAAAAGTGTACGCCCGAAATCCGGGGTCTCGCGTGGTATCTCAGTCGATCGGTGTTCGACGGTCACGCCGCGGGGTCGGCCGCGTCCGGCCGCTCCGCGATGATCGTCTCGCCCGCGCGGACGCCGTCGCCCTCGGCGACGAGCAGGTCGTCGCGGCTCACGTCCGCGGGCAGCACCACGTCGGCGCGAGAGCCGAACGAGACGTGTCCGACGCGGTCGCCGCGCTCGACGCGGTCCCCCGGCTCGACCGACGGGTGGATCCGCCGGGCGAACCAGCCCGCGATGACGAGCAGCTCGTACTCCCCGAAGTCGATCGCGACCTGCTCGTTGCGGTCCGACTCCTTGTCGAACGCCGGGCGGTTCGCGCCGGGACGGTGGCGGACCTCGCGCACCTCGCCCGCGAGCGGCGCGCGGTTCACGTGCACGTCGGTGACGTTCATGAACACGCCGACGCGGAGCCGCGAGCCCTCCTCGCGGACCACGGAGACGGTGCCGTCGGCCGGGGAAACGACCGTCTCGTCGCCCCTCGGCGGGTCGCGCGCCGGGTCGCGGTGGAACCAAAGGACCACGACGGCGAGCGCGACGAGCGCGGCGCCGACGGGCGGGACGAACGGCAGCGCGACGGCGCCCGCGAGCGCGGGGACGAGCGCCAGGTCCCACGCGGCGTCGACGACCGGGAAGGGGAGCAGCCGCGAGAGCGGCGGGCGGCGGGTCACGGCGCCGCCTCCGCGTCCCGGAGACCGGGCGAGAGCTCGGTCCGCCCCGCCGCCCACGCCGCGAGCAGGTGGACGAGGTGGGTCGTGTCGTGGAGCCCGTCGGACAGGTCGAGGTCGGCCTCGCCCGCGAGCGCGTGGAGGCGCGCGAGGTCGTCGCCGCCGTACTCGGAGCCGGCGCGGGCGACGCGGAGCGTCTCGCGGAGCAGCTCCTGGCCGTCGTACCCCTCGTCGAGCAGGTCGTCGAGCGCCGAGCGGGCGTCCGCCAGGTCGCCGGCGCGGGCGTCGGCGAGCGCCGCGCGGATCGCGTCGTCGTCGCCCACGTCGCCGAGCGTCTCGTAGGCGGTCGACATGGAGATCTCGCCGCCCTCGACCGCGGTCGCCTGCGCCGAGAGGATCGCCTCCCGGAGGTCGCCGCCGGCCGCGCTGGCGACGAACTCCAGCCCGTCGCCGTCGTAGTCGACGCCCTCGCGCTCGCAGATCGCTTCCAGGACGTCGATCGCCTCGTCGGTGGTCGGCGATCGGACGCGGACCGGGAAGCAGCGCGACCGGATCGGGGCGATGAGCTTCGAGGGCTGGCGCGTCGCGATCACGAACTGGGTGGTGCGGTGGTGCTTCTCCATCACGCGGCGCAGCGCCTGCTGGAAGTCCTCGCGGATCGCCTCCGCGTTGTCCAACAGGACCGTCTTGTACTCGCCGGACATCGGCGCGTACGACGCGGACTCCTTCAGCACGCGGTTTATCATGTCGCGTTTCGCCATCGAGCTTCGGCCCGCGAGGAACCCCTCGAACCGCGGGTCGGTCCGGATCTCCTTTTTTGTCCGCCCGAAGAAGTCGGCGACGTTGATCTCGATCAGGTCGGCATCCGGGTCGGCGTGCGACGCCGCCGCGAGCGCGCGCGCCGCCGCCGTCTTCCCGACTCCCGGCGGCCCCTGGACGACGAGGTTCATCGGCTCGTCGACGGCCCGACGCAGGCGGTCGCGGGCCTCGTCCTGCCGGATCTCGTCGAGGTCGGGCGCGTGCGCGTCTGTCCACAGCGGTCCGTCCATGTCGTGCGGATCCGGGCCGGGCGGTCAAGAATCGGTCGGTCGCGGCGCCGCGTCGTCGCCCTACCGTCGCCGGGCGCGCTCGACCGCGCGACCCCAGAGGTACGCGGCCACGAGGAGGCCGTACGCGAGGACGAACGTCCCGAACAGCGGCCCCGCGCGCGAGACGGTGAACAGCGCGCCGCCGACGCCGACGGCGACGACGAGCGCGGTGAAGCCGAGGGTCCACCCGAAGAAGTAGGCGGCGTGACCGGCGACCGGCCGGAGGGCGCTCGGGGAGAAGGCCCGGCGGAGCGACTCCTCCCGGCCGTAGGTGATCAGCGAGACGGGCGCGAGGTACGTGCCGAGGACGCCGACGAAGAGGACGGCCGTCGAGCCGGCGAGGATGCGGCCGACCGGCGCGTTCGCGCCGGGGTCGAGCGTGACGACGCCGTAGAGCGTCACGAGGAGGGCCGCGAACGGGACTCCGAGGAACACCAGACAGACGGCCGTCCCGCCGAGCGACCGGCGGAGGAGCGTCCGACCGTCGGCGAGGAAGGGCGGCATCGAGTCGCCCCGCTCGCTGGCGGTCAGCACGCGGACGAGGTAGCCGACGACCGGCAGCGCCGGGAGGACCGGGACGACGACGGCCAGCGCGAACAGCAGCCAGACGGCGAGGAGGGGCCGCTCCCGGGCGTCGCCGGCGACGGGATACGTGACGGCGGCGGTCGAGGGGCGCATGCGTACGCCCATCCGCCGGACCGTAGTATGCCCGTCGGTCCGTCGCCGTCCGACCGGACGTAAAGAACTCCGATTACGACTGTGGGTGACGCCGGATAGATACTTCGAAAATAGTTCTCAAAGAATGAGTAAGTATATATGGCAATCATCCATTGTGTATCGTGAAGTACCATGACAGACCAAGACAAGCGGTTATCGCGGCGACACTTCGTCGGAGCGACGGGGGCGGCGACGCTCGCGGGGCTCGCCGGCTGTTCCGGCGGCGGCGACGGCGGCGACGGCGGCGACGGCGGAAGCGGCAACACGCTCGAAGTTCTTCACGCGTGGACCGGCGGCGACGGCGCCCGCGCGGCGGAGGCGCTCGTCACCGCCTTCAACGAGGAGCACCCGGACGTCGAACACGAGTTCAACCCGATCGGCGGCGGCGGGAACCAGAACCTCGACGCAGTCGTCGCGAACCGGCTCCAGAACGGCGACCCGCCGAGCTCGTTCGCGAACTGGCCCGGCCCGAACCTCCAGCGGTACGAGGGCGTGCTGGGCGAGGTCGGCGACATCTGGGAGTCCGAGGGCTTCGAGGACGTGATGGTACAGGAGGCGGTCGACCTCCACCAGTACAACGGCGCCTATCGGGGCGTCCCCCTCGGCTCGCACCGCCTGAACTGCCTGTTCTACAACACCTCGGTCGTCGAGGAGGCGGGGGTCGACCCCGACTCGCTGACGAGCGTGTCGGCGCTCATCGACGCGCTGGAGACGGTCCAGAGCGAGACCGACGCGATCCCGATGACGCACGGCGCGAGCGGTACCTGGACGACGACCCAGCTGTTCGCCTCGACGATGCTCGGGCAGGAAGGGTACGACGCGTACATGAGCTTCATCGAGGGGAGCCCGGACGAGGCGGCCGTCCGCGCGACCTTCGAGTCGCTCGCCGAGATCCTCGGGAACTACATCAACGAGGACGCCTCCTCGATCGGACTCACGGAGTCCAACCAGAACATCATCGAGGGGAACGCGGCGTTCATCCACCAGGGTAACTGGGCCGCCGGGGCCTACCGGAACGCCGAGGACTTCAGCTACAACGAGGACTGGGGCTTCAAGACGTACCCCGGCTCGGAGAACATGTACATGCTCCACTTCGACTCGTTCCTCTACCCGTCGGACAACCCGAGTCCGGAGGCGACCAAGACCTTCCTCTCGTTCGTCGGGAGCGAGGCGGCGCAGGTCGCGTTCAACCAGTACAAGGGCTCGATCCCGACGCGGACCGACGTCGACATGAGCGAGTTCGGGCCGTACCTCCAGGAGACGCAGGAAGACTTCGCCAGCGCCGAGCAGCGGCCGCCGAACCTACAGCACGGGCTCGGCGTCCCCTCGGAGACGATGACGGCGCTGAACGAAGTGATCTCCAGCGAGTTCTCCGGACCGTACAACGTCGACGCCGCCACGCAGGGCTTCGTCGACGCGGTCTCTAACTGACACCGGTCCTCGATGCGACCGGATTTTAGCGGTTTCGGCACACGACGACCCACATGACACGGAACACTGACACCGGCGACGAGAGTGGCGACGCGGTCACGGACGGCGGCGTCGCCGAGGAGCGCGGCGGGTCCGGGTTCAGTCCGATCGACGCGCTGAACGAGCGCTTCGGCAGCGACTTCGTCGAGTCCTCGCAGTTCTGGCTGCCGCCGTTCCTGCTGGTCGGCCTCTTCGTCTACGGGGCGATCATCTGGAACCTCCTGATCTCGCTGACGGACTTCAGCGGCTTCGGGACCCCGAACTACGGCGACCTGGACCTCGAGATGTACAGCCGCGCGCTGGCCGACAGCGGGTTCGTCGACGCCGCGATCAACACCTTCATCCTGCTCGTCGGGTTCACCCTAGTGACGCTCGCGATCGGGCTCGGACTGGCGATCCTGATAGACCGGAACATCCGGTTCGAGAACACGTTCCGGACGATCTACCTGTTGCCGATGAGCCTCTCGTTCGTGGTCACCGCCCAGTTCTGGGCGTGGATGTTCAACTTCAACAACGGGGTCATCAACATCGTCATCACGTCGCTCGGCTTCGGCCGAGTCAACTGGATCGGCAACCCAGACATCGTCCTCTGGGCGGTGATGTTCGCGCTGATGTGGCAGTTCGCGGGGTACGCGATGGTCGTGTTCCTCGCGGGCCTGCGGGCCATCCCGAACGAGCACTACGAGGCGGCGAAGGTGGACGGCGCCTCGACGGCGCGGATGTACTGGCGCGTGATCATCCCGCAGCTGAAGGGGTCGACCATCAGCGCCTCGGTCGTCCTGATGGTGTTCGCGCTGAAGGCGTTCGACTTCCTCTACTCGCTCGTCGGCGGCTACCGACCGCCCAACGGGTCCGACATCCTCGCGACGAAGATGGTCCGCGAGGCGTACGCGAACCTGAACTGGGCGTACGCGTCGGCGATCGCCATCACCCTGTTCGTGATGACGCTCGGGATCGTCGGCCCGTACCTCTACTACCAGTACAACCGGGGGAACCTATGAACGACGACGCACGAACGGACGGCGGCACGGCATCGGCGACGGACTCCGGCGCGTCCGCGGGGCCGCTCGCGGAGGTCGACGGGTACCGGGTCCTCCTGTACCTCGGGCTCCTCGGGATCCTGGCGTTCTTCATGATCCCGATCGAGTCCGGGCTCGTCACCTCGTTCAAGACGTCGAGCGGCGTCACCGGGTCGCTCCCGTTCGCGCCGCCCACGGGGAGCACGTTCACCTTAGAGAAGTGGCGCACGGCGTTCGACGCGCTCGGACGCGGCCTGATAAACAGCGCGCTGTACGCCATCCCGGCGACCGTCATCTCGGCGCTGCTCGGGAGCTTCGCGGCGTACGGCCTCACGCAGTCGGACTGGAAACAGCGGTACAAGGCGCCGGTCCTCGCGCTGTTCGTCGCGGGGATCTTCATCCCGTACCAGGCGGTGCTGGTGCCGCTCTCGCAGTTCTGGTCGATGATCCCGCTCCAGGACGCCCTCGGCTTCCTGTGGGCGCTCGGGATCAACAACGACTACACCGGGATATTCGAACTGATCGTCACGCACGTGGCCTACGGGCTCCCGATCTGTACGGTCCTGTTCAGGTCGTACTACAAGAACATGAGCGAGGAGATGATCGAGGCCGCGCGGCTGGACGGCGCGTCCATCCGCCGGATCTACCGCCGCATCGTGCTCCCGCTCTCGGGACCGATGTTCGCGGTGGTCCTGATCTACCAGTTCACGCAGATCTGGAACGACCTCCTGTTCACCCTCGTGTTGGTCCAGACCGAATCCAGCGCGGCGGCGCCGATCGTGTTGATCCTCGCCGGGCTGGGCACGTCGCTCGAAGGACAAGACTTCGCGCTCCGCATGGCGGGCGCGTTCATCGCCGCCCTCCCGACGCTCGCGGTCTACATCGCGTTCGGCGAGGAGTTCGCCGAGGGGGTGGCGACATGAACGGCGCCGCTCGCGGGCAGCAATCCATGACTCGACAGCAACCACGCAGCCGACCGAAGGTATCGCTCTCAAACCGCCGCGCCGTTCCGCGGGGGCGATAGCATGGGGACGCTCGAACTCGACGGCGTGAGCAAGGTGTTCCCGGACGGGGACGGCGAGGTCGTCGCCGTCGACGACGTCGACATCGAGATGCGCGACGGCGAGTTCCTCGTCGTGGTCGGCCCCTCGGGCTGCGGGAAGTCGACCACCCTCCGGATGGTCGCGGGGCTGGAGACGGTGACCAACGGCGAGATCCGACTCGCCGGGAGCGTCATCAACGACGTGAAACCCCAGCACCGCGACATCGCGATGGTGTTCCAGTCGTACGCGCTGTACCCGCACATGACGGTACAGGAGAACATGGCGTTCGGACTGGAGGAGTCGACGGACCTCTCGGACGACGAGATCGAGACGCGCGTCACCGACGCCGCGGGGACGATGGGGATCGGCGAGCTGCTGGACCGGAAACCGTCGGACCTCTCCGGCGGCCAGCAGCAGCGGGTCGCGCTCGGGCGGGCGATCGTCCGCGACCCCGAGGTGTTCCTCATGGACGAGCCGCTCAGCAACCTCGACGCCAAGCTCCGCTCGGAGATGCGGACGGAGCTCCAGCGGCTCCAGGCCGAACTGGACGTGACGACGATGTACGTCACGCACGACCAGACCGAAGCGATGACCATGGGCGACCGGATCGCGATCCTCAACGCCGGCGAGCTCCAGCAGGTCGCGACGCCGCTGGAGTGTTACCATGAGCCGGCCAACCGGTTCGTCGCCGGGTTCATCGGGGAGCCGTCGATGAACTTCTTCGATGTCGAGCGCGACGCCGACACCCTCCTCGGCGACGCCTTCGACTACCCGCTCTCCGAGCCCACCCTCGGCGACGTCGGCGACATCACCGACCTCACGCTCGGGATCCGGCCCGAGGACATCTCGCTGGCCGACGACCCGACCGGCGAGCACACCTTCTCGACGGTGGTCGAGGTCGTCGAGCCGATGGGCGACGAGAACACCGTCTACCTGCGGTTCGAGGACGCGCCGGAGGGCGAGACGTTCATCGCGACCGTCGGCGGCCTCCAGCAGATCTCGGTCGGCGACGAGGTCCACGTGGAGATCCCCGAGGAGACGATCCACCTCTTCGACGGGACCACCGGCGACGCGGTCCACAACCGCGAGATCGACGAGTAGTTCCGGAGGTCTCCCTCCGCGTCGGCGTCGACAGCTGTCCCGGCGCCGTCACTCCCGGATGCGGTCCACTTCTCGCCGGACGCTCTCTCGCACTCGGTCGGCGACGTCGCCGCCCGAGTCGGTGACGGTCTCGGCGTCTTCGGTCTCCAGGAGGCGGTCAAGCTTGCGCTCGAACTCCCGTTCGTCGATGTCGCCGCGCGCGTAGCGCTCGCGGAGGGCGTCGAGTGCGGGGTCGCCGGTGGCGTCCGCGCGGTCGTCGGCGTCGTCCTCGGGGACCGGCTTCGTGAGGACGTGGAAGACGGGCAGGACGATGACGAGCCCGAAGAACCACACGAGCGGGAGCCACCACCAGACGCCGGTGAGGAGCGGGGCGGCGACGCCGGCGCCGACGACGCAGAGGGCGAACACCCGCCGCCAGCGGTGGCGGAGGTTCCACGCGATCCGGCCGGGGAGTCCGGTCATGGTCGAGGCGACGCCGGCGAGGCCCAAAGCGGTTTCGTCGACCGACCTGGCGGCCGCGGCGGGGTCACTCCCGGTCGATCACGAGTCGGTCGCCGGGACCGACGCCGTGGCGCTCGCTCCACCCGCGCGGCACTTCGAGGACGTACCGCCCCGGCCCCTCGTAGCGGGTGAGCGGCGGCGACTCCGGCGCCGCCTCGTGGACCGTCGTGACGGTCCCGTCGGCGTCGGCGAAGACGATGTCGAGCGCGAACGCCATGTCGCGCATCACGTAGGCGCGCTCGGCCGTCTCGCCGTGGACGAACAGCATCCCCTCGCCGGCGGGGAGGTCGTCGGTCGCGGAGAGCCCGACGTAGCGTTTCACGAAGCCGTCGGCGACGCGGACCTCGACGGTCGCGAGCGTCTCGCCCGTCTCGCCGTCGACGGCCTCGACCGTGGCGGTGTCGTACCCGGTGATCAGGAGGGCCGGGTTCGCGGCGGCGGCGCCGACGGCGGCGAGGGCGATCAGCGCGAGCGCGGCCGCGACACCGACGAGGCGGCGATTCACGGTCGATCCTCGCGCCCGAGAAAGAAACCGTTTTCCGCTCCCGGCGGGTTCAGACGGGTGAGGGCTCGTGGTCTAGCTGGTTATGACGCGGCCTTTACAAGGCTGAGATCGGCGGTTCGAACCCGCCCGAGCCCATTTCTGGGACGAACGAAGTGAGTCACAGAAATGTACCCGAGGGCGGTCGAACCCTGAAAGACGCAGCGTCGAGCGAAGCGAGACGACCGTCTTTCTTCGGTTCGAACCCGCCCGAGCCCACTATCGGCGCCGCGAGCAATTCGTGAGCGGCGCCGCTGTGACTGTTTGAGGGCGGGTTCGAAGCAGGGAACGGAGCGAGCGAAGCGAGCGGAGTGAGTGAGGTTCGAACCCGCCCGAGCCCACGACCGGGCGACCGTCAGTCGGAGAGCAGTCGGCCGAACAGCAGCGGGGAGACGAGCAGCGCGACGGGGACGGCGATCCACACCTGACCCGCGAACACGTCGTACTGGCCGAGCGTGACCGAGACCGGTGTCCCCTCGACGTATCCGACGAGAAACTCGAAGCCGACGGTGAGGAGGGTCCAGAGGACGCCGACGGAAAGGAGTTCGGCGCGGGAGTAGGCGATCGAGGTACGCGAGAAGTACGCCCGAGCGACAAGCAGGATCGCCGCGACCAGGACGGCGGTGCTCGCCACGTGTCCGGGGTACTCCCCGATCCGGGGGATGAGGACGATCTCGCGGAGCGCCCCGTTGGCGACGGCGATCGCCGCCAGCGCGGCCCAGACGCCCAGCGGATAGCCGACTGCGCCGACGGCGCTCCGTTCCGTGTCGGTGTCGGTCGAAGTGCCCATACCGTCTCGCCACGCGGCGAGGAGAAAGCCGTATCGAGCGTTCTCACCGGGAGAGAGGCCGGGGCGAGATCCCGGTCGTCACAGGTCGGCCGCGTCGAACTTCAGGAGTCCGGCGAGCGGCGGGGCGAGCGTCCAGAACACCAACATCGCGGCCGCCGACAGCTGCTGTTTGGCGGTCTCGCCGCTGAACAGCCGCTCAGCGAGGAAGGCCCTCGACAGCGCCTCGACGGCGGTCGTCGGGTTCGAGGCCCGGAGGAACACGTCGACCTGCGTCGCGGACACTGGCAGGGCGTCGAGGGCGGGCCCGACGGCGCCGACGAGCTGGCCGGTGAGCGGGCCCCACAGCAGGACGAAGAGGACGTAGACCCCGACGCCGCCGATGAGCGCCCGCCGCTGGGTCGAGAACGCGGCCGAACAGCCGACGGAGATGGCGACGAACACGACGCCGAGCGCGGCCGCGAACACGGTGTAACCGAGGAACGCGCCGGCGTTGAACACGACCGGCGCCGCGATCAACACCAGCGCAGGCAGCAGGAACCCGGCGAACACCGCGAGCGCGAGCGCCGCGCCGCGCCCGGCGACCTTGCCCAAGACCACGTCGGCCCGCGAGTGCGGCAGCGACAGGAGCAGCTTCAGCGAGCCGGACTCGCGCTCGCCGCTCACGGCGTTGTAGCCGACGACGACCCCGACGAGCGGGATCAGCGTCGTGACGAGGAAGCGGCCGACGAAGGCGCTCAACAGTAGCTCCGTGGCGAACTGCTCGCTCTCGCCGGTGGGCCGCACCGCGTACGCGAACGCCGCGACGAGCAGCGAGAACAGCACCACCAGCGCGATCATGCCGCGGGACCGAACGGTCTCGCGGAAGTCCTTCCGAGCGACGGCGGCGAGGCTCATCGGTCCACCTCCTCGGTCGCCGGACCGTCCTCGGGCGTCGGGTCGGGATCGGCCGTCGAGTCGGAATCGGCCGCCGAGTCGGAATCGGCCGTCGGGTCGGCGGCGGGTTCCGATTCGGTCCCGTCGGGCGCCGAACCGGCCGCGTCGCCCTCGGTGTACGCCAAGAAGAGGTCCTCCAGCGAGGCCTCGCGGGTGTGGAAGTCGTCGACCGCGACCCCGGCGTCCTCCAGCGCCGCGATGACCCCCGTCTTCGCCTCGCTGGCGCAGTTCACCACCAGTTCGTCGCCGTCGCGGGAGACCCCGGAGACGCCGGCGACGGCGCGGACCGCCGCGACCGCGTCCCCGTCGGCGCCCGCGGCCGCGACTTCGAGCGTCTCCTCGCCGCCGACGGCCTCGCGGAGCCCCTCGACGGAGTCCTCGGCGACGAGTTCGCCGTCGCGGAGGATGCCGACGCGGTCGCAGACGGCGTCGACCTGTTCGAGGATGTGCGAGGAGAAGAAGACGGTGGCGCCGCGCTCGGCCTCGGCGCGGACGATCTCGCGCATCTCCTTCGCGCCGGCCGGGTCGAGGCCGGACGATGGCTCGTCGAGGATCAGCAGGTCTGGATCGCCGACGAGCGCCATCGCGAGGGCGAGCCGCTGGCGCATCCCCTTCGAGTACTCGCCGGCGGCGCGGTCGGCGGCGTCCGCGAGGCCGACGCGGTCGAGCAGCGCGTCCGGGTCGTCGGCGGCGTCCTTCGACTCGACGGCGAACTCGACATGTTTTCGCCCGGAGAGCCGGTCGTACACCGAGAAGCCGTCCGGGAGCACGCCCGTCCGCCGCCGGATCTCGACGCCGTCCGTCGCGACCTCTGCGCCGAGCACGCGGACCGTCCCCGCGGTCGGGCGGACGAGGTCGAGGAGCATGTCGATCGTCGTGGACTTGCCCGCGCCGTTCGGCCCGAGGAACCCGTACACCTCGCCGTCTTCGACGGTGAGATCGAGGTCGCGAACGGCCGTGACCTCGTCGAACCGCTTGGTCACGCCCCGTAGCTCGATGGCGGTCATGCCTTCCGGTTCCGGCGTGAGTTGATAAAGGGTTGCGGGTCGGGGCGAGCGTCGCGCGGGCGTCGCGGCGCTCACGCGTCGCCTGCGGGCGGCCACGCCACGCCGCGCTCGGCGAGCAGGTCGGCGAACGCGTCCTCGTCGAGGACGGGGACGCCCTCGGCGTCGGCGTCGTCGCGCTTCGACCGACCCGGGCTCTCGCCCGCGACGAGGTAGTCGGTGTTCCCGGAGACGCTGGACGTGGCGTTCGCGCCGTGCGCCTCGACGTGCGCCTGCGCGTCGCCGCGGGGCACCGACAGCGACCCGGTGAACACGAAGGTGAGCCCGTCGAGCGCGTCGGTCGGGCCGGAGGCCGCGTCGGTCTCGAACGGCTCGGGGTCGACCCCGCGCTCGCGGAGCCCCGCGATCGCCGCGCGGTTCTCCTCGCGGTCGAGGAAAGACCGGATCGAGGCGGCCACCTCGGGGCCGACGTCGTCCACCTCGCGGAGCGCGTCCTCGTCCGCGTCGAGGAGCGCGTCGAGCGTCCCGAAGTGCGCGGCGAGCGCCCGGGCCGTCGTCGCGCCCACGTCCGGGATCCCGAGCCCGGCGAGGAAGTCGTCGAGGGGCGGGTTCCGCGTCGCGTCCAGTTCGGCGATCAGGTTCTCTGCGCTCCTCGAACCCCACCCCTCCAGTTCGGCGAGCTCCGCGGCGGTCAGGTCGTACAGGTCCGGCAGCGACTCGACGAGGCCGGCCTCGCGGAGCTGCTCGACGCGCTCCGGGCCGAGCCCCTCCACGTCGAGCGCGTCGCGGCGCGCCCAGTGCTCGACCGCGCGCTCCAGCTGCGCCGGACAGCCGAGCCCGCCGGTACAGAACGCGAGCGGGCCGTCGCGCTCGACCGCGGCCCCGCAGACCGGACACTCGTCGGGGAACTCGTAGGTCCCCTCGCTGCGCTTCTCGACGACCTCCGGGACGTAGGGGATCACGTCGCCGGCGCGGTAGATCCGGACGCGGTCGCCGACGTTCACGCCGAGGGCCTCGATCTCGGCGGGGTTGTGGAGCGTCGCGCGCGAGACGGTGACGCCGCCGACGTCGACGGGGTCCAGCTCGGCGACGGGCGTGAGCCGGCCGGTTCGGCCCACCTGGACCGTCACCCCTTCGACGGCCGTCGTCGCGGTCCGCGGCGGGAACTTGTGCGCGAACGCCCAGCGCGGCGCGCGCGACGTGCTCCCGAGCGCCTCGCGGTGCGCGAGGGCGTCGACCTTGATCACGACGCCGTCGACCGCGTAGTTCAGGTCGTCGCGGGCGTCGAGGACCGCGTCGCGGTACTCGATCGCGGCCTCGACGTCGTCGACGACCTCGACCCGGTCGTTCCGGCGGAGCCCGAGCGACCCGAACGCGTCGAGGACGTCGCGGTGGCGCGCGGGGCGCTCCGGGCCGTCCTCGCCGGCCTCCCACGCGAGCACGTCGAAGAAGAAGACGTCGAGGGGGCGCTCGGCGACGACCGCGGGGTCGAGCTGGCGGAGCGTGCCGGCGGCGGCGTTGCGCGGGTTCGCGAACGG
The DNA here is from genome assembly GCF_005435135.1 of Halorubrum sp. ASP1. Lineage (NCBI taxonomy): Archaea > Methanobacteriati > Methanobacteriota > Halobacteria > Halobacteriales > Haloferacaceae > Halorubrum > Halorubrum sp. ASP1. The sequence goes on along the minus strand of NZ_SGUA01000003.1, from coordinate 143,689 downwards.
CTCCTCGCCGCGCTCGATCAGCTCCTCGTTGTACGCCTCGAAGGCGTCGCGGGGCATGTAGACCTCCCCCCGAACGGCGAGCCGGGCGGGGCGGTCGTCGCCGCGCAGGCGGCCGGGGACGGAGGGGATCGTCCGGACCTGCTCGGTGACGTCGTCGCCCTCGCGGCCGTCGCCGCGGGTGGCCGCGCGGACGTACTCGCCGCCCTCGTAGATCACCTCGATCGAGAGCCCGTCGAACTTCGGCTCGCAGACGTACGCGAGGTCGGCGGGGTCGAAATCGGTGAGGTCGCCGGCCTCGGCGGCGTCCGCGAGCCCCCCGCGGACGCGCTCGTCGAACTCGCGGACGGCCGCCGCGTCGGTCGCGTTGTCGATGGAGCGCATCGGCGCGACGTGCTCGACGGTCGCCAGTTCCTCGAGGGGCTCGCCGCCGACCCGCCGGGTCGGGGAGCCCTCCGTCGGGAGGTCGAAGGCGGCTTCGAGCTCCTCCAGCCGGGCGAACAGCGCGTCGTACGCCGCGTCCGAGATCAGGGGGTCGGCCGCGACGTAGTACCGGTGGTCGTGCTCGCGCACCGCCGCGCGGAGCAGTTCGGCCTGCTCTGCCGCCTCGTCGGCGGAGAGGTCGTCGACCGGGTCGAAGTCGGTCGGCGGGTCCTCGACGTACGGGTTCTCGGCCGGGTCCGCGTGCCGGGTCGACGGAGTCGTCATCGACCGGATATGGGGCCGACTCGGGGTAAAAATGCCCGTTCCGGCGGCGGTGGGTGAGCGGGCGGTCCGGGGTCGGCCTCGGTCAGGCGACGCGGTCGCCGCGCGCGAACACGGCCGCGGGGTCCTGCCACGCCGTCACGTCCTCGGTCGGGTCGGCGTCGAGGACGACCAGGTCCGCCGCGTACCCCTCCGCGACGCGGCCGACGTCGTCGAGGCCGAGCAGGTCGGCCGCGTTGACCGTGGCGGCTTCGAGCGCCCGTTCCGGCGAGAGCCCGTAGTCGACCATGTACGCCAATTCCTGCGGGATGTCGGCGAAGAAGTTGAACGGCGTGCCGGCGTCGGTCCCCATCGCGATGGGAACGTCGGCCGCCAGGGCGTGGTCCCACGCGTCGTCGAAGCGGTCCACGGCGTCCTCGGCCTTCGCGACCGCGTCCTCGGGGATGCCGGCCTCCACGCCGTGGTCGGCGATGCCGCGGAGCGCGCTCGCGGTCGGGACCCAGTAGGTGCCGCGCTCGGCCATCATCTCGGCGGCCTCGCGGTCCATGAACGTCCCGTGTTCGACGCTGGAGATGCCGGCCTCGACGGCGTTTTTGATCCCCTCCTCGCCGTGGGCGTGGGCCGCGGTCGGCGTGTCGGTCGGCGCCGCCGCGTCGGTGAACGCGGCCAGCTCCTCGGGGGTCAGCTCCGGCGCGCCGGTCACCGCGCCCTCGGTGAGGACGCCGCCGGTGGCCATACACTTGAGCACGTCCGCGCCGGCCTTCAGCTGCTCGCGGGCCGCCTTCCGCACCTCGGCGGGGCCGTCCGCCTCGCGGCCGAACCAGTTCCCGTGGCCGCCGGTCATGATCACGTTGCGGCCGCACGCGAGGACGCGCGGGCCGTCGATCTCGCCCGCGGCGACCGCCTCGCCCGCGTCGAGCGCGAGCGTCCCGCGGCTGCCGAGGTCCCGGACGGTGGTGACGCCGGCCGAGAGGGCGGCGTCGAGGTTGCCCGCGGCCCGGTAGCTCGCGGTGTAGTCGCTCTCGGAGACCGCGGTCGAGACGTCCGGGCGGCCGTCCATCATCACGTGGACGTGCGCGTCGATCAGCCCGGGCGCGACCACGCGGCCGCTCGCGTCGACGCGTTCGAGGTCCGCGTCCGGAACGTCGTCGACCGCGCGCTCGACCGCCTCGGAGTCGCCGACCGCCGCGATATCGCCGTCCACGACCGCCACGTCGGCCAGCCGCGTTCCCTCTGCGTCCGCGACTCGACCCCCGGTGAACAGGTGTGCGCCGCTTTGTGTCATGCCGATCAGAGAGGGAGACGCGAAGGTAAAGGGTCGGGTCGCGGTAGGAGGGGCGGACGGTGCCCGGGACGCCGACCGCGTCAGGTCGCCGCCAAGAGCTTCAGCCGCAGGTCGCGCTCGTCGACCTCGTACTTGAACGCCGGGGTGCCGTCGACGAGGACGTACGGGACGCGCTCGCCGTACTCGTCGGCGAGCTCGGGGTCGGCGTCCACGTCGACCACGTCGAGGGCGACCGTCACGCCGTCGAGGTCGGCCGCGACCGACTCGATCGCCTCGCGGGCGACGACGCACAGCGAGCAGTCCTCGCGGGTGTAGAGGGTGACCGGGACGGTCGTCGCGTCCGCGGCGTCCTCGCGTCCGGCCGGGTCGCCGGCGTCGTCCCCGCTCACGGCTCGCCGTCGTCGGAGAGCAGCTCCTCGGCGACCGTCGCGGCGCCCAGCAGGTCGGGGTCGACCGCGAGGTCGGCGACCGTCGCGACGAACTCCGGCAGCGACCGGCTCGCGTAGGTGACGACGCGGACCTCGGGGTTCAGCTCCTTGGCGACCGGGATGCCGGTCGCCTCCTCGACGTCGGTGAGGACGAAGTAGGCGGCGTCGGCGACGCCGGCGTCCTCGAGCTTCGGCGCCGTGACGAGCCCCTCGACCCGACGGACCTCGACGCCGAGCGCGGCGAGCTCCTCGCCGAGGCCGTGCCGGTCGGGGCCGGCGACGACCGCGAGTCGGCCCTCTGTGCGGCCGCCGTCGGGGCGGGCGGGGGTCCCCGCCATTACTCGTACTCGATCGTCGCGGGCGGCTTGTGGGTCACGTCGTACACCACGCGCGCCACGTTCTCGTTCTCGCCGGTGATCCGGCTCTGGATCCGCTGGAGCGTGCTCCAGTCCAGCTCCTGTGCCCGGGCGGTCATCCCGTCGCGGCTCTCGACGGAGCGCACCGCGACCACCCAGCCGTGGACCCGATTGTCGCCCTTGACCCCCGTCGCCTTGCCGAGGACCGCGGCGAACGCCTGCCACGGGTCGTACTCCGCCAGTTCCTCCTCGACGACGTGGGTCGCCTCGCGGGCGACCGCGGCCTTCTCGGGCGTGACCTCGCCGACGATCCGGACCGCGAGACCGGGCCCGGGGAACGGCATTCGCTCGGAGATGATCGCTTCGAGGCCGAGCGCGCGGGCGACTTCGCGGACCTCGTCCTTGTAGAGGTCGCGCACGGGCTCGACGATCCCCTCGAAGTCGACGACCTCGGGGAGCCCGCCGACGTTGTGGTGCGACTTGATGTTCCCCTCCGACTCGATGCGGTCGGGGTAGATCGTCCCCTGGACGAGGTAGTCGGCGTCCACGTCGCGCGCGACCGTCTCGAACTCGTCGATGAACCCCTCGCCGATAACGTGGCGCTTCTCCTCGGGGTCGGTGACGCCCGCGAGCCGGTCGAAGAAGCGGTCCTGCGCCTCGATCACTCGCAGCGACTCCATAAACTCGAACGTGTCGCGGATCTCGTCGGTCTCGCCCTTCCGCATCAGCCCCGTGTCGACGTAGACGGGGGTGAGCTGGTCGCCGACCGCCTCGTACGCGAGCGTCGCCGCGACCGAGGAGTCGACCCCGCCGGACAGGGCGATCACGGCGTTCGCGTCGCCGATCGCCTCCCGGATCTCCGCTTTCGCCTCCGCGATGAAGTCCTCCGTCTCGACCATCTATAGCCTCACGTCCGCGTTCCGCTCGGTTGTGTCCGTCGATCCCAGCGCCGCCTCGACGAGGGAGACGAACGGCGGGCTCGCGCGGTCCGGACGCGACCGGAACTCGGGGTGCGCCTGCGTGCCGAAGAAGAACGGGTGGTCGGCGCGTTCGAGGATCTCCATCCGGTTGTCCGCGCGGCCGGAGAAGACGAGGCCGTCGGCCTCCAGGGCGTCGATGTACTCGGGGTTCACCTCGTAGCGGTGGCGGTGGCGCTCCGTACAGGCGTCGGCGCCGTACACCTCGGCCGCGAGGGTGTCGGGCTCGATGTCGGTCTCGTGGGCGCCGAGCCGCATCGTCCCGCCCATGTCCTCCGTCTCGTACTGCTCGGGGAGGAGGTCGATGACGGGGTGGGGCGTGTCGGGGTCGATCTCCGCGGAGTGGGCGCCGTCGAGCCCGAGGACGTGCCGCGCGTGTTCGACGACGGCCATCTGGAAGCCCAGGCAGAGCCCGAGGAACGGCACGTCGTTCTCGCGTGCGTAGCGGACCGCCTCGATCTTCCCGTCGGTGCCGCGGGAGCCGAACCCGCCGGGGACGACGACCGCGTCGGCCGTCGCGAGCCGCTGCTCGTGTTCCGCCCGGGTCTCGTCGGCGTCGACCCACAGCACGTTCACCTCGGTGCCGGTCTGGATGCCGGCGTGCTTCAGCGCCTCGTGGATCGACATGTAGGCGTCTTCGAGGGCGTACTTGCCGACGAGCGCCACGTCGATCTCCTCGTCGCGGTCGCGGGTGACGAGGTCCCGCCACTCGGTCGAGCGCTCCGCCTTCGGGAACGCCTCGTCGGCGAGGCCGAGCCGCTCCATCACGTACTCGTCTAACCCCTCGTCTTCGACCATCAGCGGGACGTGATAGATGTCCTCCACGTCGGGGTTCGAGAAGACGGCGTCCGTGGGCACGTCGCAGAACAGGGCGATCTTCTCTTTGGTCTCCGGGTCGAGCCGGTCCTCGGAGCGCCCGACGAGGACGTCCGGCTGGAGCCCGATCGAGCGCAGTTCCTTCACGGAGTGCTGGGTCGGCTTCGTCTTCTGCTCGCCGTTCTTCGAGTACGGGACCAGGGTGACGTGCGTGAAGAGGATGTCCTCGTCGTCCTCCTCGTGGGCGAACTGGCGGAGCGCCTCGAGGAACGGCATCGACTCGATGTCGCCGACGGTCCCGCCGATCTCGACGAGGCAGACGTCGGAGCCCTCGGCGGCCTCGCGGATCCGCCGCTTGATGTCGTCGGTGACGTGCGGGATGATCTGGACCGTCTTCCCGAGGTAGTCGCCGGCGCGCTCGCGCTCGATGACGTGCTCGTACGTCTTCCCCGTGGTGACGTTGTGGTCGAACGTCATGTCGGTGCCGAGGAAGCGCTCGTAGTTGCCCAGGTCGAGGTCGACCTCGCCGCCGTCCTTGAGCACGTACACCTCGCCGTGCTCGTACGGGTTCATCGTCCCGGCGTCGACGTTGAGGTACGGGTCCACCTTGACGGCGGTCACGTCGAAGCCCGCGTTGGCGAGAAGGCGCCCGGTGCTGGCGGCCGTGATGCCCTTGCCCAGCCCGGACATCACTCCGCCCGTGACGAACACGAACTTCCGACCCAGCGAGGGGTCGTACCCCGTGTCGGGATCTGCTGGCATATCGACCGTCCGGCAGGCCGGGGCAAAACCGTTTCGGACCCCGCGTTTCGCTGGACGTTCGTGGCTATCTGCCGAGGCTCCGCCCGACCGTTCGACGGCGGTGCGGCCGGGTCACTCCGGCGCGGCGAGCCGGTAGCACATGCCGGGTTCGTCGGTGTCCTCAGGGGCGCGCTCGGTGTAGTAGACCCCGTCGTCGGTGACGAACGGGGCGCTGGTCACCTCGCCGTTGCCCTCGACCGCCCAGGTCACCGAGCCGTCCCCGCGGTCGAGCGCGTAGAGGTGGTGGTCGTACGAGCCGACGAGGACGTGCCCGTTCGTCACGGTCACGTTCCCGGTGATCCACCCGTCCGTCGGGGTCGACCACAGCTCCTCGCCGGTCGCCAAGTCGATCGCGTAGACGTTCGTGTCGTGGCTCCCGACGTACACCGTCCCGTCGTGGACCGCCGGCGCGCACATGACGCCGCCCGTGCGGATCGGGTCGGGATCGCCCGACGGCGACACGGACTCGTCGGTCTCGAACGCCCAGAGCCCGGAGCCGTCGGCGACGTCGACGGCGGTGACGGTGCCGGCCCACGACGGCACCACCGCGATCCCGCGGCTGACCGCGATCGGGGCCTTGACGTCGCCGCCGGTGTCGAAGGTCCACGCGCGCTCGCGGTCGGAGACGGACCACGCGTAGACGCGGCCGTCGTTGGCGCCGAACAGGAAGCGGTCGCGGTCGAGGTCGACCGCGACGGTCGAGTGGGGGTGGTCGGTCGGCCGGCCGTCGCGCCACACCTCCTCGCCGCTCTCGGCGTCCAGCGCGACGGCGGCGCCGCTCGGCGGCGTGAACTCGACGGCGAGGTACAGCGTCCCGTCGTGGTACGTCGGGCTGGCGGCGGCCGCGTCGCCGACGTCGGTCTGCCACTCGATATCGCCGGTCGCGACCGAGACCGCGGAGACGACGCCGTCGTAGGTGCCGACGTACGCCGACCCCTCGGCGACCGCGGGGGTGCCGTGGCTCCCCCACTTAGCGTCGGAGAGGTCCGTCGCCCAGTTCGTCGTCCCGTCGACCGCGATCGACTGGATCCGGCCCGTGTCGTCGGCGACGAGGACGTCGCCCGCCGGCGTCGGCATCGGGCTGCCCTTCGAGGCGGAGTGCTCGCCGCGGTTCGCCGGCACCGACCACCGCACCTCGACGCTCTCGGGTATCGTCGCGTCGATGTGGCCGTGGTTCCGCAGCCCCTGTCGGAACTGCGACGTGAGCCCGTCCGACGACTGCGGCCGGGCGGTAAGATCCAGGGGCAGGTCGACTCCGTCGAATCCCGACCCGGCGCCGGCGGCGGGCGAGTCGCCGTCGCCCGGCGAGTCGCCGCCGATCGAGCTACACCCGGCGAGGCCGGCGACGCCGACGCCGCCGGCGACGCGGAGCCAGTCGCGGCGCGTGCGATCTCTCATAGGGACCGGTTCGGGGGTGAGGATAAAAACCCACCTCGCTCGGAGCGAGGTGGGTCGCGGGACGCGACGCGGCCGCGGCTGGTCGAGGCAGCGGTCCGAGTGAAGTTTTGCGAGGGAAGAGCGCTCCGAGAGCGTCTTCCGCATCACGGGGGGTGGACCCCGGCGATGCGAGGGGAGGGATTTGAACCCACGGACCTCTACAGGAGCGGATCTTGAGTCCGCCGCCGTTTCCGGGCTTGGCTACCCTCGCACGCGGGCTGGCGTTAGATGGGCGCCTCCTTTACGCCGTCGGTTCCGCGCCGACCAGCGTCGCGCGGAACCCGCCCGCGACGGACTCGTCGATTTCGAGCGTCCAGTCGTGCGCGGCCGCCACGCGCTGGACGATGGCGAGCCCGATCCCGGTCCCGCCCCCGGGGGAGACGCCGAAGTCGGTCAGCGCCGCGCGCGCCTGCTCGTCGTCCGGCAGCCCCGGGCCGTCGTCGGCCACGTACACCCCCCGGTCGTCGACGCCGACGCGGACCGTGGGGGCGTCCCCGCCGTACTCGAAGGCGTTGCCGATGAGGTTGCCGATGGCGCGCCGGAGCAGCGTCGGGTCGCCGGTGACGGGACCGGCCTCGTCGACGACGAGGTCGGCGTCGGGGGGGCAGTCGCCGAAGTCGCCCGACTCCAAGCAGTCGGCCGCGAGCTCGGAGAGGTCGACCGCGGCGTCCTCGGTCTCGATCGCTTCGGGCTCGCGGGCCATCACGAGCGCCTCCTCGATCATCGTCTCGATCCGGTCGAGCGCGTCCTCGGCCGCCGCCAGCCCCTCCGTCTCGTCGGTCTCGCGCGCGAGGTCGACGTAGCCGCGGGCGACCGACAGCGGGTTCCGGAGGTCGTGCGAGAGGAAGCCGGCGAGGCGTTCGAGCCGCTCGTTGAGCCGCTTCAGCTCGCGCTCGCGTTCGACCCGCTCGGTCACGTCGCGGATGACCCCGACCGCGCCGACGATCGACCCGTCGTTCTCGATCGGCGTCAGCCGCGTCTCGGTGGTGACGTCGCTGCCGTCCGCGAGCGTCGTCGTGAGCTGGACGCGCTCGTCGTCCACCTCGCCGTCGAGGACCCGTTCGACCGCCGCCCGGTAGCGGTCCCCCGTCTCCGCGCTCCAGTACCCCGCCTCCACGAGCCGCTCCGGGTGCCTCCCGTGGAGGACGGCCTCGTCGAACCCGGTCACCTCGCGGAGGCGCTCGTTGACGAACACCCGGGTCCGGTCGGCGTCGAGGACGTAGGCCCCGTCGCCGAGGGCGTTCACGATCGACTCGGCGTGGTCGATCGGACTCGACTCCGACGGGGGTTCCATGCGGTCGCTACGGGGCGAGCCGTAAAGTCCTCTCGGGTGACCGACGGCGCGCCCGGCGAGTCACCCGGCTATCATGGCGACGCCGACCACCGCGAGGACGGCCGCGACGAGCCGGAGCCGGAAGTGGCGCTCGCCGAGCAGCACGCCGCCGAGGACGACCGCGACGATAGCCTGCGTGTTGATCACGGGCGAGGCGACGCTCGCGGGCAGCGCCGCGAACGCGACCGTGGTCAGGTGCTCGCCGACGGCGACGAGCGCGCCGGCCGCGAGGAACTTCGGAACGTCTTCGCGGCTCGCGTCGATCGGGGTTCGCACCGCCGCCGGGAGCAACACGACGGCGACGCCGGCGAGCAGCAGCGGCACCCAGAGCGTGCCGGGGATCGCGAGCTCCTGGAGCGCGACCCGCTTGCCCACGTCGCCGACGGCGTAGCAGGCCGCGCTCGCGAGCGCCAGCTGGGCGGGCCGCGAGCGGGCGGCCCGCGCGAGCGGCGCGAAGAAGCTGCCCGGCTCGTAGTTCGCGACGTACACCGCGAGCGTGGTGACGACGACGCCGGCGACCTGGATCGGCGCCAACACCTGACCGAGCAGCCCGACCTCCAGCGGGAGGACGAACATCGGGACCACCTTGTTGATCGGCGCGACGTACGAGACCGCCCCGTCCTCGATGGCCCGCAGGAAGAGGACGAAGGCCGCGGCCGTCGCGACGCACGTGCCGGCGACGACGGCGAACCGCCGGGGGACGGCGATCCCGGCCAGCCCGGCCGCGGCGTCGCCGAACCCGACCGTGAGCCCGGTGCCCGCGAGGAACCACCCGAGCGCCGCGGCGTTAACCGCCACCGTCAGCGCCGCCGGGGGATAGTCGGCGAAGGCGCGCTTCAGGACGAAGAGGTACGTCCCCCAGACGACGGCGGCGGCGACGGCGAAGAGGAGCCCGGCGTCCATTCGTTCGCCCCGAGCGCGACCGGCGGAAAGAGTGGTTCGATCCGGGGCCGCCGGGCGCCGGGCCTCGCGAAACGGTTAGGTCGCTGCCGCGAGAACGCCGCGCACATGGACGACCACACCCGCGACCCGGGCGTCGCCCCGCCGCTCGGGAACCCGACCGGGTGGCACGCGGGCGACGAGCCGTCCGGCGACGGGGAGCCGTCGGCGGAGGGCGCGGCCGACGCGGGGGCCGTCGGGGGGTACTGGGAGCACGCGACGCTGCGGCGCGCGACCGAACACGGGGTCCGGCTGTTCAACGACGGCGCCTACCACGAGAGCCACGACTGCTTCGAGGACGAGTGGTACAACTACGGGAGCGGCACGGCGGAGAGCGCCTTCCTCCACGGGATGGTCCAGGTCGCGGCCGGCGCGTACAAGCGCGTCGACTTCGAGAACGACGCCGGGATGCAGTCGCTGTTCGAGACGGCCCTCCAGTACCTCGACGGCGTTCCGAGCGACTTCTACGGCGTCGACGTCGCGGACGTCCGAGAGACGCTCCGCGCCGCGCTCGACGACCCGAGCGCGGTCGACGGCTGGCAGATCACGCTCGACGGCGCGCGGCCCCCGGCGTACCCCGCGGACTACGAGTACGCGGAGCGGGTCGACGAGAGGCACTGAGGGCGGGCCGACGACGCGGGCGAGGGCTCGCGGCCGCCGCCGATCCGAACGCCACTTATCAGCCGCCCGCCTGGAGGTCGTATGGAGATTCACGACCTTGGCGACGGGGAGCCCGAGGTCGCCGTGGTCGGCGCGATCCACGGCGACGAGCCCTGCGGCGCCCGCGCCGTCGAGCGCCTGCTCGACGCCGACCTCGCCCCCGAGCGTCCGGTGCGGCTGATCGTCGCCAACGAGGCGGCGCTCGACGCCGGCGAGCGGTACCTCGACGCCGACCTCAACCGGGCGTTTCCGGGCAACCCCGACGCGGCGGCCCACGAGGTGCGGCTGGCGGCCGACCTCGTCGACGCGCTGGCGGGGTGTACCACCCTCGCGATCCACTCGACGCAGTCGTACGCCGAGCCGTTCGCCGTCATCGACTCGATGGACGAGGTGACCCGCGCGGTCGCGCCGCACCTCCCCGTCGACGCCGTGATCCAGACCGACGCGTTCACCGAGGGCCGGCTCATCGAGCACCCGCACACGCTCGAAGTGGAGGCCGGGCTCCAGGGCTCCGAGGGCGCCGCCGACAACGCCTACTGGCTCGCCCGCGCGTTCCTCGCGGCGACCGGCGCAATCACCGCGCCCGGCGCGGACGACGTCCTCGACGCCGGGGGCCGCGAGGACGTGTCCGTGTTCCGGCTCCGCGAGCGGATCCCGAAGCCCGACGCCGAGGCGTACGAGGTGTTCGCGCGCAACTTCGAGCGCGTCGAGTCCGGCGAGCGGTTCGCGGCCGCGGACGGCGAGCCGCTGCTCGCCGACGAGCCCTTCTACCCCGTGCTGCTGTCGCCGAACGGCTACCGCGACCAGTTCGGCTACGTCGCCGATCGGGTCGGCACGCTGGAGTAGCTACTCGACGAGCTCGATGGCGTCGTCGCCGTTCGGCACCGCGCAGATGAACGCGCCCGGCTCGTCGCCCGCGTTCCGGTACCAGTGTTCGACGCCCGCGGGGATGAGGAGGGCGTCGCCCGGCGACACCCGATGCTCCTCGTCGCCGACGCCGACGACGTACTCGCCGGAAAGGACGTACTGCTCGTGTTCGACCGCGTTGGTGTGGCGCGGGACCTCGGCGCCCGGCGCGAGTTCGAACCGGCGCATCGCGAAGTTCGGGGCGCCGTCGGACTCGTCGAGGAGGACGGCCTTCGAGAGCCCCTCGGCGGCGTCGACCGGCTCGGACGCGACCGCGTCGGCGCGTTTCACGACCGCCCCGGGATCGGCTGTGTCGCTCATGGGCGTCCGTGACGGGCGGGAGGTACTTAACCGATCACCGCACTGACCCGGTGACTTAACCGATCACCGGCCGAACCGGAGGGTATGCGTGGAATCAAGGTCGGGAGCGCGTTCGGTATTCCGATCCGCCTCAACTGGACGTTCTTGCTCGTCTTGCCGCTGTTCGCGTACCTCATCGGCGGAGAAGTGAGCACCATCGCGGAGGTGATGAACGAGGTCGCCGGGCTCGGCATCGACACGGCCGCGGTCGCGACCGGGACCACGCCGTGGATCCTCGGCCTGTCGGCCGCGGTGGGGCTGTTCGCCGGCGTGCTGCTCCACGAGTTCGGCCACTCGCTCGTCGCCATGCGGTACGGCTACGAGATCGAGTCGATCACGCTGTGGCTGCTCGGCGGCCTCGCCAGCTTCGCCGAGTTCCCCGAGGACTGGAGACACGAGTTCTGGATCGCGATCGCCGGCCCGCTCGTCAGCGTCGCGGTCGGGGCGGCCTGCTACGCCGTCGTCCTCGTCGCGCCGATGGGCTCGAACGCCGTCCTCTTCGTCTTCGGCTACCTCGCGCTGTTGAACGTCGTGCTCGCGGTGTTCAACATGCTCCCCGCGTTCCCGATGGACGGCGGCCGGGTCCTCCGGGCGCTGCTCGCGCGGAACCAGCCGCACGCGCAGGCGACCCAGCGGGCCGCCGCCGTGGGGAAGGTGTTCGCGTTCCTGATGGGGATCATCGGCCTGTTCACCTTCCAGCTGCTGCTCATCGTCCTCGCCTTCTTCGTCTACATCGCCGCCTCCGGCGAGGCCCAGCAGACGACCCTGAAGGCCGCCTTCGAGGGCGTCAGCGTCACCGACGTGATGACGCCCCGCGAGGACCTCCACACGGTGACTGAAGACACCTCCGTCGCCGACCTGATGAGCCGGATGTTCGAGGAGCGCCACACGGGCTACCCGGTCCTCGACGGCGACGACCTCGTCGGGATGGTGACGCTCGAAGACGCGCGGTCGGTCCGCGAGGTGGAGCGCGACGCCTACCGCGTCGACGACGTGATGGCGACCGACCTCGTCGCCGCCGACCCGAACGCCGACGCCCTGACCGCGCTCCAGACCATGCAGGAGCACGGCGTCGGGCGCCTCCCGGTCGTCGACGCCGACGGCGCGCTCGTCGGGCTCATCTCGCGGTCGGACCTGATGACCGCGTTCAACATCATCCAGACCGGCGGCACGCCGGGCGTCATCAGCGGCCGACGACAGGGGGCCGGCGACGAGTCGCGGATCCTCTGACCGCTCGCGCCCCGGCGACGGCCGGCCGCACCCCCCGGCGTGGGGTATATACGCGGCAACGACCTACCTCGGTACGTGACAACCCGGACCATCCGCGCCCGCGACCGGCCGGTGTTCGGCGTCGACGTCCACAGCGGCGACGTCCGCGGCGACAGCCCCTCCTACGCGCTCGTCATCCTCGACCCCGTCGACGAGGACGACCCGGACGCCCCGGACGCGGACGGGCCGATGGCCCGGGTCACCCGCGACGTGGTCTCCTTCCGGAAGCTCTGCCGGCTGATCGACGACCGCGAGCCCCTCTACGTCGCCACCGACAACGCCTACGAGCTGGCGGCCGACAAGAACGAGCTGGTCGGCTTCCTCCGGTCGCTGCCGGACGGGACGCGGCTGGTCCAGGTGACCGGCGCCGAGCGCCCGGAGCCGCTCTCGCGGGTCGCTTCCCGGCACGGGATCCCCTACGGGAAGGAGCCGATGAAGGAGGCGGAGGCGGCCGCGCGGCTCGCCGCGGCCAACGTCGGCCACGAGGTGACCGCCTTCACCGACGAGACGACGGTGAAGGTGTCCCGCGGCCGCTCGACGGGCAAGGGCGGGTGGAGCCAGGACCGCTACACCCGGCGGATCCACGGCAACGTCCGGAAGCGGACGCGGCAGGTCCAGTCGAAGCTGAACGAGGCGAACCTCGACTTCGAGCGCGACGTGACCGAGAAGTACGGCGGCTACGCGAACGCGACGTTCACCGTCGAAGCCCGCCCCGAGGACATCCCCGTCTCGGACTCGCGGGCCGGCGACGTGCGCGTCGAGGTCGAGCGCGAGCGCCGCGACGGCATCGAGTACGAGCCGCTGGTGAAGCGGCGCGACCGCGTCATCGTCGGCATCGACCCCGGCACCACCACCGCGGCCGCGGTCGTCGGCCTCGACGGCACCGTCCACGCGCTCTACTCCTCGCGTACCGGCGACACGGCCGAGGTGACCGAGTGGATCGTCGAGCAGGGGCGGCCGATCATCGTCGCCGCCGACGTGGAGCCGATGCCGGAGACCGTCGAGAAGTTCCGGCGCTCGTTCGACGCGGCCGGGTGGCGCCCCACGACGGACCTCCCGGTCGACGAGAAGCTCCACCGCACCCGCGAGGCGAGCTACGACAACGACCACGAGCGCGACGCGCTCGCCGCCGCGCTGTACGCCTACGACGACCACGAGGACCAGTTCGAGCGGATCGCGGCGAAGACGCCGCCGCGGCTCGACCGCGAGGCGGTGATCGCCGGCGTCGTCGCCGGCGGCTCGTCGGTCGAGGCCGTCGTCGAGGACTTGAGCGAGGACGACGGCGACGGCGACGATGGGAGCGACGAGGCGGAGGCGGACCCGACGGAGCCGGAGCGCACCGAGGAGGAGGAGACGATCCGCCGGCTCCGCGAGCGCGTCGACCGGCTGGAGTCCCACGCCGAGTCGCTGGAGGAAGACCTCGACGAGCGCGACGACCGGATCGCGGAGCTGGAGTCCGAGTTGGAGGAGGCGAAACGCGAGGAGCGCATCGAGGCCCGCACGCGGCGGGCGGTCTCGCGGCTCGAACGCGAGACGGACCGGCTGGAGCGCGAGCGCGACGAGGCCCGCGAGCGCGTCGAGGACCTCGAACGGAAGGTGGAGACGCTGAAGGAGCTGTGGCGGCTCGACCACTCGAACTTCGGCGACGTCGCCGAGGGGCAGGGCCTCGTGAGCGTGAAGGTCGTCGAGCAGTTCACGCTCGACGCGCTCGACGCCGCCGACGAGGCGTACGGGCTCGTGGCCGGCGACGTGGTGTTTCTCCGGGACGCCTCCGGGGCGGGTCGCCGGACCGCCGAGCGGCTCGCCGAGGCGGAGCCCCGCGCGGTGATCCGCGGCGAGGGGAACCTCTCGGACGTGGCCGACGAGGTGCTGTTCGAGCGGGCGGTTCCGGTGGTGCCCGCGGACGCGGTGCCGGTCCGCGAGGTGGACGAGCTGGCGGTCGCGAGCGAGGAGGCCCTCGTCGAGGCCGTCGACGAGTGGGAGGAGCGCGCCGAGCAGCGCCGCCGCGACGAGAAGGCCGAGCGGATCGACCGGATCATCTCCGAGCACCGCGCGGGGCGGACGCTGCCCGAGACCGAGGAGTGACCCCGACCCGGTCGCCTCGAAACCGAGGAACCGGCGGTCGACGGCCGCGCTGGCGGCGCTCCCCGTGAGTCGTCGGCACGCATCCAGAAGTCATATGTCCGGGAACGCACACTCGGAGGTATGGACGCTCACGAGCTGATCACCCGGAACGCGGCCGAGGTGGTCACCGAGGCGGAGATCGAGGCGCTGGCCGACGACCCCGAGGGCAAGCGGGCGTACGTCGGCTACGAGCCCTCGGGCGTGCTCCACATCGGTCACATGCTCACCGCGAACAAGCTCATCGACCTCCAGGAGGCGGGCTTCGAGGTCACCGTGCTGCTGGCCGACGTACACGCCTACCTCAACGACAAGGGATCGTTCGAGGAGATCCGCCACACCGCCGAGCGCATGCGCGACCAGTTCATCGCCTACGGGCTCGACGAGTCGAACACGCAGTTCGTGCTCGGCTCCGACTTCCAGCTCGACGACGACTACACGCTCGACCTCCACGCCCTCGAACTGGAGACCACCCTCTCCCGCGCCGAGCGCGCGATGGCGGAGATCAGCTCGGGCGACTCGGTGAAGGTTTCGCAGGCCGTCTACCCGCTGATGCAGGCGCTCGACATCCCGTACCTCGGCGTCGACCTCGCGGTCGGCGGGATGGAGCAGCGCAAGGTCCACATGCTCGCGCGCGACGTGCTCCCGAGCATCGACCGCGAGCCGCCGACGAGCCTCCACACGCCGCTTATCGCCGACCTCGGCACCGGCCGCGGGAAGATGTCCTCCAGCGAGGGCGTCACCATCTCGATGGAGGACTCCCGCGAGGACATCGAGTCGAAGGTGAACGACGCCTACTGCCCGCCGACGGCCGACCCCGAGCCGACCGACGACGGCGCCGAGCGCGAGAACCCCGTCCTCCAGGTGTTCGAGTACCACGTCTTCCCGCGGTTCGACGCGGTGACCGTCGAGCGCCCCGAGGAGTACGGCGGGAACCTGGAGTACGACGCCTACGACGACCTGGAGGGCGACCTGGAGTCCGGCGAACTCCACCCCGCGGACGCGAAGGGCGCGCTCGCGGAGTACCTCGACCGCCTCATCGCGCCGGGGCGCCAGCAGCTCGCGGAGTAGGTCGGTCGTTCCGCGGCGCCCTCACTCGGCGTCCGCCTCGTTCCTCGCCGCGCGACCGTCGAGCGCGCAGGTCCCGTCCAGACAGCCGAGCCCCGCCGCGGTCTCGAAGACGGGGAGCCCGCAGTCGCACTCGTCGACGACGACCCCGGCCGGGAACGAGAAGGTCGTCTCGCAGTCGGGGTAGTTCTCGCAGCCGAGGTAGACGCGGCCGGGCGCGGAGCGGACCCGGAGGTCGCCGTCGCAGTCCGGGCAGTCCCAGACGCCGTCGAAGCGGTCGCTGACTGCCTCCGCCATGGGGTCGCAGCCCGGGTCGAGACAGAGGTGGAACGGCTCGCCGCGCTCGACGCGAATCTTCGGGAGCCCGCAGTCGTCGCAGGTGGCGTCCGTGACGCTGGCGCCCGCCGGCAGCCCCCGCCGCTCCTCGCAGTCCAGGCAGACCACGTCTCCGCGCGAGCGCACGAGCGGCCCGCCGTCGTCCGGGCAGGTCCCGACCGGGACGCCGGCCTCGGTGACGGGGAGGGCCCGGCTCGCGGTCGCCTCCGCCGCGACGACGCGGAGTCGCCGGGAGCCGTCGCGGGCGGTGACGGTGAACCCGTCGCCGTCGCCCTCGACGACGACGCTCTCGGGGCGGGTGAGCCACGCGACGGGCTGGTAGCCGTCGGCGTCGTGGACGAGCGTCGTGTCGTCGGGTTTGATCAGGACCACGACCCGTCCCCGGTGGGTGCGGGTGCGGTCGCCGCGGTCGGTTACCTCGCAGTCGCCGGCCAGCACGCGGAGTCGCTGCGGCATGGGGCGACTGGCCGCGGAATGACTGAAAAGCGCTCGTAACGGGGTTTATCCGGGATGCGGAGCGCCGGTAGCGGGCGGGGCGACGCCGTCACTCCACCCGGACCGTCCGCGTCGCGGTGACGGGGAGGAGCGGGAGGTCGGGGAAGACGACCTCGACGACGAACTCCAGCTCGTCGGCGTCCGGCGGCCCGAACACGCCGACCGGGACCGTCGCCGTCCCGTCGAGGTACGTCGTCGTCGCGGTCATCTCCACGTCGTTGACCGTGACGCGGATCCCCGCGCGGGCGCTTCCGGAGACGGCCTCGACGGCGACCTCGCACATCTCGTTGTCGCCGACCGCGATGGCCTCGGGGAAGTCCCCCCAGTCGACGTCGACGCGGGGGCAGTCGCGCGCGGCGTCGACGATCCGCTCCGCGACGGAGTCGCTCATGCCGGCGCGTTCGAGGTCCGCCGCGCCGGTGTCGACCACGTCGACCGGGGAGGCGAGGCCGGCGTCCGCGAGGCGCTCGGCGCGCCCGGAGCCGACCCCCTCGATCGCCGTGAGCGCGACCGCCTCGCGGGAGACGCCGTGCTCGACGCGCGCCTCGACGCGGCGGGCGAGGTTGGCGGCGCGCGGGCCGGCGAAGCGGTCGAGGAACTCCGCGAGCGCGGCGAGGAGGCGGAGCGCGTTCTGTCGGATCACCCACGCGTCGGACCGGAGGTCCGAGGGGATCGAGTCCGCCATGCCGGCGAGCAGGATGGCGAACACCTTGCGGTGGCCGTCCTCCAGGTCGGTGTCGCGCCCGTCGAGGACCCGGTCGATCGCGTCCGACTCGGCGGACCGCGCCGAGACGGAGTCGAACTCGCCGGCCGACGCGACGGTCTCCAGCACGGAATCGACCGTCAGCGTCTCGCGGTCGGCGAGGCGGCGGAAGCGGCGGGCGGTGTCGAGCCGGAGGTAGTACTTGGAGGCGAGCCGTCCGAGGGCGGTCGGCTCGATCGCGAGGTCGTCGTCGGCCGCGACGAACCCGTCGTCGACGAGCGATTCGAGGTGGTCGCGCACGCGGTCGCGGAGCGTCGGGAAGTCGTACTGCTCCGGTTGCGACCGCGCGCGGACGTAGTAGAAGGTGGTCTCCAGCCACGCCATCACGTCCTCGAGCCCGCGGATCGTCCCCATCGCGATCTCGGCGTTGAGGTGCGACTCGAGGTCGGCGGCGAGCCGCGACTCGATCTCCTTGCCGTCGCGCAACAGTTTGCGGTACCTGTCGGCGTCCCCGCGGTCGCAGACCACCCAGCCGTACCCCACGTCGTCGTACTCCGGCCGGCCGGCGCGCCCGAGCATCTGGAGCACGTCCAGCGGCGAGATGTCCGTCTCCCCCTCCAGCGGGTCGTGGTACTTGGTGTCGCGGATCACGACGCAGCGCGCGGGGAGGTTCACCCCCCACGCCAGCGTCGACGTCGAGAAGAGGACCTTGATCTTCCCCTGCTTGAACCACTCCTCGACGCGGTCGCGGTCGTCCTTCCCGAGGCCGGCGTGATGGAAGCCGACGCCGTCCGTGACCGACTGGCGGAGCGTGTCGTTGGTGAGCTCTTTGGCTTCGTTGTGGAAGTCGTAGTCGTCGCGTGAGTCGATCGGGATGTCCCGCTCGGTTATCTCGTCGCGCGCCTTCTTGGCGGCCTGAACCGTGTCCTGCCGAGAGGAGACGAACACCAGCGCCTGCCCGTCCTCGCGGACGTGCGGCTCGGCCAGGTCGAGCGCGCGGTAGAGCCGCCGGTACTTGTCGGCGAAGGCGTTCGAGCCGTGCGAGTACGTCTTCACGCCCGTTTCGAGGTCGACCGGGCGGTACTCGTCGCCGAAGGCGTAGGTCGTCTCCGCGGGCGCGTCCAGCCACTCGGCGACGTCGTCGATGTTCGGCATCGTCGCCGACAGCGCCACGACGCGGGGGTCCTGGAGCCGGCGGAGCCGCGAGACGGTCACCTCCAGCACCGCGCCGCGCTTCTCGGAGTCGAGCAGGTGGACCTCGTCGATGACGACGCAGTCCACGTCGGTGATGAAGGAGTAGCGCGCGGAGTCGTGCTTCCGGGTCGCGCTGTCGGCCTTCTCGGGCGTCGTCACCAGCACGTCGGCGCGCTCGGCGCGGCGCGGGTTGAGGTTCCGCTCGCCGGAGACGACGTAGACGGAGTAGCCCAACTCCTCGAAGCGCTCCCACTCGCTCTCCTTCTCGTTGGTGAGCGCGCGCAGCGGCGCGACGAAGAGGGCCGTCCCGCCCGCGTCGAGCGTCTTACAGATGGCGAGCTCGGCGAGCGCCGTCTTCCCGGAGGCCGTCGGCGCCGACGCGACCACGTTGTGGTCGGTCTCTAAGATGCCCGGCAGCGCCTCCCGCTGCATCCGGTTGAACTCGTCGAAGCCGAAGGCGTCGGCGAACTCCGGCACCGCGTCCGCGACCTTCACGGCACACCACACCCGTGCACGAGTCGTCGGGATCCGCGGCTGTGTCGCATTCGGATCGAGAGGGGGGCTTCGAGGGCAAAGGCGTTTCTCATGCGCCCGCGGGGAAGCCGAGGCGGTCGAGGGAGACACAGGCGAGGTGATCAGTCCCGCGGCGCCGCGTACCCACACCGTTTAGGTGACCGCGGCCGACCGCCCGGGTATGATTCCAACGTCGCCGCTCGTCGTCGGTATCGCCGTGGCGGTCGCGCTGCTCGCGCTGTTCGTGCTCGCCCGCCGGCTCCGCGGGCCGTCGAGCGAGGCGCGCGAGTCGAAACGCGCCCACGAGGCGGCACAGGAGCGCGAGCCGCCGGTCGAGATCGGCGAGACCTACGAGTTCGGCGTCACCGAGCTCACCGACCACCACTCCGGCGACGAGGTCGCCGTCGGGAAGGTCGAGGGGTTCGTCGTCTTCACCGAGGAGATCCCGAGCGGGCTCGAACCGGGCGACGTGATCCGCGCGAAGGTGCTCTCCTTCAACGAGGGCCGCACCTCCGCCGACGCGACGTTCGTCGAACGCGCGTAGCCGAGGGCGGACCGGCAGAGCGAGACGGCGGCCGAGACCACGTCCGCTCCGAACCGGAGGTTCATACGTGATGCCGACGAAGTGGTGTCGCAATGGCTCAGGCCGGCACCCAGGACCTCACGGAGCGGTTCATCCAGTTCTATCGCAACTACTACCGTGAGGAGATCGGACAGCTCGCCCAGCGGTACCCCAACGAGCAGCGCTCGCTGTACGTCTCCTACGACGACCTCTTCCAGTTCGACCGCGACCTCGCCGAGGACTTCCTGAACAAGCCGGAACAGATGCGCGAGTACGCCGAGGAGGCGCTGCGGCTCTACGACCTCCCCGCCGACGTGAGCCTCGGCCGCGCGCACGTCCGCATCGAGGACCTCCCCGAGAGCGTCGACATCCGCGGCATTCGGGTCCACGACGACCACATCGGCAAGCTCGTCTCGATCCAGGGCATCGTCCGCAAGGCCACGGACGTCCGCCCGAAGGTGACCGAGGCCGCCTTCGAGTGCCAGCGCTGCGGCACGATGACGTACATCCCGCAGTCCGACGGCGGCTTTCAGGAGCCCCACGAGTGCCAGGGCTGCGAGCGACAGGGCCCGTTCCGCGTCAACTTCGACCAGTCCGAGTTCGTCGACTCCCAGAAGCTCCGCATTCAGGAGTCGCCCGAGGGCCTCCGCGGCGGCGAGACCCCCCAGTCGCTCGACGTCGACATCATCGACGACATCACCGGCGAGGTGAGCCCCGGCGACCACGTCACCTGCGTCGGCGTCCTCCACATCGAACAGGTCGAGCAGGGCAACGAGAAGTCCGCCATCTTCGACCTGTACATGGACGGCGTCTCCATCGCCATCGAGGACGAGGAGTTCGAGGACATGGACATCACCGACGCCGACAAACGCGACATCATCGAGCTCTCCGAGCGCGACGACATCTACGAGGCGATGGTCGGCTCCATCGCGCCCGCCATCTACGGCTACGAGGAGGAGAAGCTCGCGATGATCCTCCAGCTGTTCTCCGGCGTCACGAAGCACCTCCCCGACGGCTCGCGGATCCGCGGCGACCTCCACATGCTCCTGATCGGCGACCCTGGCACCGGGAAGAGTCAAATGATCAGTTATGTCGAGAATATCGCTCCAAGATCAGTTTATACCTCAGGAAAAGGATCATCTGCGGCGGGCCTCACGGCCGCGGCCGTCCGCGACGACTTCGGCGACGGCCAGCAGTGGTCGCTCGAAGCCGGCGCGCTCGTCCTCGCGGACAAGGGGATCGCGGCGGTCGACGAGCTGGACAAGATGGACTGCGTCACCGGCGACGCGCTAGTCTCCCTCGCCGACGGGCGCGTCGAGCGCATCGGAGAGCTGGCGCGGGAAGCGGCCGAGGACGGCGAGGTCGAGGAGCTTTCGAACGGGCGGCGTATCCGCGACGTCGACCTCGACGTCTGGTCGATGAACGAGGACGGAAACCTCGTCGAGCGGTCGGTTTCGGCGGTCCACGAGTACGACGTGCCGTCGGAACTGACCCGAGTGACGACGGAGACGGGCGAGTCGCTGACCGCGACCGCCGACCACCCGTTCTTCGTCCTCGACGACGGCGAGCGCGTCGAGCGCGAGGCGGCCGCGCTGAACGACGGCGACTGGGTGTACGTCCCGCGCGAGATCCCGACGAGGGCGGCGGACGGCGGAGCGGTGGCCGCGAGCGGGGGAGGGGGGCCGGCGACCGAGCCCGGCGACGGCCCGACGGTCGACGCTGACGGGGTCGACCCCGCCACGGCGAGCGTCCTCGGGTACCTCTCCGGCGACGGCAACATCTACTACGACCGCGACGAGGGCGTCTACGGCGTCCGGTTCACGAACACGGACGACGGACTCCTCGACGACTTCGAGCGCGCGGCGCGGGCGGCGTTCGACGCGGAGCCGGTGCGGCCGCCGAGCGAACGGCGCGACGACGGCGTCGAGACGGTCCGGGTCGCCGGGAAGGAGCACGCCGACGCCGTCCTCGACGCGGGGATGAACCTCGGTCGGTACGACGAGAAGTGCTTCCCGACCGCCGTGACGACGGGGAGCCGCGCGGCGAAGGCCGCGTTCGTCCGCGCGCTGGCCGACAGCGAGGGCCACGTCGACGAGTCGGCGGGCAACGTTCGGATAGCGTCGGCGAGCCGAGACCTCCTCCGCGGCACCAAGAACCTCCTCTTACAGTTCGGCGTGTCGAGCCAGCTCCAGCACCGCGAGCGAGACGGCGGGCGCGACGTGTACTACCTCACGGTGACCGACGCGGACTCGCTCGCGGCGTTCCGGCGGTACGTCGGGTTCACGGCCACGCGGAAGGCCGAAGCCCTCGACCGCGTCGTCGACGCCGCCGACGGCGACCGCACGATTCTCGACGTGGTCCCGGAGGTCGACGACGTGCTGGCGCGGTGTCGCGACTCGCTCCGGCTTCACCAGAGCGAGTGCGGTATCGGCGCCGTCACCTACCACGACTTCGAGACCGGGAGCGCGAACGTCTCGCTCCACCGCGCGGAGCGGATACTCGCGGCGTTCGAGGGGCGGCGCGAACGCGCGGCCGACGACCGCGACGCGCTCGACGAGACGGCGACGTGGGGGACGCTCTCGGAGCTTCGGGACCGGTACCACGTCTCGCAGTCCGAACTCGCCGAGGGGACGGCGCTGTCCCAGCAGCGGATCTCCCGCGAGTGGGGCGAAAGCGAAACCGTCCGTCGGACGGTGGCCGCGCGACTCCGAGCGGCGCTCACCGACGTCGCCGAGACCGACCTCGGCGACCTCCGCGAGTTCGTCCGCGGCGACGTGAAGTGGCGTCGGGTCGAGTCGGTCGAGACGGTCCCGCCCGGGTCGGTCGAGCACCGCGGCGAGGTGCTCCGGCAGCGTCTCGCCGACGTCGTCGGCGGGCCGGCCGACACGGCGGAAGAACGCGCTCGCGACCTGCTCGACCGCGGTCCGGTCGGCGAGACGCGAGCGGCGCTGTCGGAGGCGCTCGACGCGTACGGGGTCAGTCAGGCGGACGTGGCGTCGGAGCTCGACGTGAGTCAGGCGACCGTGTCGCGGTGGCTGTCCGGTACCGTCGAGACGGACCACCTCGACGACCTGCGCGAGGCCGTCGTTGAGGAGGTCGGCGCCGTGAAGGCGGAACTGCGGTCGATCCTCTCCCGGATCGACGACGGCGAGCGACCGAGGGTGTACGACCTGACCGTCGAGGGGACGCACAACTTCGTCGCGAACGGGCTCGTCGTCCACAACTCCTCGGACCGCTCCGCCATGCACGAGGGCCTCGAACAGCAGAAGATCTCGGTCTCGAAGGCGGGGATCAACGCCACTCTCAAGGCGCGGTGTTCGCTGCTCGGCGCCGCGAACCCCAAGTACGGTCGGTTCGACCAGTACGAGCCGATCGGCGAGCAGATCGACTTAGAGCCCGCGCTCATCTCGCGGTTCGACCTGATCTTCACGGTGACGGACAGCCCGGACCCGGAGCACGACTCCCGGCTGGCGCAACACATCATCAAGACGAACTACGCCGGCGAACTCAACACCCAGCGCGAGGAGCTGGCGAGCTCGGAGTTCACCTCGGAGCAGGTGGCGGAGGTGACCGAGGAGGTCGCGCCGGAGATCGACTCGGAGTTGCTGCGGAAGTACATCGCCCACGCGAAGCGATCTTGCTTCCCGACGATGACGGAGGAGGCGAAGGAGCTGATCGAGGAGTTCTACGTCGACCTGCGCTCGAAGGGCGCCGACGAGGACGCGCCGGTGCCGGTGACCGCCCGGAAGCTGGAGGCGATGGTGCGGCTCTCGGAGGCGAGCGCGCGGGTGCGGCTCTCGGACACCGTCGAGCGCGAGGACGCCGACCGCGCGACCGACATCGTCGAGTCGTGTCTCAAGGACATCGGCGTCGACCCGGAGACGGGGCAGTTCGACGCGGACGTGGTCGAGACGGGCACCTCGAAGAGCCAGCGCGACCGTATTAAGGGCCTCAAAGACATAATTAATGAGATTGACGCCGAGTACGAGAACGAACCAGGAGCACCACATGATGCCGTCGTTGAGCGCGCCGCCGCGGAGGGAATTGACGAGGATAAAGTGAAAAACGAAGTTGAGAGTTTGAGGCAGAAAGGGGACATCTACAGCCCAACCAACGACCAGTACAAGGTCGTTTGATCTGATGGACCGCATCTCCGCGATACGGAACGTCGAGGACGCGC
Organism: Halorubrum sp. ASP1; assembly: GCF_005435135.1. Lineage (NCBI taxonomy): Archaea > Methanobacteriati > Methanobacteriota > Halobacteria > Halobacteriales > Haloferacaceae > Halorubrum > Halorubrum sp. ASP1. The sequence continues at coordinate 120,248 of NZ_SGUA01000003.1, read as the reverse complement.
TCCGCGAGTTCGAGGACGGCGAGGCCGACCTCGCGGCCACGGAGCGGCGCGTCGCGGCCGTCCTCCGCACGTACGCAACCGAGTTCGACGGCGACGGCGACGTGTTCCGCGCGGTCGGCGACGACCCCGTCGACGGCACCGTCGTCGTCGCGCCCTCGGAGCCGGCGGCGCGGGAGCGCGTCCTCGCCGCCAGCGGCGTCGACGGCGAGCGCGACCCGGACGGCGGGGACGGGCCGGCGTTCGACGTCGAGCGCTTCTGAGGGCCGGCCTCGAAGGCGGGAGCGTCGGCCGGGAGGGCGGTCGCTGAAGCCGACTGAAACGTTCCGGTCCGGAACGGATAAATTGGAAAATCGACCACCCGCGGGCGTGCTGCTGGTCGTGACGTATTCGGCGGCCGCCCGAACCGGCCTCCGGAACCTGTGTCGCCGCCACGAGGGGGTCGTCGCCCGGCGGTTCGGTCGCGCCGCGCTGCTCGACGAGACGGTGTACGCCGCGTTCCTCGCGCTGCGGCTCCGCGAGTCGCACGGCGGGGACGTCCAGATCGAGCGCACCGAGCCGTTCAACGAGTTCGTCGCCGTCGACGAGCCGGTCCGAGAGGCCGCCGCGGCCTACGCGGACCGGAGCGCGGAGTCGACGCCGTACGCGGCGTTCGCGGCGGGGACGGACCACCCGGACCCGGACGCCATGCGCGGCAGAGAGCTGTGACCGAGACGAGACCGACACCGCGGGAGCCGGACCGGAAAGGGGAGGCCGACGGCAACGAGGACGAGTCGGCCGCGGTCGAGGGACCGTCGGAGCCGAGCGCGGTGCTCCGGCGGCTCCCCACCGACGCGGGACTCCGTCGGCAGCTCGCGGCGGCCGCGCGCTCGCGGGGACGGACCGCGTCGGTCGCGGCGGAGATCGACGAGATCGGGGCGGAGCTCGCGGCGATCGAAGTCGAACCGGTGGACCTGACCGCGGCGCGGCGGCGGGTCGCCGAGACGAGCGGCGAGATAGAGCGCCTGAAAGAGCGGGTGGCGGCGCTGCGCGGCGACGCCCGGGCGCGCCGCGCGGTCGACGCCGAAGCGGACGACGCGCTCGACGACCTGGAGGCGGCGGCGGCGGAGCTGTCGGCCGCGCAGACGGAGGCGATCGCCGCCGAGCAGGCGCTCGAACGCGCGCGGGCGGAGGCGGCCCGGAACCGCGACGAGCGGCGACGGCGCCTGCGGCTCCGCGACCGGCTCCGGAACCGCCGCCGCGCCGCCCGCCGCGAACTCGCCGAGGGGATCTATCCGGCGTTTCGGCGCGCGCTCGCGGTCGTCCCGGGCGGCGATCCCGGGGCCGCCGGCGCGGCCCCCGACGCGTACGACGGCGACCCGGTCGCGGCGTCGCTCGCGGCGGTTAGGGTGGCGGCGCTCGACGGCGCCGTCGAACTGCGAGGGGACGCGGCCCGGAGGGTCGCGGCCGCCGACCGAGCGGCGAGGTCGCTGCTCCGGACCCCCGACGTCCGCGCGGCGTCCGACCCCGACGGTTAAATACGATTCCGCGGGAGTCGGCGCATGGAACTCGACTGGTCCGTCGGCCGCGAGGGGGAGGCGTCGCTCGTGGGTGTCCGGGTTCGCAACGACGGGGCGGTCCCGCGGCGGGTCCGGATCGAGAGCCGGCTGGACGGTCCCGTCCTGCCGCCGCGTCGCGGCGGTGTTCCCGAACGCGGATGGGACGCGACCGGCGTCACCGCGGTGATCGACCCGGGCGAGCGCGCGGCGTTCGGGTTCGCGGCGGTGGCGGAGCCGGTCGACCCGCCGGTCGAAATCGCGGGGGTCGAGCCCGCGACCGCGGAGCCGAACGGGGATGACGCGGCGACCGGAGGCGACGCGGTCCGCGTGCGGGAAGCGGTCCGCGACCTCGACTCCCATCGTCCTCCGCGGCAGGTGGTCGACGGTGCGGGGGCGGTCAACGGTGACGGAAACGTGAGCGACGGCGACGAATCCGGGAGCGCGAGAGCGAGCGACTCGGACGAGGACGAGACCGAGCGGGCGCGAAGCGGGGGCGACCCGGGAACCGACGACGACGCGGACGCGAGCGGGGGGGCCGCCGAGGGCGACGCGGAGCGGTCGGCGACAGCCGAGTCACCGCCGACTGCGACGGCGGCCGACGGGGTCGACGCGTGGTTCGCGGCCGTCGAGGACCGGGTCGAGCGGGCGGAGCGGCTGAGCGGCGCCGACCTCGAAACGGCGACCGCGGTCGTCGAGGAGGCCGGCGGCCTCGACGCGGTCGCGTCTCTCGACGAGCGCGTCGCGGCAGACGCCGAGCGGCTGCGGGCGGTCCGCGACCGCGCCGCGGCGCTGGCCGAGCGGGCGGAAGCGAGCGAGGTGCCGACCGCTGCGCTGGAGGATCTGGCGTGATCCTCGCGGTCGCCGGCGGGAAGGGCGGCGTGGGGAAGACGACGCTGGCGTACAACGTCGCCGCCGCGCTCGGCGGGATCGTCGTCGACGCGGACCTCGGGATGGCCGACCTGCCGGACGGCCGCGGCCCCGACCTCCACGACGTGCTGGGCGGCGCGGCGGACCCTGTCGATGCGGTGCGGCCGGGACCGGTCGACATCGTCCCGTGCGGCCGGACGCTGGCAGGGGCGCGGGCGACCGACCTGACGCGGTTGGAGGGGGCGGTCGCCGCGGTCGAACGGGAGTTCGGGACCGTCGTCCTCGACTGTCCCGCGGGGCGCCGCGCCGACGCCGGCGTGCCGCTCGCGGTCGCGGACGCCTGCCTCCTCGTCGTCTCGCCCCGGGCGTTCGCGCTGGCCGACGCGATCCGCACCCGGGAGCTCGCCCGCGAACTCGACGCCGGGCTGGTCGGCTGCGCGGTCAACCGCGTGACAGAGCCGCCGCCGGTCGAAGCGATCGGCGACGCGCTCGGCGCGCCGGTCGAGGTGATCCCGGCCGATCCCCGCGTCGGCCGGTCCGTCGCCGCGGAGCGGCCGGTCGTCGGCGCCGCGCCCGACAGCGAGGCCGCGGCGGCGGTCCGGGCGCTCGCTCGCCGCGTTCCGGAGTGACCGGCGGAGGCGGCGACCCGGCGGCACGTCGCGACACCGCGCCTTTTTACTCCGGGCGTCCCGTCGGCGAGAGCGATGATCAGGGTCGCGCTCGTCGTCGGCGTCGCCGTCGTCGCCGCGCTCGCCGTCGCCGTCGGACCGCTGTACGCGGCCGACCGCTTCCGGGACCTCCGGGAGCCGACGGACGCCGAGCGGGCGCAGATCGCGGCGCTTGCGGACCCCGGCGGGCTCGGCGTCGACCGGATCGCGATCGAGTCCGTCGACGAGGAAAACGCGGCGGGCGTCGACGGCGCCTCGGCGGCCGCCGGCCCCGCGGAGGTGTCGGTCCGGGGACCGCCCGGCCGACGGGTGTTGTTCCTCACGGAGGACGTGCTGACCGACCTCGACGAGGACGCCGCGATCGGCCTGTTCGCGGCGGAGGCGGGGCGGGTCGCGACGTACTACGCCGAGTTCCGCGCGGTCGCGGTCGGGGCGGTGCTGGCGGCGCTTTCGGCCGTCGTCACGGCGCTCGTCCCGTTCGAGTCCGGCTTCGCCGCCCTCGTCGCCGTCGGGCTCGTCTCCTTCTGGGCCGGGCGGCGCGTCCAGTACGCGGCGGACGGCCGCGCCGCGGACGCCGTCGGCGCCGCCCGCGTCGCGGACGCGTTCGAGCGGGTCGCGGCGCGCCGCGGCGCCGAGCCTGAGACCGGCGACTGGTCGACGTGGTTCGAGGTCCAGCCGCCGCTCGGGGACCGGATCGCGCGGCTCCGCGAACGGGCGGCGGAAGATGAGTAACGGCGGCGTTCGGAACCGATTCCCGAGTTAGTTCCGCGCCCGGCGAGCGACCGCGGAGTCGGGGCCGACGCGGACGTCGTAGCCCGCGACCGTGAGCGAGACGTCGACGTCCGCGCCGGAGCGACCGGCGACGAGCGCGTTCAGCGCGTCGGGATCGACGTGGTCGTACAGCACGACGCCCTCCTCGGGGAGTTCGGTCGGGTCGACGCCGGCGAGTTCGGCGATCGCCTCGACGACGGCGAGGCTCGGCGCGGGGCCGTCGCCGCCGTGACTGACGCGCGCCGTCTCCGGGACCGGTCCGGAATCGCTCGATTCGGCCGTTACGCTGCTCATACCCACTCTACTCGCATATACTATATAACTCAGTCGTTCAACTTATCAGAAATGATTATCGAAGGTCGCGGTCCGGTCCCGGAACCGTTACCAACCAGCCGCCCGCGTGTAGGGATAACTCGAATGCGACTCCCGGAACGACAGCTCGCGGTCCTCGAGGCCGCGAGCGCGACGGACGAACGAACGGTGGCGGAGATAGCCGACGGGACAGACCTCAGGCCGGAGACGGTCGCCGGCGCCGCCTTCGACCTGGCCGACGAGGGGCTCGTGGAGGTCGGCTCGGCGACCGACGAGACGCTCGATCTCACCGACGAGGGGCGGCGCTACGTCGAGGCGGGGCTGCCGGAGACGCGGCTCTACCGGGCCGGGCTCGACGCGGGCGCCGACGCCGAGCCGGCCGCGATGGGCGCGGTCATCGGCGAGGCGGACCTGGACGGTCCCGAGGTCGACATCGCGCTCGCGAACTTCGCGCGGAAGGGCCTCGGGAGCGTCGACGGCGGCGAGCTCTCGGTCGACCCGGACGCCGACCCGGACGCCGACCCCGAGGCGGCGGCGCTCGCGGCGCTCGCGGACGCCGGCGGCGAGGGGCTCGACGCGGACGCCCTCGGCGTCGACGGCGCCGTGATCGAGCAGCTCGACTCGCGCGGGCTCGTAGCGGTCGGCGAGTCGGTCACCCGGACGGTGACGCTGACCGACGACGGCGTCGACGCGCTGATGACCGGCGTGGAGGCGACCGAGACGGTCGGCGCGCTCACGCCCGAGCTCCTCGCGAGCGGCGACTGGCGCGACGCCGAGTTCGCCGAGTACAACGTCGAGGCCGAGGCGGAGACGGCCCGCGGCGGCCGCAAACACGTCCTCCGCCGGACCGCCGACCGCGTGAAGGACGTGCTGGTCGGCATGGGGTTCCAGGAGATGGAGGGCCCCCACGCCGACGCCGACTTCTGGATCAACGACTGCCTGTTCATGCCCCAGGACCACCCGGCGCGGACCCACTGGGACCGGTTCGCGCTCGACGTGGACCCGATGGACTCGATCCCGGACGAGCTGATGGCCCGGGTCGAGGCCGCCCACCGCGACGGGTGGGGGCTCGACGGCGACGGCTACCACTCGCCGTGGTCGGCCGACTTCGCCCGCGAGGTGGCGCTCCGCGGCCACACCACGTCGCTGTCGATGCGCTACCTCTCCGGGGTCGCGGGCGCCGAGCTGGAGCCCCCCCAGCGCTACTTCTCCGTCGAGAAGGTGTACCGCAACGACACGCTCGACCCGACGCACCTCCTGGAGTTCTTCCAGATCGAGGGGTGGGTGATGGCCGAGGACCTCTCGGTGCGCGACCTGATGGGCACCTTCGAGGAGTTCTACCGGCAGTTCGGCATCACCGACATCCGGTTCAAGCCGCACTACAACCCCTACACCGAGCCCTCCTTCGAGCTGTTCGGCGAGCACCCGGAGACGGGCGAGGAGATCGAGATCGGGAACTCCGGCGTCTTCCGCGAGGAGGTCACCGGCCCGCTCGGCGTCGACTGCGACGTGATGGCGTGGGGGCTCGCCCTCGAACGCCTCGCGATGTTAACCACCGGCGCGGAGGACATCCGCGACCTCCACGGCACCCTCGCCGACATCGACTTCCTGCGGAACGCGGAGGTGAGCTACTGATGCCCGTCGTCGACGTCGACCCCGACGAGCTGCGCGAGCTCACCGGCCACGACGAGAAGGGCGACGCGGAGCTGAAAGACGACCTGTTCGGGCTCGGCTTAGAGTTCGAGGGCGAGACCGACGACGGCATGTTCCAGTTCGAGTTCGCGCCCGACCGCCTCGACCGGCTCTCCGTCGAGGGGGTCGCGCGCTCGCTGCGCTACCACTACGGCGACGCGCGCGGCGTCTACGTGCCGAGCGCGAACGACCCCGAGTGGACCATCGAGGTCGACGAGTCGGTGCCCGACGAGCGGCCGTTCGTCACCGGCGCCGTGGTCCGCGGCGTCGACCTCGACGAGGCGGCGCTGGAGTCGCTGATCCAGCTCCAGGAGAAGCTCCACGCGACGATGGGCCGCGGCCGCGCGAAGGGCGCCATCGGGATCCACGACCTCGCGATGGTGAAGGGCGCGCCGCTCCAGGAGGGCGCGGAGCCGTCGATCACCTACCGCGGCGTCGACCCCGAGGGCGACGCGTTCGTCCCGCTCGACGCGAACGACGAGCTGACGCCCGCCGAGGTCCTGGCGGAGCACGACACGGGGACGACCTACGCGGACCTCGTCGAGGACCTCGACCGCTACCCGGCGATCTACGACGAGCTCGGTCTCTTCTCGTTCCCGCCCGTCATCAACGGGAAGCGGACCGAGGTGACGACCGGCTCGCGCGAGCTGTTCGTCGAGCTCACCGGCACCGACCAGTGGACGATCGACCGGATGTGCAACATCATCTGTTACGCGCTGTCGGCTCGCGGCGCGACGATCGAGGAGGTCGAGGTGAACTACGCCGACGGCGCGACGCACCCGAGCGAGTACGGGGCCGAGCTGGTCCGCCCGAACCTCGACACCGACGAGAAGAGCGTCTCGCACGACCGGATCGAGACGCTGCTCGGCGTCGACTTCGAGCCCGAGGAGGTCGTCGACTGCTTCGAGCGCGCCGGCCTCGACGCATCCTACACGCTCGGCGACGACGTCCGGTACGACGTGGAGATCCCGCCGTACCGCGTCGACGTGCTCCACCCGCTCGACCTCGTCGACGACGTGGGGCGGGCGTACGGCTTCGACGAGCTGGAGCCGCGCTACCCCGACGTCGGCACCGTCGGCGGGCGCCACGAGCGCTCCCGGCTGGAGGACGCGGTCCGAACGAGCCTCGTGGGGCTCGGTTTCGAGGACCTGCTGAACTTCCACATGACGAGCGGGACCGAGAACTACGACCGGATGCGGATCGAGCCGGGCACCGGCGGCGCCGCGGTCGACGGGGACGGCGTCTTCGGCGGCGGCGAGCCGGTCGAGATCACGGAGCCGTACAGCGAGGAGTACACCCAGCTCCGCACCTGGGCGCTCCCGTCGCTCGTGATGCTCTTAGAGCGGAACACCCACAACGCCTACCCGCAGGACGTCGCCGAGGTCGGCTTCGTCGCCGAGCGCGACGAAGACGCGGACACGAACGTCGCCGAGTCGCGCCGCGTCGCGGGCGCGGTCGCCCGCCGCGACGCCTCCTACGAGGCCGCGAAGGGACGGCTCCAGGCGCTCTGTGACGACTTCGACGCCGACTTGGCGACCCCGCGGACCGAACACCCCTCGTTCATCGAGGGGCGCGCCGCCGCCGTCGCGATCGACGGCGAGCGCGTCGGCGTCATCGGCGAGCTCCACCCCGCGGTGCTCGTCGAGCACGACCTGGAGGTCCCGGTCGCGGCCTTCGAGTTCGACCTCGACGCGCTGCGCTGAGCGGCCGGGAGGCTCGATCGGAGGACGACGGAACTTCCGGTTCGGCGGTTCCGTCACGAATTATCACGAGTCCGATCCGGAGCAGAAGACATATATTCGTCTTGCCGTACTCGCCGGGCATGAACTGCGACAGATGCGGCGTCGACGCCTCGCTCGCGCACCGGGACGTCGACGGCTTCGCGTACTACCTGTGTGACGCCTGTATCAACGGGTGGGACGCGGTCCGCGGTTCGTCGCCCGAGGCCGGCGACGAGACGCGCTCGACCGCGCAGTAGCGCGCGTCGCCCGCGACGGCGACGCCGAAGCCGGAGCGCCGGCGCGCGGAGCGGCCGCTCCCGGCGCGCCGGAGAGCGGAGCGCTCACTCGCGGGCCGCCGCGACGGCTTCGACCACCGCGCGCGCGTTCGACCGGACCGCGTCGAAGTCGCCGGCGGCGATCGCCTCGCCGTCGGCGATCGAACTGCCGACGCCGACCGCGGCCGCGCCCGCGTCGATGTACTCGCCGGCGTCGTCCGCGCCGACGCCGCCGGTCGGCACGAGCGGGATCTGACCGAGCGGGCCGCCGATCGCCGCGACGTGGTCCGGGCCGCCGGTCGCCGCGGGGAACACCTTCACGAGGTCGGCGCCCGCCTCGAAGGCGTCGAGCGCCTCGGTCGGCGTGTACGCCCCGACCGCGATCGGCGTCCCGTAGCGGTTCGCGGTGCGGATCGCGCCGCGGTTCACCGTCGGCGTCACGAGGAACTCGGCGCCGGCGAGCTGCGCCGCGCGCGCGGTCTCCGCGTCGAGGACGGTGCCGGCGCCGACGACCGCGTCGTCGACGCGGTCGGCGATCGCCGCGATCGACGCCGTCGCGTCCGGCGTGTCCGCCGTCACCTCCAGCGCCGTCACGCCGGCGTCGACGACCGCGTCCGCGACTCGCACGGCGTCGTCGCGCTCGACGCCGCGGAGGATCGCGATCACGCCGCCGTCCGTGATCCGGTCGAGTCGGTCGGTTCGCATGCGTGGTACCTGCCCGCGGGGGGGCTTAAATCGGCCGTGTGGGGATCGGGCGCGGACGACCGCACCCGCCCGCTATTTAACCGGCGGACGGGCAAGTACGACCGAGGCGACGGACCGGTCCGCGTCGGACGGCGACGGCGACGGACGACGCCCGAGTCCCGCGGCCGTCGGACCGGTCCGGAGACCCCAACACACCATGCACATCACCGACTACGAGCTGTTCGAAGTGCCGCCCCGCTGGCTGTTCCTGAAGCTCACGACGAGCGACGGGACCGTCGGCTGGGGGGAACCGATCGTGGAGGGGCGGTCCCACACGGTCGTCGCGGCCGTCGAGGAGCTGCTCGACGACTACCTGCTCGGCGAGGACCCGGCGCGGATCGAGGACCACTGGCAGGCGATGTACCGCGGCGGCTTCTACCGCGGCGGGCCGGTCCTGATGAGCGCCATCGCCGGCGTCGACCAGGCGCTGTGGGACATCAAGGGGAAGGGGTTCGGCGCGCCCGTCCACGAGCTGCTCGGCGGTCGCGCGCGCGACCGGGTCCGCGTCTACCAGTGGATCGGCGGCGACCGGCCGGCGGACGTGGGCGAGGCCGCCCGCGAGAAGGTCGACGCCGGCTTCTCCGCGCTGAAGATGAACGCCACCCCGGAGCTGGAGTCGATCGACTCGCCGGCCGCGGTCGACGCCGCGGCCGACCGGATCGCGGCCGTCCGGGAGGCGGTGGGCGACGAGGTTGACGTCGGCGTCGACTTCCACGGCCGGGTGGCGAAGCCGATGGCCCGCCGGCTCGCGGCCGCGCTGGAGCCGTACGACCCGATGTTCATCGAGGAGCCGGTGCTGCCCGAGAACAACGACGCGCTGCCGGCGATCCGGGCGTCGACGACGATCCCGATCGCGACCGGCGAGCGGATGTACTCGCGGTGGGACTTCAAGGAAGTGTTGGAGGCGGACGCGGTGGACCTGATCCAGCCGGACGTCTCCCACGCCGGCGGGATCACCGAGCTGAAGAAGATCGCCTCGATGGCCGAGGCGTACGACGTGTCGGTCGCGCCGCACTGCCCGCTCGGCCCGATCGCGCTCGCGTCCTGCATCCAGGTCGACGCCTGCACGCCGAACGCGCTCATCCAGGAGCAGTCGCTCGACATCCACTACAACGAGACGAGCGACGTTTTGGACTACCTCGCCGACCCCTCGGTGTTCGAGTACCGCGACGGGTTCGTGGAGGTCCCCGACGGCGACGGGCTCGGGATCGAGGTCGACGAGGCGCACGTGCGCGAGCAGGCCGAGGAGGCGGTCGACTGGCACAACCCCGTCTGGCGCCACGACGACGGGTCGGTCGCGGAGTGGTGATCTCGATGGCGATCGACCCGCGGCGACGGGGGGAGAACCGATGACCCGTCGACCGGAGTCGCCGACCGAGGGCGCGGTCCCGGGCCGGTTCGCCGGCGAGACCGCGGTCGTGACGGGGTCGACTCGGGGCATCGGCGCCGGCGTCGCGGAGCGGCTGGCCGCCGAGGGGGCGAACGTCGTGGTCAGCGGGCGCTCGGAGGCGGCCGGCGAGGCCGTCGTCGAGCGGATCGCGGCGGGAGGCGAGCGAGGAGACGCGACGTTCGTCCGCGCCGACATGCGCGACCCGGACGACGTGGCCGCGCTGGCGGAGGCGGCCGCCGAGCGCTACGGCTCGGTCGACGTGCTCGTGAACAACGCCGGGGTCCAGACGGAGACGGCCGCCGACGAGGCGACGCTCGACGACTGGGCGTTCGTCGTCGAGACTGACTTCCGGGCGTACTGGCTGGCGGCGCGGGCCGCCCTCGAACACATGGACCGCGGCGCGATCGTGAACGTCTCGTCGAACCACGCGTACGCGACGATGCCGGCGCACTTCCCGTACAACGCGGTCAAGGCGGGCATCAACGGCATGACGCGGTCGTTCGCGGTCGACTTCGGCCCCCAGGTTAGGGTGAACACGGTCGTCCCCGGCTGGGTGGAGGTCGAGCGGACGCGCGAGGAGCTCCCCGAGGGGCGGCTGGAGGAGGTCGAGGCGATCCACCCGGCCGGGCGGATCGGGACGCCGGCCGACGTCGCCGGCGCCGTCTCCTTCCTCGCGAGCGATGACGCCGCCTTCGTCACTGGGGCGGCGCTGCTCGTCGACGGCGGCCGCGGCGCGGTGATGCAGGACGACACCCTCCCGGACTACCGGGCGCGAGAGGACGCGGAGTAGGCGGGGACCGCGCGGTTGAGACTGGGAGGCTGGGCACCGTGAGGGCTCCCGTCACACTCACTGTTCGTATATGATTGTGCCCCGCCCGGCACTCAGAAGTGACTCGCGAATCTCTAACGGGAGAATTAGTAAGTCCCGAAAATTAATACCCAAACTATATTATTAACGCTCGTAAATTAAGAGTATGAGCGAATCAAGGTCGAAAGACGAGACTGAATCAGGCGGTGAGGACACCTCAGCGACGGTGTCTGTATCGTCGTCGGGACAAGCAACGATTCCGAAAAAGTTCCGTGACAAGCTCGGTATTGACGCTCCGGGACAGGTGACGTTCCGCGAGACCGATGACGGTGAGGTGGTGATCGAACGCGTCCGGTCCGCGCAGGAGATGGCTGGATTCGCGGCTCGCTCTGGTGAGCCGTCGACAGACAATCCAGCGAGCGAAATGCTCCGTGAGAAGCGAGAAGCCGACAAAGCCGAGCGTGATTCCGAGTGAGCGGTCGCGAAGTCTACTCGCCGCCGCCCGAGATCGTCTTCGACGCCGAGCCGTTGGTGGCGCACGCGGATGAAGAACCGGGCTATGAGAAGGTTGCCGCATACCTCGATGCTGTTGCGGACGGGGTTTCACAAGGGTATTTGAACCGGGTGAACGCGACCGAAGTACGCTACATCCTCGGCCGAAAATACGGCGAATCCGTCGCTGACGAATACTTCGAGTGGCTCGGCACGATCGGTATCCATCCCACTCAAGGGCAACGCGTTTGGGAGACTGCTTCCGACTACATCCTCGACTACAACCCCGCACTCGGTGACGCATACGCACTCGCAACTGCTGACCGCCTTGGAGCGACGCTACTGATCGGTGGGGACGACGATTACAATGAGATAATTGCTGATGCCGACGCGTGCCTGTCCATCGAACGATTCCGGCACGGAAGCGCATACCCGGAGACCCACTGAGAGCGTGGGCCCGATACTTCTCATATACTGTGAGGGCTACTGACGCACCCGACACTCGTCGGTCGACGGCGATCACCCCCTCTTATAATCGGCCGAGAGTAGCACCCAATATGAACCCGTCCGAGACCTGCGCCGCGGGGTGGCGCCGATGACCGACCTCGTCACGTTCGGCGAGACGATGCTCCGGCTGTCGCCGCCGCGCGGCGAGCGGCTGGAGACGACGCGCGAGTTCACCGTCCAGGCCGGCGGGGCGGAGAGCAACGTCGCGGTCGGGGCCGCGCGGCTCGGCGCCGACGCCCGCTGGCTCTCGAAGCTCCCCGACTCGCCGCTCGGCCGGCGGATCGCGACCGAACTGCAGAGCCACGGCGTCACTCCGAGCGTCGCGTGGGCGGACCCGGACGAGAGCCGCGTGGGGACCTACTACCTCGAACACGGCGGCGAGCCGCGCGGGACGAACGTGATCTACGACCGCGCCGACGCGGCGATCACGACCGTCGAGCCCGACGAGCTCCCCACCGACGCGGTCGCGGAAGCGGACTGGTTCCACACGACGGGGATCACGCCCGCGCTCTCCGAGGCGACCGCCGAGACGACGGGCGCGCTGTTGCGGACCGCCGGCGAGGCGGGGACGACGCGCTCGTTCGACCTGAACTACCGGGCGAAGCTCTGGGACCCGGAGACCGCGCGGGCGGCCTACGAAGACCTGTTCGAGGACGTCGACACGCTGTTCGTCCCGCGGCGAGACGCCCGGGAGGTGCTCGACCGCGAGGGGGGCGCCGTCGAGATAGCCCACGGGCTCGCCACGGAGTTCGGCTTCGACACGGTGGTCGTCACCCGCGGGCTGGAGGGGGCGGTCGCGCTCCACGACGGCTCGGTGTACGAACAGGACGTGTACGAGGCGGAGACGTTCGACGCGATCGGCACCGGCGACGCGTTCGTCGCCGGCTTCGTCGCCGAGCGGCTGCGCGGCGGCGACCTCTCCGCGGCGCTCCGGTGGGGGTCGGCGACCGCGGCGCTGAAACGCACCACCGACGGCGACCTCGCGGTGACGACCCGGGCGGAGGTCCGCGGCGTCATCGACGGCGAGAGCGGGATCGACCGGTGAGCCGGGCGGCGCCGAGCGGAGACTGACGGACTCTCGGGGCGCTGCGCCGGCGCCCGGCGAGGGCGGGTCGGGCCCGGTTCAGGCGGTCAGAGGTCGACCGGGCCGCCGTCGGCGGCGCTCTCGGCGAGCGCGTCGATGACCGCCATGTTGGCGACCGCCTCCTCGCCGCCGGTCAGGGGGGCGCTCCCGTCGGCGACGCGCTCGGCGAAGTGCTCGACCTGGAGCCGGTACTGGTCGACGGCGGGGAACGTCTCGACGCCGTGCCGGCCGTCGATCTCGTACGTCAGTTCGACGGGCTCGTCGGTCGGCGCGTCGAACGCGCGCTCGACTTCGACCCAGCCGTTCGTCGCGTCGACGCGGTACCGCTGGACCAGCTGCGTGTCGAACCCGGACGCGACCCGCGCCGAGCGGCCGTCGTCGTACGAGAGCACCCCCGCGAGCTCCGTGTCGACCCCGGCGCCGCGGGTGTCGCCGGCGTGGGCGTAGGCGCGGTCGGGCTCGCCGAGTATCGTCCGCGCGATCGAGACGGGGTAACAGCCCACGTCCATCAGCGACCCGCCCGCGAGGTCGGCGTCGAGCCGCACGTCGTTCGGGCGGTCGTACAGCGGGAAGCGGAAGGTGGCCGTCACCGTGCGCACGTCGTCGAGGTCGTCCGCCGCGAGCGCGACGGCGCGCTCGGTGCGGGGGTGATAGCGGTACATGAACGCCTCCATCAGCGTGACGCCCCGCTCGTCGCAGCGGGCGACCACGTCGCGCGCCTCGTCAGCGTCTGCGGCCAGCGGCTTCTCGCAGAGGACGTCCAGCCCGGCGTCGGCCGCGCGTTTCGTCCACTCGGCGTGGCTTCCGTTCGGGAGCGGGACGTACACGGCGTCGAGCGCGTCGTCGTCGAGCAGAGCCCCGTAGGAGCCGTAGCTGCGTGGGATTCCGTTCTCGGTCGCGAACCGCTTCGCGCGGGCGGCGTCGCGGGACGCCACCGCGCCGACGGCGTGACTGCTGGCGGCGATCGCCGGGATCACCGCTTTACCGGCGATCGACGCGGTGCCGAGGACGCCGAATTCGAGGCTCGTCGAGCCGGCCGATGAATCGGACATGGCCGGGGCGACGCGCCCCCCGGGCAAGTCGGTTGGGGTCGGTGAGCGCGACGGCGGTCGGGTCCCAAGTCAATCGAGCCGGTCAGTCGCCTCGGCCCATCGCGTAGAACTCGTCGTTGGGGCGCATGTCGGCCACGGTCGCCATGCGGTTAGAGAGGTTGAAGAAGGCAGCCACAGCGGCCACGTCCCACACTTCCTCTTGTGAGAATCCGGCGTCGCGGAGTCGCTGGATATCTTCGGCGGCCACGCTCTCGGGGGAGTTGGTGAGTGTGACAGCGAAGTCCACCATCGCCATGTGGCGGTCCGAGATGTCCGCCTGTCGGTGGTTCGTCGCGAGCTGGTCGGCGAGTTTCGGTGCTCCGGCGTAGATACGACAGAGCGCCCCGTGACCGACCACGCAGTAGAGACAGTCGTTCGCGCCCGACACCGCCACCACGATCATCTCGACTTCCTCACGCGCGAGCGGCGTGTCTGTCACGAGCGCGTCGTAGTACGCGAAGAACGCGCGGAAGTGACTGGGCTTGTAAGCGAACGCCGAGAACACGTTGGGAGTGAATCCAGCGTCCTCGGTCTCCTCGTCAATCCTGTTGCGGAGGTCCTCCGGGAGGTCCTCGTACTCAGGCACTGGGAACCGTCGCATCGCGTCATCGTTCATGATCGCAGGGCCACGCTGAGACAACATAGCCGTTCCCCCTACCGATTCCGCGCCCGTCCGTCCGGAAGCGCGAACGCCTGCGCTCGCGGAACCTCCGGGAGGGCGCGACGTGACAGTTCCCGACGACACGCTTTTTGTTCACCGGTGACCCCCCGGCTGGGCGTTCTCGCGCCGTCGGCCTCGCTATCAGCCGCGCCTACGGCGGAACGCTCGCCGCCGACGACTGCCGAACCGACGAATCCCTCACCGTCGAGGCGACGAGTCATCGAGCGCGCTCGCTCGAAGAGCGTCGACCCGGCCCGAACGACTCCACGCAGGCGGCCTCGGTAGTCGGAGGTCCGCCGGCGGTGAATATTCACTACCGTGATAAACGGAACTCCGGCAGAGGTCACTCATACTCTGTCCGAAGCCGATTCCGTGCTCCGTCGCGCGTTTTGAAGTATCGCCGTTCGCCCTCCGCCGTTCGAACAGCCCAATCGTACGTCTCGCTATCAGGACGGTACCAGTGGTCAGCGTACACGTCGAACGCAGACGCGTCTCCGCCGTCCGAGTAGGTCTGTTCGTCGTCGGTATCGGAGGAGGCTTCGTTCGACCCTTCGGGGCTAGCGTCTGTCTCGGTCTCCGCCGCATCCTCGACGAGGAGCTCCTCCTCGACCAGATCCGTATCGACGATCATCCCCGGACCGTAGCCGTTGTCAAGCGCTGCTTCCGTGGCCGTCATCAGAATCTCTTGGATGTCTCGCACCGATTCGTCGTCGGAAGAGACCGGTTCGTAGGTCCCGTCGCTTTGCATCAGCCATCGACGGCGGTTGTCCGTTAGCGACGCCTCCAAGATGAACCGGAGCTGTTCGCGCAGTTGCGTGTCTTCGACCGGCGTGACCGCTTCCACTCGATAGTCGAGATTCCGGGTCATCCAATCGGCGGACCCGATGTACCACTCGGGGCTGCCCCCGTTCTCGAAATAGAACATCCGCGCGTGTTCGAGGAATCGACCGACGATCGAGTGGACGGTGATGTTCTCACTCAGTCCGTCGATACCGGGACGGAGTCGACAGATGTCCCGGACGATCAAGTCGATCTCGACGCCGGCCATCGAGGCACGGTAGAGTTCCTCGACCATCGACGGGTCCTCGAGTCCGTTTACCTTGACCACCATCCGTGCCCGTCGACCGGCGCGAGCGTGCTCGGCCTCGCGTCTGACCATCTCCGTGAACCGCTCACGCATCGTGACGGGCGCGATCAGGAGCTTCCGGAAGCGATCGTCGATCGTCGGTCCGGTAAAGAAGTTGAACACTTTCGTGAGATCGAACCCGATGTCCCGGTCGGCCGTCAACAGCCCCAAGTCGGAGTACCCTTTCGCGGTCCCGGAATGGTAGTTTCCGGTCCCGATGTGCGAGTAGAGCTGAACGCCGTCGTCTTCCTGGCGCACGACGAGTGCCGTCTTCGTGTGCGTCTTCAGTCCCACAGTGCCGTACGCGACGTGGATCCCTTCCTCCTCAAGTTGCCGTACCCATTCGAGGTTGTTCTTCTCGTCGAAGCGAGCCTTGAGTTCGACCATCACCGCGACCTGCTTCCCGTTGTCGGCGGCGTTGATGAGACTCTGAATGACCTTCGAGTCGCTCGCCGTTCGATAGATTGCCGCCTTCACCGCCAACACGTCGGGGTCGGTCGCCGCCGCGTTGAGGAACCGCTGAACGGTACCCTCGAACGAGTGATACGGATGATGCGCCAGGATGTCGCCGTTCTTGATCTCGTCGAATATCCGCGCCGTCTCGTCGCTGGCCTCGCTCGTCACCGAACCCAGTCGCGGATGCGGCTTGGGTGACCACGCCGGGAGTTTGAGGTCGGGCCGGTCGTGGTCGATGAGTTCGAAGAAGTCCTCGAAGTCGATCGGCCCCTCGCGGTGGAACACCTCCCGGTCGGCGACCTCGAGTTGATCTTTGAGAATCGCCAGCGACTCGTCGGGCATGTCGGCGTCGACCTCCAGCCGGACCACCGTCGCGAAGCGTCGCTGTTCGATAACGTCTTCGACCATATCGACGAGGTCTTCGGCGACCTCTTCGTTCCGCCGCACCTCTGCGTTCCTCGTCACCTTGAACTTCGAGACGTCACGGATGTCGAGGTCCGGAAGTAGCAGATCGAGATTCCGTTCGATGAGGTCCTCGATGAGAACGTACCGGTCTGCCTCACCGGGGACGGTGATAAAGCGGGGTTGGTTCGGCGGGACCTTGATGCGAGTGAACGTCGGCTCGTCGCTCCCGGTCGACGAGAGAACGGCGAGCGAAAGCGAGAGGTTGGAGATGAACGGGAACGGGTGAGCGGGGTCGAACGCGAGCGGCGTCAGCGTCGGTAGGATGGACTCCTCGAAGTGCGTCCGTAGCTGTGCTTGATTCTCGTCGGAGAGTTCGGCAGGGGTACAGATCTCGATCCCGTTGTCAGCGAGCGTGGGCTTGAGAACGGACTGCCAGTACGCTGACTGTTGTGTGAACAGTGGTCGCGCGGCGTCGAGCACCTCGACCCACTGCTCTTTCGGTGTGCGTCCGTCGGGCGTCGTCTTCGTCACGCCGGCGTCGATCTGCTGTTTGAGTCCGCCGACGCGCTTCATGAAAAACTCGTCAGTGTTCTTCGTGAAGAACGCGAGAAACCGGAGCCGTTCGAGCGGCGGATTCCGATCGTCCATTCCCTCTCGGAGAACTCGCTTTTGAAACGCCAACTCGGAGAGTTCTCTGTTGAGGTAGTACTCCGAGTCCGTGAGGTCTCTCTCGGTCACGGCATCACCCGCGCGGAGAGCGTCGATACCGCGGAGCGACTCCGGAACGTGTGAGATGTGAGCTGCCGTGCCGCCGCTGACACGGTGACGGCGGCTCCATCTGGACGAGTGAGCGGCGCTCGGTCGGTGAATCCACCTGAGCGTGGACGGTTACGCCTCAACATCGAACTAGAGAGACGAAACCTCGACGGAAGAGGTTGACGCTGACTGGGACCGTTCGCCGCCGGACAGTGCGCCGTCCGGGAGCCATGTGTCGTCGCGGCCGGTCCACTCTTTGGTCGGGAGTCGGCGGTGGCTCTCCGAGGGCACCACAATTTCGGTCGCGTCCGAAACGATCCCGTACTTCCGGATTGCCACCTTGGGTTCATCGAGATCGTGGCCGCGCAAGTGAGTCTCCGCCTGCGAGGACAGTTTCTGTTTCGAGTACTCGTTTCGTCGGCCTCCAAGCGCGCGGACAGCGTCACAGATCGGACACCGAAGGACCACGGCCGGTTTCATAGCCAATCGGTGAACTGCTAGCTATAAGAATCCCTATTAATAGGTCTATATATCAATATGATATATGTGACAATATACGGTCTAGCTCTCGGCCGAGGCCCAACGTTCGAAACGATCCTCGTGTGAACCGCTGTGCGTGTGTGATAGTGCTGCGGACGATATTCGCCTTGGTAGCCTCGTTGGAGGACCCATGTCTTGATAGCTAATGCTGGCGGAGCTCCGACGCGTCGGCGATCGTCTGAAACTGCGTCGGATCTCGGAGGAACCCCCGTCCTGCGTCGGCGATCGCCGACCGATCGATGTACTCGATGCCGTCGCCATACACCGCCAGGACCGGCTCGTCTCGGAGGTCGCCGATCGGGCGAGACGTGGTACACTCCACTGCGACGTACGTGTCTCCCGGCAGCGTCGGCGCGTCAGCGTACGCTCCCGGGAGGTCGTCTTGGTGAACGGCCGCCAGCATGTGACCGGGGAGGACCCCCACCGCGGTTCGATAGCCGAACGCCGGCTGGGAGAGCATTCCGGCCAGCAGGTACGTGAGGTCCTCACAGTCACCACGGCCGTCGACTAGGGTCTCCTCGACGGTTCGAATGTAGTCCGGCAGTCCCGTCGATTCCGCGTCGGTCACGTACTCGAGCGAGTGGACGAGTCCGATCGCTCCTTCAAACCGAACCGACTCGGGGAGCGACCGGTGAGCGCGGTCATCCGTCACGCTCGCGTCCGCGAGCAGGTCCGTGAGCCGCTCGGCGTGACCGCTCGCCTTCGCCGCCTCGAAGCCGCTCAGGTATCCGTGCGTCTCGTCGACCGCCTGTCTGTACGCGGACCGCTCGAGTCGAAACTCCAGACGCCACTCTCGCCCCGCCCGGTCCGTCCACTCGTACGTCATCGCGTAGCCGTCCGCGGTCCGTTCTCGGGAGGCCGCACCGCCCTCGTCGACGGGTGCTGGCCGCGTCGGTTCGGCAGAGAAGAGAGACGACGCCACGGACCGCAGATCGGACGGGTCGACCACAGAGGAGACGACGGCCCCGAACGCGACTCGATCCAGCGCGGAGCCAAGGAGTTCCCGTCGTTTCAGACCCACCGAGGGATCACCTCAACCTCACCCGTTACCGGGGAAGGCACCTGGGTACTCGTCGGCCGGGGCGGTGGACCTGTCCCGGGCGAACTGCGTCGAACCCCTCGCCCTTCTCTCCGGCCGCGCTCGGGGTGTGTTCGGGCGGTTACCGGAAGCATTCGGGCTCGATGACGGAGTCGAGATCAACCGTCACCCACGCCGACATCCGCTCGTCGTCAGTCGCGTCAGCCGGGAACACCGTGACCCGGTCGGGGCCCGACGAGCGCCTGTCGACCTGATGAACCAGATCTGTGTACGGGGGGGGTCGTCGATTTCGGTCCGGTCGTCTCGGGGGTCGTCGGCGTCCGATTAGTGTCCGTTGTCATCCGTTACTCGGTCGGGGCATTCGGCGGCCGGTGCTTGAACCCTTATAATAGGTGACCGAACGCGTCGGCATCTGACCAGTGGACTATATACTCGTCGTGACCGGTCCGTTACGCTCGGTCTCGCTCGGCGAAGACGACCTCATTCTGAGTGTTAACTACGACTGCCTTCGGTCAAAGTAACACGCCGATGTCGCGGTCTCGGACGTGGTCCGGAACGGTGTCCTTGAGCCACCCGCGAACGCGCTCGGGAGGGCGGTCGAGCGCGCGACCGACGCGGGCCCGTCCGGCGTCCGGTGTTCGGCAGCGTACCCGCGAACACGGCGGTAATCGAGAACCTTCTCCCACGGGTCTGGATACACGCGATCGCCGTGAGTTCGAGCAGGAACTTTCGCCGTGGGGTCCAGAGAAATTAATACACATCAACAATTTTGACTCTCTCCGTCCAATTTTCTACGCTGATACTCATGCCAATAAGTACATAAGGCAGTTAGATGAATGGGTGTATAACCAGCAACCGATCCGAACGAAGACAGAGACAGACAGGCGTCGGCGGCGGCGCTTACGTCTCCGAGATCTCGTTCGTCGGTGGCCGCTGGGTTCAAACAATGAAACCAAGCAACCAATCCAACGCGGACGACAGAGCAGTGAGTCCCGTTATTGGCGTCATCCTCATGGTCGCAATCACTGTCATCCTGGCGGCCGTTATCGGGACGTTCGTGCTCGGACTCGGCGATCAGTTAGGAGATACCGCTCCGCAGGCGTCGTTCACAATTGAGAGCAATTCCACAGACAACATTACCGTAGTCAAAACAGGCGGTGAAGCGATTGAGGGCTCGGACCTCGTCGTTTCCGTTGACGGTCAGCGGGACGGAAACTTTGGAAGCGGTGCGTGGGAAAGCGGTGAGAGCAGAAATGCCACAATATCGAGCGTCAATCCTGCCCCGAGCGGCGACACGGTAGTTCGGATAATCCACGATCCGAGTGGGAACGCGATCTACGAGGAGACCTGGGACTTCAGCTAATCTCGTAGTCCGTTTATTTTCTCCAGCGACTTTCTATCCTTGTTCGATAGCGTAGACCAAGCACGTCCGTATTGAATTGCTGAATCTTCACTGGGTCCAATTCGTTCCGAGCGTTGCGGGTCTACCCTTCCGACCAAATCAAATGAGCGAGCGCGGCGTCAATCACTACGCTCATTGGCGGGTCATCGTCGGGAGCGCTCACCACAACCTCACTCGCTCTTTCGAGCCGTCGCTCGCGTTCGTCGGTGAACTTGAGGTCGGTTCGACGGCTCATTTATACCACATCGTATGTATGGGGTCGCAATCCCGTCTTTCTGGAGTGACTGAACCGGTCCGCGTTGAAGTGGTACCGGCGGGTCGACCACGATCGCTCGGGACGTCGACACCAACCCGACCGATTTCTCTGTACCTCACGCACCGATCGCGGCGAGCGAAGTACATAGATCGCGGTTCGTGAATACATCCGCGTCGGACCCCACGGGGTCGCGTCAAGAACCCCCTTCTGCGAGGTTTCACGCTCGCCCCACGAGTTCAAGTAGCGTTCGCAGTTCACCGTCTTCGGGGAAGCGTACCAGGTACGCGCGCTCGCCCCGCAGATCCGCACCCACGAGTCGCACTCGTGACACCGGTGAGCAGGTCCTTGTCGTCGCCGTGAACTCGACCGAACCACGACAGGAGGTGCGACCCGCACTTCCGACGGACCCCGGACTCGTCCGACTCGATCCGGAGGTCCATCATCCGGAGATCGCCCCGACGTTGGTCGGGTCGATCGGCCGACGCGAAGGGGTCGCGATCGGTGCCGCATTCAACCCGATCTTAGGACCGGGTTTCGAAGAAGACTATTCGTCTGCTTCCGTGGCTTAGCGAGTCGCTGCGACGGAATTGGCAGTGGTCGTGAAGCGGTTCGTGAGGAAGCGGGCACGACGGGATTTGAACCCGCGGCATCTTGGTCCGGAACCAAGTGCTCTGTCCGCTGAGCTACGCGCCCTCACGAGGCGATACCCGCGGCGCGCGTTTAATCCTTCTGACTCGGATCCTCGGCGGGCGGCCACGGGTCAGTCTGCCACTCGAAGGCGTCGGCGTCGACCGCCGCGTCAGTACCGCCGTCGGTCCGGGCGCGGTCAGTCGCGTCGCCCTCGGCATCGACGTCTCGGTGCCGCTCCCGCCAAGTATGTTCGACCATGTCCGCGCCGCCGTCAGAGAGGTGGGGCCTCGCAGCGGCGACGTCTCACGATCCGCGAGGCTTCGTCGGACACCAACGGTGGCACGCGGCCGGGATCCATCGGCTGCGCGACAGTCAATTATCAATTCTGATTCCGACGGCGCGCAGTTTTATGCTATCGTAGTCGTACTATCTAGCAGAACTGACTGTGACCCTCCGGCCATCCGACACGTCGACGCCGGGCCGCGGCGCCGACGAGGGCGACGCTTCGAACACCGACGACCGATCGGCGGTCGACGCCCCCCGCACGGACACCGCATCGGCGTCGGCCGGCGCGGACGCGACGCCCGCCGAGAGCCGGTCCCGGGTCACCGAGGCGGACCGGTTCCTGCTGGCCGTGGCCGTCGACGGCGAAGTCCTGTTCGCGGGGCCGTCGGCGCCGGACGTCGTCGGCGTGGACCGCGGCGAACTCGTGGGCAGCGACCTCCTCGACCGCGTCCACCCGAGCGACCGCGAGCCGGTCGCCGACGCGCTGTCCGCGGTCGCGACGAGCCGGACGGTCACCCACCGCATCCGCCGCGCGAGCGGCGGGTACGCGTGGGTCGAGTCCGTCGTCGACGAGGAGCTCGCCCCGCAGTTCGCCGGGCGGATCGTCACGGTCCGGCGCGTCGACGTCGACCGCACCTTCCCGGAGCGCTACCGCGCCTTCCTGGAGTACGGCAGCGACCTCGTCACAGTCGTCGACGGAGACGGGGTCGTCGTCTACGAGAGCCCCTCCGTCGCGGAGGTGCTCGGCTACGAGCAGGGGTCGACCGTCGGGCGCTCGCCGCTCGGCTACGTCCATCCGGACGATCGCGAGCGCGTGACGGAGCGGTTCTATCGCGCGCTCGACGAGCCGGACGCGTCCCCGACGCTGGAGTACCGCTACCGCACCGCCGACGGCGACTGGGTCTGGCTGGAGTCGCGGACCCGCTCGCTGCCGGCCGACAGCACAGTGGGCGAACTGCTCATCAACTCCCGGGACGTGAGCGCTCGGAAGGCGCGCGAGCGGCGGCTCACGGACCGGAACGAGCGGCTCGACCGCTTCGCGAGCATCGTCTCGCACGACCTGCGGAACCCGCTGTCGGTGATCCGGGGGTCGATCGAGATGGCGCGGCTGCGCGGCGAGACGGAGCCCCTCGAACGCGGCGAGCGCGCCGTCGACCGGATCGACCAGCTCGTCTCGGAGCTGCTCACCCTCGCGCGACAGGGGACCGGCATGGACCAACCGACGGAGTTCGCACTCGCGAGCGTCGCCCGCGACGCCTGGGAGACCGCCACCGAGGGCGAGGAGAACGCGGAGTTGGTCGTCGCCCGCGACGCCCGGGTGTACGGCGACCGCGGTCGGGTGCGACAGGCCTTAGAGAACCTGTTCCGCAACGCGACCGAACACGCGAATCCGGACGCAAACGAGTCTGAGGCACCCGAATCGGGGGAAGACGTGCCCGAGTCCGGCGGCGACGCAGACGACCTCACCGTCCTCGTCACCGCCACCGACGAGGGGTTCCTCGTCGCCGACGACGGGACCGGCATCGACCCCGACGACCGGGAGTCCGTGTTCGACTCCGGGTACACGACGCGAGCGGACGGGACGGGCTACGGGCTCGACATCGTCCGCGAGGTGGTCGAGTCGCACGGGTGGCGCGTCGACCTTCGGACGACCGCGGACGGCCCCGTCGGCCTCGCCGACGGCCGTCGGCTCCGGCCGCCGGACGGCGCCTGCTTCGAGGTGTGCGCGCCCGACCCCGCCGACGCCGACCCGGGCGAGCCCTGGATCGAGGCGTGAGCGAGGCGGCGCGCCGCCGCCCCGGTCGACCCGGCGCGTTTATTCCCCGCGGGCCGCAAACTGACCCGTGAGCGCCGCCGACGTCACGATCCGAGGCGCCGAGTCCGCCGACCTCCTCGCGGTGGTCCGGATCGAGCGGGCCTGCTTCTCGGACCCGTGGCCGCACGACGCCTTCGAGCGGCTGCTCGACGAGCCGGCGTTCCTCGTGGCGGAGCGGGCGGGCGCGGTCGTCGGGTTCGTCGTCGCCGACCGGACCCCGAACCACGGCCGCGACATCGGCCACGTCAAGGACCTCGCCGTTCACCCCGACGCCCGCGGCGAGAGGGTCGGCCGAACCCTCCTCCGGTCGGCGCTGGCCCGCCTCCGTGCGACCGGCGTGGCCGTCGTCCGGCTCGAAGTGCGCGAGGGGAACGACCCGGCGCGGTCGCTGTACGCCGACGAGGGGTTCGAGCCGATCCGCCGGGTCGGCGGCTACTACCGCGACGGCGAGGACGCGCTCGTGCTCGTCGTCGACCTCGCGGCGTGGGCCGAGGGCGATGAAAGCGGCGGACGGGGCGAGCCGCGTTGACACGCCACGGGTGGTTCCGGTTCGCACGCATATCGGTCCGCCGCGCGGGGTTTGACAAGGCTTAGTGTGCGGGAGGCCGACCCGAACGGTATGAGTTCGGTTCCCGAGCGGTCCGAGATCGACACCGAGTACAAGTGGGACCTCGACGGCATCTACGCCGACGACGAGGCGTGGGAGTCGGCCTACGAGACGGTCGCCGACCGGATCGACGAGCTGGCCGCCTACGAGGGGCGGGCGGTCGAGGACGCCGCCACCCTCCTCGAACTGCTCGAACTGCGCGAGGAGATATTCCGCGAGCTCCAGCAGGTGATGACGTACGCCCGCCTGCGCAGCGCCGAGGACACGCGGAACCAGGAGTACCAGGCGATGTCCGCGCGGGCGTCGTCGCTCGGCTCCGAGGCGTCGAGCGCGGTCTCGTACCTCGAACCGGAGATCCAGTCGCTCACGGAGTCGGACGTCGAGGCGTTCGTCGACGACGAGCCCGCCCTCGCCGAGTACGAGCACTACCTCGACGACGTCCTGCGAAAGAAGCCGCACACGCGGTCGAGCGAGGTCGAGGAGGTGCTGGCGGACCTCTCGGAGGTCACCGACGCGCCGAGCGAGATCTACTCGATGCTGACGAACGCCGACATGACCTACGGCGTCGTCGAGGACCCGGACGGCGAGGAGGTCGAGATCACGCAGGCGAACTTCACGAAGCTCCAGACGAACCCGGACCGCGAGTTCCGCGAGCGCGTCCACGAGACGTTCTACGACGAGTGGGCCGACGTGCGCAACACGGTCGGCACCTCCTTGGAGAAGGCCGTCCGCGAGCACGTCACGAGCGCCGAGATCCGCGACTACGACTCCGCGCGGGCCGCCGCCCTCGACGACTCGAACGTCCCGGTCGAGGTGTACGACACCCTCGTCGACACCGTCGACGACAACCTCGACGTGCTCCACCGCCACGCGGAGCTGAAGGCGGCGGCGCTCGGCGTCGACCAGCTCCAGAGCCACGACCTCTACATGTCGCTGACTGGCGACCAGGGGCCGGACGTGGAGTACGAGCAGGCCCGCGAGTGGGTGATCGAGGCGGTCGCGCCGCTCGGCGACGCCTACCAGGAGCGGCTGGCCGAGGGACTCGACTCGCGGTGGGTCGACGTGTACGAGAACCGCGGGAAGCGCTCGGGCGCGTTCTCCTCGGGCACCTACGACACCCAGCCGTACATCATGATGAACTACCAGGACGACATCGCGTCGATGTACACGCTGGCCCACGAGCTGGGCCACTCGATGCACTCCGAGCTCGCCGGCGACGCGCAGCCGTGGCACGACGCGAGCTACGAGATCTTCGTCGCGGAGATCGCCTCGACGGTCAACGAGACGCTGCTCACCCACCACCTGCTCGACACCGTCGAGGACGACGAACTCCGGACGCACGTCCTCGACGAGTACCTCGAACGCTTCCGCTCGACCCTCTTCCGCCAGACGATGTTCGCGACGTTCGAACAGCGGATCCACGAGCGCGTGGAGGCCGGCGACGCGCTCACGCCCGACGCCTTCGACGAGATGTACGGCGACCTGAAGAGCGACTACTACGCGCCCGCCGAGCTGACCGGCGGCATCGAGCGCGAGTGGCAGCGCATCCCGCACTTCTACTACGACTTCTACGTCTACCAGTACGCGACCGGCATCTCCGCCGCGGCCGCCATCGTTGAGCGCGTCCTCGACGAGGGCGAGTCCGCCGCGGCCGACTACCGCGAGATGCTGAAGGCGGGCGGCTCCGAGTACCCGCTCGACGTGGTCGAACTCGCCGGCATCGACATGGCCTCGCCCGACCCGGTCGAGTCCGCGGTCGGCGTCTACGACGACTACCTCGACGAGATCGCGGCGCTGCTCGACCTCGAATAGTCGGCTCGGCGCGATCTGACGGGCGTTCCATTTTATAAATAAAAATGCGGTGGCGCGCCGGTGAGCGGCCGCCACCGGCGGCCGCGAACCGCCCGCGAGGGAGTCGGGCGCACCGAGGGCGACCGCAGGGAGCCCGACGGACGCGCCCGACGAGGCTGGGGAGGCGTGAGGCTGCGGTTGCGGTGCGGGGTGGGACTCAAAGGGGCAGTCGCGAGGGCGAAGCACGGCGACGTAAGCACTGGAACGAGGGAGCGAAGCGACCGAGTGAAGCGCGTGGTTCGAAACGGCGAAGCCGTTTCGTCATCGCCGGAAATCTCCGATTTCCGGCTAGCAGTCAGAACGCTCCGCGTTCTGACGACATCACGAGACGCCGGAGGCGTCTCGAGCGACAGCGAGCCGCGCGAGCCCTCGCGGCTGGGGCTTTGCCGGTGTTCACCGCTAGTCTCCGGTCGAGTGTTTATAAACCACCAACTGAGCGGATAGCGGGACCCGTTCCCGATACGGCGTCGACCGCTTATGAATACTCTCCGTCCCGGCACCGATTTACCGCTCCCCCGCAAGACGAGTACTCATGCACGAACGCGTACGCGAGCACGCCGCGGTGCTCGTCGACTGGAGCGCGCGGGTGGAGGCCGGCGACGACGTCGTCGTCAGCGTCGCGGAGGACGCCCACGAGCTGGGCGTGGCGGTCGCCGAAGCCCTCGGCGAGCGCGGGGCGAACGTCACGATGCTGTACGGCTCCGACGAACTCTCCCGCGCCTATTTAAAAGGCGTCGAGGCCGGAACCGACGGCGACGTCGAGGCCGGCGACTTCGATTCGGACCCCGCCGTCGACCGCGCGATCTTCGAGGCCGCCGACGCCTACCTCCGGATCGGGGGCGGGCGCAACACCACCGCGTCCGCGGACGTGGGCCGGAAGACCCGGCAGGCGTACGCGACGGCCCGCAAGGGCGTCCGCGAGGCGCGGATGGACACCGACTGGGTGTCGACGGTCCACCCGACTCGCTCCCTCGCCCAGCAGGCGGGGATGGCCTACGAGGAGTATCAGGACTTCGTGTACGACGCCGTCCTCCGCGACTGGGAGTCGCTCGCCGAGGAGATGGCGCAGATGAAAGACGTGCTCGACGCGGGCGACGAGGTCCGGATCGTCACCGAGCGCGACGGCGCGCCCGACACCGACATGACGATGTCGATCGCGGGCCGCACGGCGGTCAACTCCGCGGCCTCCGTCGCGTACGACTCCCACAACCTCCCCTCGGGCGAGGTGTTCACGGCGCCGGACGACACCGAGGGCGAGGTCTTCTTCGACGTGCCGATGACCATCGACGCGACGCGCGTCCGGAACGTTCACCTCGCGTTCGAGGGCGGCGAGGTCGTCGACTTCTCGGCCGAGGCGGGCGAGGACGCGCTCGCGGACATCCTCGCCACCGACCCGGGCGCCCGGCGGCTGGGCGAGCTGGGCATCGGGATGAACCGCGGCATCGACCGGTTCACCGACTCGATCCTCTTCGACGAGAAGATGGGCGACACCGTCCACCTCGCGGTCGGCCGCGCCTACGACGCCTGTCTCCCCGAAGACGAGTCCGGGAACGACAGCGCGGTCCACGTCGACATGATCGCCGACGTGAGCGCCGACTCGCGCATGGAGGTCGACGGCGAGGTCGTCCAGCGGAACGGGACGTTCCGGTGGGAAGACGGGTTCGAGGAGTAGGCCGGAAGGACGGTCGCTCCGTGAGAGGCCGCCGGCGCCGTCGAAATCCGCAACTAGTGGCACGTTCCCATAGGCGCGCTGAATGTAGAGCGCGTATTTCCGGCCCTCAGTTGGCGTGTGACCGGACAGTGATGGCGATATTAGAACTGATACGTGGATCGGAATGTATACCACCGTGACAGACCGTCGTGCTGATATGAGTGGCAGTCAGGTCGCCTGCGCCGAAGTGAGCGATGGACGGTAGCCGTGACCGCGGCGTCACTACCGTCGTTGCCACGATTCTCATGGTTGCGATCGTGGTGATAATCGCTGCGACTATCGGCGTCGCCGTTCTTGACTTCGAGAGCGGGCTCCCGGAACCGCAAGAGCTGCGCGGGTTCAGCGACGCCGAGGTAACGCTCGGTCCCGAACACCGAGCGTGGGGCGGGTGGAACGATGGGAACAGTACCCCACCTCGCGGAGACATTGACGTCGTTCGAGTGCCCTACGTCTCGGGGCCGACCTTCCAGGGCGACGAGATCGGTTCGATACTGGTTCGCTGGGAGGGCAGCGACGGCGAGGGCGGTCAGGTCCGGTTCCTGAACCCGAACCGCTTCGACGCAGACACCAATCAGACGTTTCACGACGACGACGTCGGCGAGTTCTGTACCGGCGATTTCGCCGTCGGTGAAACGCTGACGATCCGGATGGCACACAACCGGTATCAAGCGGGGGGAACCGGGACCGATGTGGAAGATATTGGTGAGCAGTACGTCGAGTCGAACCAGAACGACATCGCTCGCGGCGGCGACGAGCCCTTCTTCCGGGTCGAAAACAGGTATCCGGTCTATTTCAGCGGTGACCGCCCGATGGAGCCGGGAGACTCGGTCGAGATCCTCTTCATCGGCGTCAACGACGAACAGCCCATCGCCAAAACGACCGCAGTCGCAACCGCGGCGACTGGCGAACCCACGGAGCGGGACAAGCCGGCGTGTCCCTGAAACTCGTCGACCGTCGCGGAACCACGCACATATTGCCACGGGGTCGACACTGGCCCGGAGGTGATGTCTTCCCCATGATATACGACGCGGCTTCCCGGCTCGCAGGCGGTGTATTCGCTGGTCCACGACGCTACTTGTCCTCTTGTTCGGAAGATCCAGATTTCGCGGTCGAACAGGGTATCGGACGATACAGAGGGTACGCTCTATCGGTTGATACAGCGGTCAAACAAAGATATCGCAGCCCTCGTGCTGACTGTATCCCTTGTATCTCGCACGCAGATCGTGTCAGTCCGAAAGCGTAGTAACGGAGCCACCCAGTCGGAGGCAGGCGGACCGCGGTTACGCCGTCGCCGCCTCGATGGCGGCCTCCAAGTCGGCGACGATGTCCGCGGGGTCCTCGATGCCGACCGACAGGCGCACCATGTCGGCGGTGACGCCGGCGGCCTCCTGTTCTTCCTCGGTCAGCTGCTGGTGCGTGGTCGACGCCGGGTGGATGACGAGCGTCTTGGCGTCGCCGACGTTCGCGACCAGCGAGGCGAGGTCCGCCTCCTCGACGGTCGCGCGCGCCGCCTCGTAGCCCGCCTCCAGCCCGAAGGTGAGCATCCCGCCGTACCCCCCGTCGAGGTACTCCGTCGCCTCCTCGTGGGTCTCGTGGTCCTCCAGGCCGGGGTAGTTCACCCACGCGACCTCGCCGTGGTCCGCGAGGTACTCGGCGACGATCCCGGCGTTCTCGCAGTGACGGTCCATCCGCAGCGGGAGCGACTCGGTCTGCTGGAGCGTGTTCCAGGCGTCGAACGGCGACTGCTGGTCGCCCAGGTCGCGCAGGCCGCGGGTGATCGCGGCGAAGGTGAAGGCGGCGTCACCGAACCGCTCGGCGAAGTTGATCCCGTGGTACGCGGGGTTGTCCTGCGCGATCTCCGGGTACTTCTCGGCGTGATCGGCCCACGGGAACGAGCCGCCGTCGACGACGACCCCGCCCACGGTGGTGCCGTTGCCGGTGAGCCACTTCGTCGTCGACTCCCAGACGAGGTCGGCGCCGTGATCGAGCGGCCGGCAGAGGTACGGCGTCGCGAACGTGTTGTCGACGAACAGCGGGGCGCCGTGCTCGTGGGCGATGTCCGCGATCCGCTGGATGTCCGGGGTGACGAGGGCGGGGTTGCCGATCGTTTCGATGTGGACGTAGGCGGTGTCCTCGTCGATGGCCTCGGCGTACCCCTCGTAGTCGAGCGGGTCGACGAACCGCGTCGAGACGCCGCGGCGCTCGACCGAGTGGGTGAGGTAGGTGTACGTGCCGCCGTACAGCGCCGACGAGGAGACGATGTTGTCGCCCGCCGAGGCGAGCAGGAACGTCGTCACGTCCAGCGCGGCCATGCCCGAGGCGGTCGCGACCGCGCCGACGCCGCCCTCCAGCGAGGCGATCCGTTCTTCGAGGGCGGCGTTGGTCGGGTTCATCAGCCGGGAATAGACGTTGCCGGCCTCTTCGAGGGCGAAGAGGTCCGCCGCGTGGTCGGCGTCGTCGAACTGGTAGGCGGTCGTCTGGTAGATGGGCGTCGCGCGGGCGCCGGTCACCGGGTCCGGGTCCTCGCCGGCGTGGACGCTTCGCGTGCTGAATTTGGGGCCGTCTGTCTCCTCGTCGGATGGCATGCTATCAGGTTCGGCCGCCGCCCAATTAAAGCCGGCCGGCCCGTGCCGACCTTTCCGGTATCTCGGAGTCCGACGCCGCGGGGGAGAATCGACGGGCGCGACGCGGATCGGGCGCGGGCTCGTGCGAACCGTTAACAGCGTCCGGCCGTAACTCCGGGTATGGGAACACAAGGTCCGCGCGGCGAGTCTCCCGAGCTGGAGGACCTGCTGGCGGAGGTCCCGGACGGGGTCTGGCAGTACCTCGCGCTCGGCGTCGCCCTCCTCGTCGGGGTCGCCCTCCTCGGGCAGAGCCTCGTCTTCGGCGTCGCGGCGCTCGCGGTGCTTCTGGCGGCCGTCACGGTCGTCAGCGCCGTCGAGATCGTCGACGCCTACGACAAGGAGGCGCTCACCGTCTTCGGCGAGTACCGCAAGCTGCTGGAGCCGGGCGTTCACATCATCCCGCCGTTCGTCTCCCGGACGTACGCGTTCGACATGCGGACGCAGACGATCGACGTGCCGAGCCAGTCGGCGATCACGCGCGACAACTCGCCGGTGACCGCCGACGCCGTCGTTTACATCAAGGTGATGGACGCGAAGAAGGCGTTCTTAGAGGTCGACGACTACAAGAACGCCGTCTCGAACCTCGCGCAGACCACGCTCCGCGCCGTCATCGGCGACATGGAGCTCGACGACACGCTCTCGCAGCGGGAGCTCATCAACGACCGGATCAACGAGGAGCTGGACGAGCCCACCGACGAGTGGGGGATCCGCGTCGAGGCCGTCGAGGTCCGCGAGGTGAGCCCGTCGCAGGAGGTCCAGCGCGCGATGGAACAGCAGACGGGCGCCGAGCGCCGCCGCCGCGCGATGATCCTCGAAGCGCAGGGGGAACGCCGCTCCGCCGTCGAGCAGGCGGAGGGTGACAAGCAGTCGAACATCATCCGCGCACAGGGCGAAAAGCAGTCCCAGATCCTCGAAGCGCAGGGGGACGCCATCTCGACCGTGCTGCGGGCGCGGTCCGCCGAGTCGATGGGCGAGCGCGCCATCATCGAGCGCGGCATGGAGACGCTCGAAGAGATCGGGAAAGGCGAGTCCACCACGTTCGTCCTCCCGCAGGAGCTCACCAGCCTCGTCGGCCGCTACGGCAAGGCCCTCTCCGGCTCCGACGTTCAGCAGATGGAGGGGCTTGAAGGCAAGGAGTTCGACGCGGAGACGGAGCAGATGCTCGGCTTGGAGGACATCGAGTCCGCGTTGGAGGAACTCGACAGCTACTCCGACGAGAACCTCTCGGCGAGCCGCGACGGCGAGGAGATCCCGGACGCCGAGGTGGAGGAGTTCGAGGTCGACGAGGCCGACATCGACCTCGAAACGGAGAGCGAGCGCCCGAGCGATTAGGCCGAGAGCGGGGTCGCGGCCGCGCGACGACGCGCGTTCTCAGGGCCGCCAGCGCTCGGGGTCGACCGCCCAGAGCAGGCCGACGGCGACCGCACCGCCGAGGCCGCCGGTGGCCAGCGAGACGGGGTCAGAGGCCCCGGCCGCGAGCGCCGCGAGCAGCAGGACCGCGCCGGCGAGGAGCGCGGCCGTGTCCTCGGTCGTCGTCGCGCGGATCACCGGTGCCACGGCGCCCCCGGCGACGACGCCGGTCGCGACGGTGCCGGGTGCCCCGGCGACGGCGGCAGCGAGCGCGTCGGCCTCGACGAGCGCCGGGAGGATCGCCGCGGGCGCGGCGGCGACGCCGGCGACGAGCGCGAACGCGGCGACGCCGCCGAGCGCCGGCGCGAGGAGGGCCGCGCGCGCCGACAGGTCGGCGCTCGCGAGCGCGGCCGCGCCGCCGATCAGGAGCACCGCTCCGACAGCGAGGAGCGGCGGCGTGGCGAGGAACGAGTACGGGGTCGGAGCGATGAGCGACACGGAGTCGGTCGCCGATTCGGGCGGGACCGTGGGCGCGAGAGAGACCGTCGCCGCGAACACGGCCAGCGACGCGACGAGGAGGGCCGAGCCGAGGAGCCGACTGCGGAGTGACATGGTCGGGGAGAGACGTTCCGGCCACAAAACGATCGCGGGACGGAGGCGCGGTCGGTGGGGAAGGCGAGGCGATCCCGACCGTCAGATCGTGATCCCGGCGCGGCCGTCCCCGATGACGACGATCGCCCGCTCCGGCGGGCCGCGCTCGTCCGAGAGCCGCAACAGGAGCGTCTTGACCACCGGGTCGTCGGTCTCGACCTCGCCGCGGACGCCGCTCTGATCGACCGCGATCCGGAGCGAGTGGTCGCCCGTCCGGCTGATCCCGCCGAGCCGGAGCTTGACCTCGGGCGCCGTGAGCCGCTGGGCGATCACCAGCACCGCGTCGCCGCCGTCGTCGACGAAGTCGGTGCGCTCGACGAACTCGCGGGACTCGGTCGCGTCGGGCGTGAGCGCGCCGCGGGCCGCGGCGGCGGAGCGGAAGGAGGCCGCGTGCGTCACCAGCTCCTCGGGGCGGTCAAGGACGCTCTGGCCGTCGACCAACGGGTTCCCGTCGATGAACCGGCTCCGCACGCCGAGGTCGCGGGGGGTGGAGGCGGCGACGTCGTGGAGGCGGTCGACGCACCCGGCGGTGGCGACGGCGAACGTTCCGGCGACCACCGCGCGACGGTACACGATCGCGAGTGTGACACACCGGGGTAAAAACCCCGCCGTCGTAGTGACGCGGACTGAGAATCGGAGCGGCGGTCCGCGGTCGGCGGGCCGCGACCCGCTATTCGTCCATCGCGGGCGCCGGGACGCCCTCGTCGCCCGCGTCGACTTCGAAGGCGCGCCGCAGCTCCGCGATCCGGTCGCGGATGTCCGCCGCCAGCTCGAACTCCAGGTTGCTCGCGGCCTCGTCCATGCGGTCTTCGAGCGCCTCGATCTGCGCTTTCGCCTCGTCTTCGCTCTCCACGTCGCCGACGCTGACGTTCGAGGTGTCCGTCTTCGAGCCGGGGAGGTTCGTCTCGCTGACCGGCTTGTCGATGGTGGTCGCCTCGTAGCCGTGCTCGGCGTTGTACTCCAGTTGGATCTCGCGGCGGCGCTGGGTCTCGTCGATCGCTTCCTGCATCGAGTCGGTGGTCTCGTCGGCGTAGAGGACGACCTCGCCGTTGACGTTGCGGGCGGCCCGTCCCATCGTCTGGACGAGGGTGGTGGTGGAGCGCAGGAACCCCTCCTGGTCGGCGTCGAGGATGGCGACGAGGCTCACCTCCGGGATGTCGAGCCCCTCGCGCAGCAGGTTGATCCCGACGAGCACGTCGATGTTGCCCAGGCGGAGGTCGCGGATGATCTCGTGGCGTTCGAGGGTGTCCGTCTCGTCGTGCATGTACGCCACGTCGACGCCGGCCTCCTCGAGGTACTCCGTGAGGTCCTCGGCCATCCGCTTGGTGAGCGTGGTGACGAGGACGCGCTCGTCGCGCTCGATCCGGTCGTCGACGCGCTCCAAGAGGTCGTCGACCTGCCCCGTCGCGTCGGTCACCTCCACCTTCGGGTCGACGAGGTGCGTCGGGCGGACGATCTGCTCGACGATCCGGTCGGAGGTCTCGCGCTCGTAGTCGCCGGGCGTCGCCGAGACGTAGAGGGTGCGGTCCGTCTTCTCCTCGAACTCCTCGAACGTCAGGGGGCGGTTGTCGTAGGCGGTCGGGAGCCGGAACCCGTTCTCGACCAGCGAGTCCTTCCGCGACTTGTCGCCCTCGTACTGCCCTTTGATCTGGGGGATCGTCTGGTGGGACTCGTCGACGACCGTGAGGAAGTCGTCGGGGAAGTAATCGAGCAGGGTGTAGGGGGCGTCGCCCGACTCGCGGTCGTCCATGTGGACCGAGTAGTTCTCGATCCCCGAGCAGTAGCCCGCCTCGCGAAGCATCTCGATGTCGAAGGTGGTTCGCTCCTCGATGCGCTGGGCCGCCACGAGGTCGCCCTGCCGCTCGAAGTAGCTGACCCGCTTCTCCATCAGGTCCTCGATCTCGGCGATCGCCTGTTCCAGCTTGTCGTCCGGGATCGAGTAGTGCTCCGCCGGGTGGAGCATCACCGCCGGCTCCTCGCTCACGACCTCGCCGTGCATCGGGTCGACCTTGATCATCCGGTCGATCTCGTCGCCCCACAGCTCCACCCTGACGGCGTACCGGCCGTACATCGGGTAGATCTCGACTGTGTCGCCGCGCACGCGGAACGTGCCCTGCGTGAAGTCCACGTCGTTGCGCTCGTAGTTCAGGTCGACGAGCCGGGTGAGCAGCTCCTCGCGGCCGATCCGCTCGCCGACCTCCAAGCGCAGCGCCATGTCGCGGTAGTTCTGGGGGTCCCCGAGCCCGTAGATGGCCGAGACGGAGGCGACGACGATCACGTCGTCGCGGGTCAAAAGGGAGCGCGTCGCGGAGTGGCGGAGGCGGTCGATCTCCTCGTTGATCGACATCTCCTTGTCGATGAACGTGTCCGTCTGCTCGACGTACGCCTCCGGCTGGTAGTAGTCGTAGTAGGAGACGAAGTACTCGACGGCGTTGTCCGGGAACAGCTCGCGGAACTCCTCGTACAGCTGGGCCGCGAGCGTCTTGTTGTGGGCCAAGACGAGCGTCGGCTGGTCGAGCTCCTCGGCGACCCACGAGACGGTGTTCGTCTTCCCGGACCCCGTCACGCCGAGGAGCGTCTGCTTCTCGGCGCCCGACTCGAACCCCTCGACCAGCCCCTCGATGGCCTCGGGCTGGTCGCCCGCGGGCTCGAACGGGGCGTCGACACGGAGGGGGCGGTCGACGGTCGGGCGGTCCTCCGAGAGGGGGGAGTCGGCGTCGCTCACGATACGCGTCGTTGGGCGGCGATACACTTGAGCGGCGCGCTCAGGCGGCCGGTCCGCGGCAGGTTCGTCGCGTTTCGGTGGAAAGCACTTACGGCTTCCGTGCGAACTCGGGGCCGTGAAACGAAGGTCCCTCCTCGCCTGTGCGCTGCCCGCGGCCATCGCGGGCTGTGCCGGTGACGCGCTGCTCGGTAGAGACGAGGAACCGGGCGGTGGCGAAAGCGAGTCCGGCGGTGGAAGCGACGGGTCCGACGGCGAGGGCAACGAGACGAGTGATAGCGGAGGCGACGGCGTGGAGGTGGGGTACACGGTCGGCGTCGAAGCGCCGGTGTCGGACCCGGGCGACAGTGTGGTCTGCGAGTTCGAGTCGCTCCCGGACGCGGCACGGGAGGAGTTCGAGGCCGCGATCGAGGGGGTCGACTTCGAGACCGACGACCGCGGGTATTACTCGTCGGAGAACTCCCCGGCGCTGTTGAACACGGACTGTTACAACGCCTACATCGCGTACGAGGACGAGTACTACTGGGTCAGCGTCGACGCCGTGGGCGGGTGAGTTCCCTCGTAGCGGTGCGATCGGCTCGAATCCTCTCTCAGCCGATTCGAGGCTCGTCCAAGGGTCGGCACCAACGTCGGGCGGGGACAGACGGTTAACCGACTGTTCGGGGACAAGAGCCATCACCGAGCGGTCGGAACGCTGGATCGTGTCCCTCCAACTCACGCCCGTCGTCGCCGTCGGCGTCCTCTGCTTCCTGCTCGTCTGGGTCGCCATCGGCGCGTGGGTCAACTTCGACGCCCACGCTCGCGGAAGCGACCACCCAGGCGTCTGGGGCGTCCTCGCGCCGCTCTCGGGGATCGTACTGTTGTACTACCTGCTGTGGTGGCGCCCCGGACGGGGCCGCCGGTATCCCCCGTCACGGTGGGAGCGAGGGGCGGCCGCCGTCGCAGTCGCCGGTCCCGCGGGGCTGGTCGCCGCGAGCCTCGTCTCGCCGCCCGACCCGGCCTCGCAGTTGACCGTCTGGCCGGTCGCGTTCGCCGGCTGTCTCCCCCTCGCGTACTTGGTGGTCGGAAGGAGGTTCGACGCGACCGGCGGCTCGCCTATGAATAATCGATTGTAGATCGACGGCAGACACCCCAAAGCGCCGGTCGCTCGCTCACAAACGGCCGCTCACGGACCGGCCGCGAACACCTCCAAAGCCCCAGCCGCGGGGGCCGCGTACACTCGCTGTGCTCCTCACTCGGTCACTCACTCCGTTCGCTCCCTCGTTGCGGTGCTTACTTCGTCTACGCGGCCCCCGCGACTGCCCCTTCGAGTCCCGCCCCTCCGGAAGACGGTCCTGCTCGCTCACTCCGTTCGCTGCGCGGGCTGCGACTTCCGTGCTCCCGCGCGCTGCGCTCGCGGGAACGCACAGCCCCGCACCTCACGCCTCCCCAGCCTCGTCACCGGACTACGTCCGGTTTCAAGCGAGAGCTTCGCTCTCGCCCTGTCGCTCACTTCGTTCTCCAGTGAGGGACCGAAGGTCCCTCTGGCAGCCGGGCGGAGCCCGACGACCTCGCGCGTGCTCCTCGCGCCCTCAGGGCGCTCGGAGGCACGCGCCACGGCGTTTGTTTGTAAACAGTCCCGCGTCGACACCCGCCTCGCGCTCCGGACGAAAACGTTTCCCCCTGTCCCCGCGAGGCGTGGCGTATGCGCATCGCCGTCCCCAACAAGGGCCGCCTACACGAGCCGACGCTCTCGCTGTTGGAGCGCGCCGGGCTCCACGTCGAGGAGACCGCCGACCGCCAGCTGTACGCCGACACCGTCGACGAGGACGTGACGGTGCTGTTCGCGCGGGCGGCCGATATCCCGGAGTACGTCCGGGACGGCGCCGCCGACCTCGGCGTCACCGGCCTCGACCAGGCGGCCGAGTCGGGCGGCGTCGTCGGCTCCGCGGACGAGGCGGCCGACGGCGACCTCGTCGACCTGCTCGACCTGGGCTACGGCTCCTGTCGGCTCGTCCTCGCGGCGCCGGAGGACGGCGACGTGGCGGCCGTCGAGGACATTGCCGGACGGACGGTCGCCACCGAGTTCCCGAGCGTCACGGAGGCGTACCTCGACCGCGTGGGCGTCGACGCCGACGTGGTCACCGTGACGGGCGCGACCGAACTCACGCCGCACGTCGACATGGCCGACGCCATCGTCGACATCACCTCGACGGGGACGACGCTGAAGGTGAACCGCTTGGCCGTGATCGACGACGTGCTCGACTCCTCGGTGCGGCTGTTCGCCCGCCCGGACGTGGTCGACGGCCCGAAAGTCGAGCAGGTGCTGACCGCCTTCGAGTCGGTCCTCGCGGCGGACGGCCGCCGCTACCTGATGATGAACGCCCCGAAGGCGCGGCTCGACGAGGTGAAGGACGTGATCCCCGGGCTCGGAGGGCCGACCGTGATGGACGTCGAGGCCGACGAGAACGGCAACGGGATGGTCGCGGTCCACGCCGTCGTCGACGAGCGCGACGTGTTCGAGACCATCTCGGAGCTGCGCTCGGTGGGCGCGACCGGCATCCTCGTCACGGAGATCGAACGGCTCGTGGAGTGAGGCCGGGACGGGGCCCTACTCGTCGTCGATCAGCCGCTCCTTCTCGGCGCGCGACAGCGACTTGACGGCGTGCTCCCGCGACATCGCCGCCGACCGCGAGTCGAACGACTCGACGTGACGCAGCGTTACGGGGGTCCGACCGCGGGTGTACTTCGCGCCCTCTCCGGCGTCGTGTTCGGCGACGCGGCGCTCGACGTCGGTCGTGTACCCGGTGTAGAGGGTGCCGTCGGCGCACTCGATCACGTACACGTAGTGGTCGGCCACGAACGGCCGTGCGAGCGCGAGCGCAAAGTGAGTAGGGATGTGCCCGGCGGGGGGACCCGGACGGAGCCGCCGCTCCCCGTGCGCTCGGTCTCACACCGGCGGTTCGGCGGTCAGTCCCCGGTTCGCGTCCGCTCGCGAGACACCTCGGCGATGCCCGCGTTCGCGGAGCACTTCGGGCACGCGTTCAGGTCGCCGTGCTCGTCCGCGAAGACGCGCGCGAAGCGGTCCGAGACGTGCGACCCGCAGTGGTCACAGCGTGGCATGTGATGCCGACGTGCGTCGGCACGATCGATAGGGGCTGGACGAACAAATACCCTTTCTCGGGCCCGTCGACTTCCGGTATTCGCGCGTTTAATGCGAGCCGAGATCCGGGCCGGAGCCCGCGGTCGGCGGGCCCCCCTACTCGGCCCGGGCCGCGTCGACCGCGCGGGCGATCAGGCCGGCCTGCGCGCCGGCGACGAACCCGGCGTCGACGTTGACGGTTGTGAGCACGGAACACGACTGGAGCGCGCACTCGAGCGCCGCGACCCCCTCGCCGCCGACCCCGTAGCCGGTCGAGACCGGGGCGGCGATCACGGGGGCGTCGACGAGACCGGCGACGACGGTCGGGAGGGCGCCCTCGCGGCCGGCCGCGACCACGACGGCGTCGGCCTCGCGGACCCGGTCGACCTGGTCGAGGATCCGGTCGAGGTTGGCGACCCCCACGTCGTCGACCCGGTCGACCGCGGCCCCGACCTCGCGGGCGACGACCGCCGCCTCGCCGGCGACCGCCGCGTCCGCGGTGCCGGCGGCCACGACCGCGACCGCGGCGTCGAGCGACGGCGGCTCGAAGTCGGCCGCGTGGACGACGACGGTGCCCGCGCGGTCGTCGCGGTCGACCGTCGCGTCCGCCTCGACGTCGCCGACCGCCGCCGCGACCGCGGACGCGGCGGCCTCGTCCGCGCGGGTCACGAGCGCCCGGCCGGTGGTGTCGAGCGCCGTGGTCGCCAGCGCGGCGACCTCCGCGGGCGTCTTCCCCTCCGCGAGGATCGCCTCGGGGATCCCGCGCCGCCGCTCGCGGGCGGCGTCGAACCGCCCCGCGTCCGTGGTCGCGTAGCCCGCGAGCCGCGACTCCGCCTCCTCGATCCCGATGTCGCCCGCCTCGAGCGCCGCCAGCGTCTCTCGCATGGACGGTGGTGCGCGGCGGCCCCGGTCGAACCTGTCGGTTCGGGTCCGGCCCGCCGCGCGCCGACTTCGGCCGGGGGCGGAGCGGGCCCCCGGGCGTCACGCGACGGGGGACGCGGCCCGAGCGAGGCCGGACCGACCCGGGGTCAGCGGCGGTTCCGAGCGTCGTCGGAGCGGAGCGCGGACGAGAATCCCACAAGGCTTATAAGCGACTATCCTCGCAACCCCCCGCGAACCGGCGTCACGGCGCCCCTCGCGGGCGAATTCAGGAACTCTTATTAACCATCACCGGGTAGGCCCGATCGCATGGCAGACCTCATTGTCAAAGCGGCCGTCAAGGAAGCCCTGGACGACAAGAACGTCGCTTCGGACTTCTACGACGCGCTGGACGACGAAGTGGACGAGCTGCTCGAAGACGCCGCGCGCCGCGCCGAGGCCAACGACCGGAAGACGGTCCAGCCGCGCGACCTGTAAGGCGGACCCGTTTCCGTTCCACTTTATTTGGACGCCGACCGGCCAGCGGCCGCGCCGTCGCTCGCGTCGCCGCTCGGCGACGGTTCAGACCTCGTCGATCCGGACGCCGGACTCCGTACCGACGTGAACCTCGTCCGCGAGCCCGACGAAGAGCCCGTGCTCGACGACGCCCGGGACCGCCGACAGCGTCGCCGACAGGGCGGCCGGGTCGGCGATCTCGCCGAACGCGCAGTCCGTCACGAGGTTCCCGTTGTCCGTCACGACGGGGCCGTCCTTCCGCTCCGCGCGGCGCAGCGTCGGCTCCCCGCCCGCGTCTCGCACCGCCGCGGCGACCGCGGTCCGCCCCGCTGACAGCACCTCGACCGGCACCGACCGGTCCAGTCGCGGCGACTCCTTCGAGGGGTCGGCGACGACGAGGAAGCGGTCCGCGGCGGCGTCGACGAGCTTCTCGCGGGCGTGGGCCGCGCCGCCCCCCTTGATCAGCGCGCCGCCGGAGAGGGGGTCGTCGCCCGCGGCGCCGGTGGCCACCTGATCGGCGCCGTCGATCGCGACGTCGATCCCCGGGCCCTCGGGCCCGACCGCGTCGGGGAGATCGAGGAGCGGAATCCCCGCCTCGGCCGCGAGTTCGCGGCTCGCGAAGGAGGTGGGGACGCCGCGCACGTCGAGGCCGGCGTCGGCCCGCTCGCCGAGGCGCCGGATGGCGTGCGCCGCGGTCGACCCGGTCCCCAGCCCGACCACGTCCCCGTCGGTCACCGCCTCGGCCGCCGACTCGCCGGCGCGTCGCTTCGCCGCGTCGCTCCCGCCGCTCGTCTTCATGTGGTCGAGTGCGTGCGGCGGCGTTGAAAAGGCGTCGGGGAGGAAGACGGCGGGGCGGAGAGGGCGATACGAGGCGGAGACGGCGGGACGGGGCGGGACCGCTCACTCCAACCGGTCCAGCACCGCCTCCGCGTCGTAGGCGAGGGAGAGCTCGCGAGAGCGGCCGCGGCCGTCGACGTCGGCGTACTCGGCGTCGATCACGCCGAGCTGGTCGAGCTTGTTGATGATCTCCGAGTAGCGGGTGTAGCCGAGGTCGGTCGCGTCGTTGAAGGCGTCGTACACCGCGCCGGCGCGCTCGCCGTCGTGTTCGGCGAGGACGCGGACGAGGTCGCGCTCGGAGTCGGAGAGGCCGCGGAGCGACCGCGAGAGGTGGACGTGCTTCGACTTGTCGTAGGCGTCCTCGACGTCCGCCTCCGAGACCGTCTTCGAGGCGCGCATCTCGGCGTTGAGTCCCGCCCGGCGCAGGAGGTCGATCCCGACACGGAGGTCGCCGCTCTCGGCGGTGAGGTCCGCGACGCGCTCCAGTTCGGCGTCGCCGATGACCCCCTCGTGGAAGCCGCGCTTGGCGCGCTCCGCGAGGATGTCGTAGATCTCGGTCGCGTCGTAGACCGGGAAGTACACCTCCTCGGGGCGGAAGACGGACTGGACCCGGGTGTCGAGGTCGTCGATCACGTCGAGCCCGAGGTCGGAGGAGACGACGATGACGCCGATCTTCGCGCCGGAGTGCGCCTCGTGGGCCCGCAGGAGCGAGTAGAGGGTGTCGGAGGCTTCGTTCTCGTAGAACAGGTAGTTCACGTCGTCTAAGGCGACGACGAGGACCTCGTCCTCCTCGACGAGCCGGTCCGTGATCTGTCCGAACAGCTTCTTGAACGAGATCCCCGAGGAGGGCGGCTCGTACTCGAATATCCCTTCGAACAGCCGGGAGAACACCGCGTAGCGCGTGGAGTCGACCTGGCAGTTGACGCGGACCGTGCGCACCTCGGTACGGGCGCCGAGCTCGCCGAACAGCTTCTGGACCGCGGTGGTCTTGCCGGTCCCGGGCGGGCCGCGGACCATCGTGTTGAGGGGGCGGGAGCCGCGGACCGCGGGGCGGAGCGCGTACTTCAGGTTCTCCAGCTGGCTCTCCCGGTGGCGGAACGTCTCGGGGACGTGGTCGATCTCGAACACCGACTCGTCGCGGAACACGGACTCGTCCCACGAGAGCATGTCCCCGGCGTCCCCGGTCATGCGAGTACCACGAGAGGCCGCGCACTTAACCGTTGCCCGGCGCCGGGGCGAAACTGAAACTTGTCGCGCGAGCCCCGGAGAGAATCGATTCCGCCGATCGGTCGTTCACTCTCGGTCCGGCGGGATCCCCGCCGCGCTCGCCGCCGATCACCTCGCGTCGCCGCGGCGCAGCACCAGCACGTGCCGCGTCAGCGAGCGGTGGACCCGGCGCTCGAACGCCGCGTCGACCGTCCAGCCGGCGGCGCGGGCGGGGGCGCGCCAGTCGCGGTCCGCGACCAGCACCGCGCGCGGCGCGACCCGGGCGGCCTCGTCGAGCGCGCCCCCGACGAGGTCCGCCAGTTCGTGGCGAGCGATCTTCGACTGCCGGCCGTACGGGGCGTCGAACGCGACGCCGTCGACGGCGTCGTCGGGGAGGGGGAGCGCGGTCGCGTCGCCGCGCGCGACGTGCCAGTCGGGGGACTCGTCGCCGCCGGCCTCGCCCAGGTACTCGCGGAGGTTCCGCCGCGCGCCGCGGACCATCTTCGCCTGCGCGTCGCAGGCGACGGCGTCGGCGCCGACGAGGCCGGCCTCCAGCGGGAGGCCGCCGGTGCCGCACATCGGGTCGAGGAGGGTCCGGCCCGGGGCCGCGCCCGCGAGGTTGGCGTAGGCGCGGGCGTCGGCCGGAGCCATGCTCCCCGGCTGGAAGAAGGGGCGGTCGGTGGGGTCCGGCGCGAAGTCGCGGGCCGCCTCGACCGCGACCCAGCCGAGGGCGCACAGGTCCGCGTCGCCGCCGTCCGCGCCGGCCACCGCGTCGTGCTCGGCGCGCGGGCCGGCCGCGAACAGCGCGCGGAGGACGTGGTCCGGGTCGTCGAGGTCGACCTCGAACCCGCGGTCGACGAGGACGCCGCCGAGCGCGCGCTCGGCCGCCCCCGTCGAGACGCCGGAGGTGGCCCGGACGTCGCGGGCGCGAACCGCCACGCTCCCGGATCGGTCGAGCGACGCGGCCCGGAGCGCGGCGGCCGCGGCGTCGACGTCGGCGTCCGTCCGCGCGATCGCCTCGTGCGCGGCGCGAGTGTACGCGAGCCGGCCGGCGTGATCGGGATCGATCCCGCCGGTGCGCGCGACTCCCGGCGCGAGGAGGTCGACGCCGGTCGCGGCGGTCGCGGCCTCGCGGGCCGCGAAGGCGTCCGTCTCGCCGGCGAGTTCGAGCCAGTACACGCCGACGGCTCCGCGCGGCGGCGGCAATAGCGTGGCGGTTCCGGCCGGCCACCATTTAAGTGCGTTCGGGCGAGAATCGAGGTGATGACGGCCGACCCGAAGGAGACGATCACCGTAGAGAACGTCGTTGCCTCCACGGGGATCGGACAGGAGCTCGATCTCCAGAGCGTCGCGATGGACCTCGAGGGCGCCGACTACGACCCAGAGCAGTTCCCCGGGCTCGTCTACCGGACCACGGACCCGAAATCGGCCGCTCTGATCTTCCGGTCGGGGAAGATCGTCTGTACGGGGGCGAACTCGATCGAGGCGGTCCACGAGAGCCTCGACACCGTGTTCGGGGAGCTCCGCGCGCTCCAGATCCCGATCGAGGACCCGGACATAACGGTCCAGAACATCGTCACCTCGGCCGACCTCGGCGAGAGCCTGAACCTGAACGCGATCGCGATCGGCCTCGGCTTGGAGCACATCGAGTACGAGCCGGAGCAGTTCCCCGGGCTCGTCTACCGCCTCGACGAGCCGGAGGTCGTCGCGCTGCTGTTCGGCAGCGGCAAGGTCGTCGTCACCGGCGGCACCAGCGCCGACGACGCGGCCGCCGCCGTCGACGTGATCGTCGAGGAGCTGAACGGGCTCGGACTGCTGGGGTGACGCCGCGACCCCGCGACGGGAGCGGGACCGACGCGGCCGCGTTCCGCGACCACTTTTAGTCGTCGCCCCGTAGACCGACCATGCTCTTACAGACGGTGACGCCGGTCTCCGTGCTCGGGACGACCGTCCTGTTGGCGCTGTTCCTCTCCGTGACCGCGCACATCGCGGCCCGGAACGTCCTCGGCGACGTCGACCCCCGGCGCGCCCTCTACGTCGGGCCCCTGCCCGCCGTGATCAGCGTCGTCGGGAACGCGTTCGAACTCTCCGGGGCGCTCATCCTCCTCGCGGCGCTCCTCGTCGACGGGACGATGTTCTGGTGGAGCTACGAGCAGCCGCGGCGGACGGTGCTCGCGATGACGCTGATCCACGGCGTGGTCACGACGCTGCTCAGCGGGCTCCTGCTCGTGGCCTCGATCCTGATCGCGTCGATGCCGGGGTAGGGTCGCCGGCGGTCCTCGCGAACGACCGCGGCGCGGCGGCGGACCCCGCCCGCGACCGCCTCACGGCGACGGCGGCTGGCCGTCGTAGGCGTCGTGGTCCTGGTAGAAGTTCAGCATCGCGAACTTCAGCTTCGTCGGGTCGACGTCGAGCAGCTCCTCGCGCTCCTCGGGCGGGAACGCGGACCGGACCGAGTACTTCCCCATGTCGGCGGTCGTGTAGCGGCGGTCCGCGAGGATTCGAACCCCGAAGTCGTCGGGCCCGCGGATCACGCGCCCGAGCGCCTGCCGCGTCTTGCGGATCGTCGGGATCTCGACCGCGTAGGTCCACCCCGAGTCGCGGGCGCGGTCGCGGTCCGCGAACGCCCGGTCGTAGGCGTCCTGAACGGCCTGGGTGCGGTCCGAGAGGTGCGGGTACGGGACGCCCACGACGACGACCGTGCGTGCGTCGTCGCCGTCGAAGCTCACCCCCTCGCCGAGCGTCCCCCACAGCGACGTGAACAGCGCGGCGCCGTCGCTCTCGACGAACTCGCTGCGGAGCCGCTCCTCGTCCACGCCCGGGCCGTCGAGGTAGACGGTTCCGAGGTCGGCCGCGCCCGCCTTGCCGGAGCCCTCGGCGACGCCGCCGGACGCCGCCCCGCCCGGGCCGGTGAGCCGCTCGTGGTAGCGCTCGGCCTCCGCGTACGAGGGGAAGAAGGCGAGCGTGTTGCCCGGCGTGAATCGGATCGCGTCGCGGAGCAGCGACGACACCGCCTCTTGGGTCTCCGGGTCGTTGCGGTCCGAGGCGAAAAGCGGCGGCACGTCGGCGGCGAACGTCCGGCGGTTCGCCTCGGGGTAGCCCATCTCGTAGGCCATCGACGCGACGTCCTCCAACCCCAGCACGTCCTCGGTCACGTCGAACGGGCGCAGCGTCGCGCTCATCAGGACCGAGGCGGCCACCT
The DNA here is from genome assembly GCF_005435135.1 of Halorubrum sp. ASP1. NCBI lineage: Archaea > Methanobacteriati > Methanobacteriota > Halobacteria > Halobacteriales > Haloferacaceae > Halorubrum > Halorubrum sp. ASP1. Next base: position 75,663 of record NZ_SGUA01000003.1, on the reverse strand, counting down.
CGTCGAACAGCTCGCCGGTGACGCTCCGCGGGATACAGGTGTACAGCTCCGCCCGCCCGTACACCTCGTCGGTGCCCGCGTCGCGCCGGACGGAGACCACCGGGTACTGGCCGAACTCGGCCCCCTCGTCCATCCACGTCGCGACGAACCGGGCGGCCGCGAGCGTCTGCGACTCCGAGCGGGTCGTCGCCTCGCCGTCGCGGTAGCGGCGCTCGTACTCCTCGTCTATCGCCTGGCCGAGCTGGACGGCGAGCTCGGCCTCGGCGTCGATCCCTCGCCCCTCGTAGTTGCGGAGGAACGCCAGCGTGAGGTCGTCGCGGCGGTCGTCGTTGGCGATCGAGACGTCCTCCCAGTTCTCGTCGACTCCGCCGAACCCGAGCCCGTCCTCGTAGGTCTCGACGAGGGCGTCGCGGAAGGCGCGGAGGACGTTCTCCGCGGGCTCGGCGCGGGAGTCGTCGCTGTCGGCCAGCTCGTCGAGCGCGGCGTCTAAGGTGTTCTCGGTCAGCGTCCGGGTGGCGTGGTCGCGCGCGGCGTCCTCGATGTTGTGCGCCTCGTCGAAGACGGTGATTATCTCGCTCGGGTCGCGGTCGATCCAGCGGAAGAACTGCTCGCGGATGTTCGGGTCGAGCAGGTGGTGGTAGTTACAGACGACGAGGTCGACGCCCTCCATCCCCTCCTTCAGCAGCTCGTAGCCGCACAGCTCGCGCTCGTCGGCGTACGCGTACACGTCTTCGGGGGTCCGGACGTCCTCGAACAGCCAGCCGAAGAACTCGTCGGTGTCGCGGGTGAGGTTGTTCCGGTAGTGTTCGCAGACGTTCGCGGCCTCGTACTCGTCGAGCTCGCCCTCCAGCTCGTCGAGCTCGTCCATGATCGCCTCGCGGGCCTCCGCGGCGCTCGCGTCGCCCTCGCGGCTCTCGGCTAACAGCTCGCGCTGTCGCGACTCCAGTTCGCGGACCTCCGACTCCGTCTCGACCATCTCGCGGGTGGTGTCCCGGAGGGTCTGACACTCCTGATAGTCGACGTCGATGTGGCACATCGACGACTTCCCCTTGAAGACGACGGCGCGGATCGGCTCCTCGCGGGTGATGGCGCGGGCGTCCTCGACGAACTGCCGCATCTGCTGGTGGACGTTGGTCGTGATGACGACCGTGCGGTCGTGCTCGCGGGCGTGTTCCAAGGCGGGCACGAGCGCGGAGAGCGTCTTGCCCGTCCCGGGCGCCCCCTCGAACAGCACGTCCTGCCCCCGGTCTAACGCGTTGGCGACCCTGTCCATCGCCTCGCGCTGGTTCGGGTAGGGCTCCTCGTACGGGAAGAACCGCAGGTGCGGCGACTCTGACACGGGGTGGGGTTCGGCGCCACCGGCCAAAAGGGGTGGGGTGGCGAGGCGGAAGTGGTCCGGCGGGGGGCGAGCCGATTTTAGTCCGTATTTGAGGCTTCAACAAATATATATTTCTTTGGGGTCGGTGCGAGCGAGTCGCATTATTCCGGCATCTATTACCGGTTCTCAGGCCACCTCGGTAGTGACATGGCCACAGAAACTGCGACTGCGACCGACGTACCGACCGAGACCGGACGCTGGCAGGCGGGCGTGACCGGCGGCATCGTCGGAGCGCTCGCCTTCGGCGCGATGATGTCGATACTGACGCCCGGCGTCCTCAAGATGGGGATCCCGGCGATGTACGGCATCGCGGGGCCCGCCGGCGCCCTCGGCTGGGTGATCCACGTGTCCCACGGCGCGATCATCGGTCTCGGACTCGTCGCGATCGCGAGCCTGAGACCCGCTCTCGGCGACTCGATCGGGACAGGCGTCGGCGCCGGCGCGGGCTACGGCCTCGTCGTGTGGGTCGCGCTCGCCGTCGTCGTGATGCCGATCTGGCTGGGCGCCGTTGGCTTCGCGGGCGCGCCTCCGCTGCCGAACGTCGGGGTCGAGAGCCTCGTCGGCCACGTCGTCTACGGCGCAGTCCTCGGGGGCGTCTACTCGGCGATGGCGAACTGACCGCTGCGACGGGACCCCGTTTTTTAACCCCTCGTATCGCCGATCCGTAGCAACGAATGTTCGACGAGATCCTCGAGAAGTTCGAGGGGTCACCCAGCCAGCAGGCGGTGATCCGGCTGTTCCTGGAGCGCGGCTTCTCCGTCAACGAGGAGGGCCGGGTCGTCTCCGGCGGGATCGAGATCCCGTACACCGGCATCGCGCGGGAGCTCGACGTCGACCGCCGCGTCGTCGACTCGACGACGGACGCGATCCTGGCCGACCCCGAGCTGAAGCGCATCTTCACCAACATCTCGTCGGTGCCGAGCCTGATGGACTTAGCGCCCGTCCTGGACCTCACGGTGCTCACCATCGAGGTCGCGGCCGCCGACGAGGCCGGGATCGTCGCCGAGGTGACCGGAATCCTAGCCGACCGCGGCGTCTCGATCCGACAGGTGCTGAGCGAGGACCCCGAGTTCACCGACGACCCGAAGCTGTACGTGATCACCGACGCCGACCTGTCGGGCGACCTGCTCGTGGAGATCCGCGACCTCGACTACGTCCGCCGCGTCGGCTTCTGAGGCCCCCTCGGTCGGCGTCGCGACCGCCCGGCCGACCAGTTTCACCGGCCGGTCGGGGCGTCCGCTCCGGCGAGTCCGTTCGAGAGCGAGCGAACCGCGAGCGAGCGGACTCGCTGCGTCCGTTTCACTTTCACTCGGGTGTAAACCAGTCTTTATACCCGATGGCGAACAAGAACCGTGTACATGCCTGAAGACGAACTCGAGGACCTCCCCGGCGTCGGCCCGGCGACCGCGGACAAGCTCGTGGACAACGGATTCGAGAGCTACCAGTCGATCGCGGTCGCGAGCCCCGGCGAGATGTCCAACACCGCCGACATCGGCGAGTCGTCCGCCGCGGACATCATCAACGCCGCCCGCGACGCCGCCGACGTGGGCGGGTTCGAGACGGGCGCGAGCGTGCTTGAGCGCCGCCAGGAGATCGGCAAGCTCTCCTGGCAGATCGACGAGGTCGACGACCTCCTCGGCGGCGGCATCGAGACCCAGTCGATCACCGAGGTGTACGGCGAGTTCGGGTCCGGCAAGTCGCAGGTCACCCACCAGATGGCGGTCAACGTCCAGCTGGAGCCGGAGAACGGCGGCCTCGACGGCGGCTGTATCTTCGTCGACTCCGAGGACACGTTCCGCCCGGAGCGGATCGACGACATGGTCCGGGGGCTCGACGACGAGATCCTCGCCGACGAGATGGAGCGCCGCGAGATCGAGGGCACGCCCTCGGACGAGGAGGCGTTAGCGGCGCTCGTCGAGGCGTTCCTCGACCAGATTCACGTCGCGAAGGCGTTCAACTCCAACCACCAGATCCTCCTCGCCGAGAAGGCGAAGGAGCTTGCCGGCGAACACGAGGAGACGGAGTGGCCGATCCGGATCGTCTGCGTCGACTCGCTCACCGCGCACTTCCGCGCGGAGTACGTCGGCCGCGGCGAGCTCGCCGAGCGACAGCAGAAGCTCAACAAGCACCTCCACGACCTGATGCGCCTCGGCGACCTGTACAACACCGCCATCCTCGTCACCAACCAGGTCGCGTCGAACCCGGACTCCTACTTCGGCGACCCGACCCAGGCGATCGGCGGCAACATCCTTGGGCACGCCTCTACCTTCCGGATCTACCTCCGGAAGTCGAAGGGCGACAAGCGGATCGTCCGCCTCGTCGACGCGCCGAACCTCGCCGACGGCGAGGCCGTGATGCGCGTCCAGAACGAGGGGCTGAAGCCCGAGTGACCGGCGGGTCGGTCTCCCCGCGGGCGGCGCGTCGGGCGGGCGGCTCGCGCGGATCGGACGGGCGGTCGCCCGACCGCGCGGCCGGTTGACGAACGTCAACTTTCTTCGAACGCCGCCGAAACGCCCGATATCGACAGGTAGGGGGCCTTTTTCACCGGTAGACGCGATTTGGCTGTGGCGATTTTTGCCACGACCGCCCGCGCCTCGGCGCGATGCGCCGGATTCCACCCGATCGGCGGCGAAATAGCAACTTTTTGATAATACGTCCGTTCGGTTCTCTCGCAACGATTGCCGCGGAATCCCGCGTTAAACATCCTTATATTACATATCCTCGTCTTTATATCTGACGTGCGGCGTATTATCAAACACATTTTTTGAGAAACCCAACTCAAACGTTTATATGTGGGCGTTCCCGGGAGTCGAGACGTGATTCAACGCATGAACACGAGCGAAACACGGTTCGAACCAGACGCGCGTTCAGTAGAGGTGAGTGAAGCGTGACGGCCGGCGTCCTCGCGGCGATCGACCCGAGCACGTTCGCGTCCGCGATGAACGGAACGTGGATCCTCGTCGTCACTTTCCTCATCTTCTTCATGCACGCCGGCTTCGCCATGCTGGAGGCGGGCCAGGTACGCTCGAAGAACGTCGCGAACCAGCTGACGAAGAACCTCCTGACCTGGAGCGTCGGGGTGACGGTGTTCTTCCTCATCGGCACGACGTTCACGAGCCTCGTGAACGGGTCGGCGGGGATCACGTCGGCGGCGGGCGCGCTGTTCTCCGGCGGCGAGATGGCCGTCGAGTCCGGCGTCGTCGGCCCGTACGTCAACTGGCTCTACGGCGCCGTCTTCGCGATGACCGCCGCGACGATCGTCTCCGGGGCGGTCGCGGGGCGCGCGAAGCTCCGCGCGTACGTCACGTACACGTTCCTGCTGGCCGCGGTCATCTACCCGATGGTCATCGCGTTCACCTGGTCGGCCTCCGGTGACGGGCTCGTCGCTCAGCTGACCGGCGTCGCGTTCCACGACTTCGCGGGCGGCATGATCGTCCACGGCATGGGCGGTATCGCGGGCCTCACGGCCGCGGCCGTCCTCGGTCCGCGGATGGACCGCTACGCGAAGGACGGCTCGACGAACGTCATCCCCGGCCACTCGCTGACGTTCGCCGTGCTGGGGACGCTCGTCCTCGCGTTCGGCTGGTACGGCTTCAACGTCGGCACGGCGTCCGTCGTCAGCGGCGGCGTGTTCAACACGCTGACGCTCAACCTCGTCGCGATGGGGACGACGATCGCGATGGCGTCGGGCGGGATCGGCGCCGCGCTCGTCGTGTGGCTCAAGACCGGGAAGGTCGACACGCTGTACGTCGCGAACGGCCTGCTCGCCGGCCTCGTCGGCATCACCGCCATCCCCGACACCACGGCGTGGTGGGGCGCCGTCGTCGTCGGCGGCCTCGCAGGCGCGCAGCTCCCGATCGTCTTCGAGTTCGTCTCCGACACGCTGAAGATCGACGACGTCTGCGCGGTGTTCCCGGTCCACGGGAGCGCGGGCGTGCTCGGCACGCTGCTGTTCCCGTTCGTCGCCGCGCCGGGCCAGCTCAGCGCCGGCATCGGCGCGCACTTCGTCGCCCAGCTCGTGGGCGTGGTCATCATCGGCGGCTGGACGATCACCGCGACCGCCGCGGTCTGGTACGTGCTCAAGGCGTCCGGCGAGGCGCGCGTCACGCCGGAGCACGAACAGGAGGGGCTCGACATCTCCGAGCACGGCGTCGAGACCTACCCCGAGTTCGGCGGCGACCGCGTCGCCACCGACGGCGGCCCGTCCGTCGTCGACACGACCGAGTCCGACGGCGGGTCGCCGCGCGCCGACGGCGGCGCGGCGGCGGGCGCGCAGATCAAGATGGTCACGGCGGTCGTCCGGCCCGACAAGCTCGGCGACATCAAGCAGGCGCTCGCCGAGGTGCAGGCGCCGTCGCTCACCGTCACGAACGTCTCCGGTCGCGGCTCCCAGCCCGCGAAGACCGGCCAGTGGCGCGGCGAGGAGTTCACTGTCGACCTCCACCAGAAGGTGAAAGTCGAGGTCGTCGTCGCCGACATCCCGGCCGACGAGGTCGCGAACGCCATCGCCGACGCCGCGAAGACCGGCGAGGCGGGCGACGGCAAGGTGTTCATCATGCCCGTCGAGGACGCGCTACAGGTCCGGACGGGCGCGACCGGTCCGGAGGCGGTGTAGGCGCGCGACGCGCGGTCCGACGGGTCGTTTTCTCGGCGTCCGAAGCGGTTCGCCCGGTTCGGCAACTACTTTCAGCCCGACGCCCCAACCGATCGGTATGAACCACGAGCGCTCGCGCGGGCTGTACGACCGCGCGCTGTCGGCGATGCCCGGCGGCGTCAACTCCTCCGTCCGGGCGACGATGCCGCATCCGTTCTTCGTCGAGCGCGGCGACGGCGGCCACGTGATCGACGCGGACGGGAACCGCTACGTCGACTGGGTGATGGGGTACGGGCCGCTGCTGTACGGCCACGACCTCCCCGACCCGGTCGAGGCGGCGGTCCAGTCCCACGTCGCGGAGGGGCCCATGTACGGCGCGCCCACGGAGGTCGAGGTCGAACACGCCGAGTTCGTCGCTCGCCACGTCCCCAGCGTGGAGTCGATCCGCTTCGTCAACTCCGGCACGGAGGCGACGGTGTCGGCGGTGCGGCTCGCCCGCGGCCACACCGACCGCGACAAGATCGTCGTGATGCAGGGCGGCTACCACGGCGCGCAGGAGTCGACCCTCGTCGAGGGGTCGCCGGGGGACGCGCACCCCTCGACGGCGGGGATCCCCGAGTCGTTCGCCGAACACACCCTGCCGATCCCGTTCAACGACCCGGCGGCGGCCAAGGAGGTGTTCGCGGAGCACGGCGACGACATCGCCGCCGTCCTCGTGGAGCCAATCTTAGCCAACATGGGGATCGTGATGCCCGTCGACGGCTACCACGAGACGCTGCGGGACCTCTGTGACGACCACGGCTCGCTTCTGATCTTCGACGAGGTGATCACCGGGTTCCGGGTGGGCGGCCTCGGCTGCGCGCAGTCGAAGTTCGGCGTCACCCCCGACGTGACGACGTTCGGCAAGATCATCGGCGGCGGCTTCCCCGTCGGCGCCATCGGCGGGAAGGCGGAGATTATCGAGGGGTTCACCCCGGCCGGCGAGGTGTTCCAGTCCGGGACCTTCTCCGGGCACCCGGTGACGATGGCCGCCGGGAAGGCCGGCCTGGAGTACGCCGCCGAGAACGACGTGTACGAACACGTCAACCGCCTCGGTCGGAAGCTCCGCGAGGGGATCGCCGAGATCTGCGCCGAGCGCGCGCCGGAGTACACCGTCGTCGGCACCGACTCGATGTTCAAGACGGTGTTCACCCGCGAGGCGCCCGACGACGTCGACGCCTGCTGCGCGGGCGGCTGCCGACAGGACCCCGACTGCGCCCGGTACGACGCCTGCCCGAAGACGGGCGCCGACGTGGCCGACGCCGCGACCGACCGCTGGGAGCGCGTGTTCTGGCAGGAGATGAAAGACCGCGGCGTGTTCCTCACCGCGAACCAGTTCGAGTGCCAGTTCACCTCCTACGCGCACACCGAGGAGGACGTCGAGAAGACGCTGGCGGCGTACCGCGAGGCGCTGTAGTCGGGCGGACGCCCTCGGGAACCGGTCCGGCAAGCCTTGCGACGGTCGAGCGGTGCGGAACAGTTTTATACCGGAGATCGGATACGTACACGTGATGACCGCAGCGGCTCGTCTCGACGCCGCCCTTCTCCGAGACCGACGAGCCCTGCGACCGCGACGAGATGTCCGACCGCCGCGACCGGCCTCCGGCGCGGCGCGACGACGAGGCCCTTCGGGCCAGTAATCCTCACCTCTCGTCGCGTTCGCGCCGCTCCGTTCCGAAGAGTCTCGACTCCGCGTTCCGCGAGCGGCCGCTTCGCCTTTTTCTTACAATATTTAAACCGCTGAATTTAAGGGCGTAGGGAGGGTGTACTCTGGTAATGACGAGCGTTGCACTCGCGTTCAGCGGGGGACTCGACACCACGGTCTGCGTACCGCTGCTGAAAGAGGAGTACGGCTACGACGAGGTCATCGGCGTCAACGTCGACGTCGGCCAGCCGACGGAGGAGTTCGACGAGGCAGAAGAGACCGCGGAGGCGCTGGGGCTCGACATCCACGTCGTCGACGCGAAGGAGGAGTTCGCGGACCTCTGTTTCGATGCGGTGAAGGCGAACGCCAGCTACCAGGGCTACCCGCTCGGCACCGCCCTCGCGCGTCCGGTCATCGCCGAGGCGATCCTCGGCGTCGCCGAGGAGCAGGGCTGCGACGCCATCGCGCACGGCTGTACGGGGAAGGGCAACGACCAGCTCCGCTTCGAGGCGGTCTGGCGCGGCTCCGACCTCGACGTGATCGCCCCCGTGCGCGAGCTGGGCCTCACCCGCGAGTGGGAGATCGACTACGCCGCCGAGAAGGACCTTCCCGTCGAGGCCGGCGACGGCGGCGTCTGGTCCATCGACGAGAACATCTGGTCGCGCGCGGTCGAGGGCGGGAAGCTGGAGAACCCGGACTACGAGCCGCCGGAGGACATCTACGAGTGGACCGCGGAGCCCGAGGGCGAGACCACCATCGAGGTGACGTTCGAGGCGGGCGTCCCGGTCGCGGTCGACGGCGAGGCGATGGACCCGGTCCCGCTCATCCAGCACCTCAACGAGTACGCCGGCGGCTACGGCGTCGGCCGCACCGACGTGATGGAGGACCGCATGCTCGGGCTGAAGGTGCGCGAGAACTACGAGCACCCGGCCGCGACCGTCCTCTTGACCGCCCACCAGGCGCTCGAAGACCTCGTTTTGACGAAGAACGAGCGCTCGTTCAAGAAGGGGATCGAGCAGGAGTGGTCCGAGAAGGCCTACGAGGGGCTCGTGTTCGCGCCCGTCGTCGACGCGCTGAACGCCTTCGTCGACGAGACGCAGGACGTGGTCACCGGCACGGCGACGGTGAAGGTCTCGGGCGGCGACTGCCGCGTCGTCGCGCGCGACTCCGAGTACGCCGTCTACTCCGAGGAGATGGCCTCGTTCAACACCGAGGACGTGGCGGGCATCGCGCAGTCCGACGCGACGGGCGTCGCGAAGTACCACGGCCTCCAGGAGCGCCTCGCGAACGACGTGAAGGCGAGCGTCTCGAAGCCCGAACTGGCCACCGACGGATCCGGTGAACCGGACGCGACGGACGACGGGAAGTAGATGACCGACGACGATCCCGACGCCGCGGCGGACGCCGACGGCGGAGCGAGCGGCGGGAGCGACACCGCCGTCCGCCGCGACCGCTTCAGCGGCGGCCCCGCCCGCGAGTTCCTGTCGAGCCTCGCGGCCGACGCGGCCATCTTCGAGGCGGACCTCGCGGTCGACCGCGCGCACGTGGTCATGCTCGCGGAACAGGGGATCGTCGACGACGCGGTCGCGGGCGAGATCCTCGGCGCGCTCGACGCCGTCGAGGCCGCCGGGCACGGCGAACTCCCCGCCGGCGAGGACGTCCACGAGGCAATCGAGACCGCGGTCATCGACCGGGTCGGCCCGGACGGCGGCCGGATGCACACCGCCCGCTCGCGCAACGACGAGGTGGCGACGTGTATCCGCTACCGCCTGCGCGATGACCTGCTCGACGCCGTCGAGGCGACGGTCGCGGCCCGCGAGGCCCTCGTCGAGGTCGCCGAAGAGCACGCGGAGACGGTGATGCCGGGGTACACCCACCTCCAGCCGGCCCAGCCGACGACGGTCGGACACTACCTGCTGTCGTACGAGGGCGGGCTCGCGCGCGACACGGAGCGGCTGCTCGACGCGTACGACCGCGTGAACCGGTCGCCCCTCGGCGCGGCCGCGTTCGCGGGGACCCCGTTCGACGTCGACCGCGACCGCACCGCCGGGCTGCTCGGCTTCGACGGGACGGTCCGCAACTCGATGGACGCCGCCTCCGCGCGCGACTTCCTCGCGGAGTCGGCGAGCGCGCTCGCGACGCTCGCGACGACGCTGTCGGGGCTCGCGGAGGACCTGATCGTCTTCTCGAACAAGGGCGTCGTCGAACTGGCCGACGCGTACGCCTCCACCTCCTCGATCATGCCCCAGAAGAAGAACCCCGACACGCTGGAGCTGACCCGCGGCGTGGCGGGCGACGCGATCGGCGAGGCGACCGGCACGCTGAGCCTGCTGAAGGGGCTCCCGCGCGCCTACAACCGCGACCTCCAGCGCGCTCACGCGAGCGTCTTCGAGGTCGCGGGCGACGTGCGGGAGGCGACCGAGGTCGCCGCGGGCGCGGTCGCGACCGCCGAGTGGGACGAGGCGGCGCTCGCGACGGCCGCCGGAGAGGGGTTCTCGACGGCCACGGGCGTCGCCGACCTGCTCGCGACCGGCGGGTTACCCTTCCGGACGGCCCACGAGATCGTCGCGGCCGCGGCGGAGACGGTCGCGGACGACGACTCGCCGGCCGCGGCGGCCGCAAAAGTTGACGAGGCCGCTCGAAAGGTGACGGGCGAGCCCCTCTCCGCGTACGTGAGCCGCGAGGACGTGGAGTCGACGCTCGACCCGGCCGAAAGCGTCGCGAGCCGCGACTCCGTCGGGGGACCGGCGCCCGACGCGCTCGCCGACGCGCTCGCCGACGCCGAGGCGGGGATCGAGGGAGACGAGGCCGCGCTGACGGCCGAGCGCGACGCGCTCGCCGACGCGAGCGAGGCGCTGGACGCGGAGGTCGACCGCTATGTCTGAGCCGCGACGCCCGCGAGGTCGGCGTCGGCTCGGTCGGGACCGACCCGACCGACGACGACGACCGTCCCCGTAGGGGGACATACTTACTACCGAGATCTGACATTCGATCTCGTCACGCCGGTATTTCGCCGATATTCTTCCGTTAGCGGCCGATCCACTTTGTATAAATTATCTTATAAGTTCGAAGCCTTTATGCCCGTTCACGGCGGAGATGTGGGCACGATGACGAGCGACACCGACACCCTGACCGCGGAGGACCCGATCACGGGCGAGGAGATCGAGATCCCGGCCGACGTCGAGGTCGGCGAGATCATCGACAGTCCGGTCACCGGGACCGAACTGGAGGTCATCTCGCTCGACCCGGTCGTCTTGGAGGAGGCGCCGGAGCTCGAGGAGGACTGGGGCGAGTAGATGGCGACGACCGCCACGGCCGCGACACGCGAGTGGTCGACATGCGCGTAGGGGTCCTCTACTCTCGGATCCGGAAAGACGAGAAGCTCCTCCTCGACGAGCTTCGCGACCGGGGCCACGCGGTCGAGAAGATCGACGTCCGGACGGAGCGGTTCGGGCTGGAGTCCACGACGGCGGTGGTCGACGACCTCGACCTCGTCGTCGACCGCTGCCTGTCGACGAGCCGGTCGCTGTACGCGACCCGCTTCCTCGACAGCTACGGCGTCCCGGTGGTGAACTCCCCCGAGACGGGCGACGTCTGCGCCGACAAGGCGAGGAACTCGCTCGCGCTCGCCGAGGCGGACGTGCCGACCCCGGCGACGGAGGTGGCGTTCACGAAGGAGGCCGCCTTGGAAGCGATCGAGGAGTTCGGCTACCCGTGCGTCCTCAAGCCGGTCACTGGTTCGTGGGGCCGGCTGATGGCGAAGATCGACTCGCGCAACGCCGCCGAGGCGATACTGGAACACAAGGAGACGCTCGGCCACTACGAGCACAAGGTGTTCTACGTCCAGGAGTTCGTCGACAAGCCCGGCCGCGACGTCCGCGTCCTGGCGGTCGACGGCGAGCCGGTCGCGGCGATGACGCGGTCGTCCGACCACTGGCTCACGAACGCCGCGAAGGGCGGCGAGACGGAGTCGTTCGACCTCGACGAGCGGGCGACGGAACTGGTCGAGAAGGCCTCGGACGCGGTCGGCGGCGGCATGCTCGGCGTCGACCTGATGGAAGTGGGCGTCGACGCGGACGCCGACCCCGCCGAGGGCGGCGCGGAGGACTACACCGTCCACGAGGTGAACCACACCGTCGAGTTCAAGGCGCTCGACGCGGCCACCGACGTGGACGTTCCGGCGCGGGTCGTCGACTGGCTGGAGGCGAAAGCGGGCGAGTTCGCCGAGGGATCGGTCGCGGGGGTGGACGCGTGAACACGACCGACGGCGGCGACGCGACCGCGGAGACGTACACCGCGAGCGTCGTCGGCGGCACCGGCTTCACCGGCGGCGAGCTGCTGCGGCTCCTCGCCGGCCACCCGGGATTCGAGGTCGTCCAGGCCACCTCGCGGTCGGCCGACAACATGACCGTCGGGCGCTCGCACCCGAACCTGCGCGGGCTCGACCTGCGCTTCTCGGACCCCGACGATCTAGAGTCGGTCGACGTGCTGTTCGCGGCGACGCCCCACGGCGTCTCGATGGGCCGGGTCGACGAGTTCTTGCAGGCGGCCGACACGGTCGTCGACCTCTCGGCGGACTTCCGGCTCCCCGAGGCCGACGCCTACGACGAGTGGTACGACGGCCACGAGTCGCCCGAGTACCTGGAACGCGCCGAGTACGCGCTCCCGGAGATCAACCGCGAAAATCTCCCCGGCGCCGACCTGATCGCCGGCGGCGGCTGCAACGCGACCGCGGCGATCCTCGGGCTGAAGCCGCTCGTCGACGCGGGCGCGCTCGGTCCCGAGGCCGGCGAGGTCGTCGTGGACGTGAAGGTCGGCTCCTCGGAGGGCGGCGCCGGCGGCGGCGCGGCCTCCTCGCATCCGGAGCGGTCGGGCGTCGTGCGCCCGTACGCGCCCACGGGGCACCGCCACGAGGCGGAGATCGAGGCGTACCTCGGCCTCTCCGTCTCCTTCACCGTCCACGCGGTCGACATGGTGCGCGGCGCGAGCGCGACCTGCCACGTCTTCCCCGACGAGCCGGTCTCGAAGGGGGACCTGTGGGGCGCGTACCGCGACGCCTACGCCGACGAGCCGTTCATGCGGATCGTCTCGGGCGGGGGCGGCGTCTACCGCTACCCCGAGCCGAAGTCGGTCGCCGGGACGAACCACGGCGAGGTCGGCTTCGAGCTCGACCCCGGGAACCGGCGCGTCGTCGTCTTCTCGGCTATCGACAACATGACCAAGGGCTCGGCGGGCCAGGCGGTCCACGCGGCGAACGTCGCGCTCGGGCTGCCCGAGACCGCCGGCCTCGAGTTCGACGGGCTCCACCCGGTGGGGTCGCCATGAGCGGGGAGCGGACCGGCGGCGCGGCCGCCGACGAGCCCCCGGTCGTCGTGAAGGTCGGCGGCGCGAAGGCGGTCGACCCCGCCGGCGCGGTCGGCGACGTGGCGCACCTGGCGGCCAACGGCCGCGAGGTCGTCGTCGTCCACGGCGGCTCGACGGTCGTCGACGAGACGCTCGAACGGCTCGGCATCGAGCCCGAGTACGTCGAGTCCGCCTCCGGCGTCACCGGCCGCTTCACCGACGCGGAGACGATGGAGGCGTTCGCGATGGCGATGGCGGGCAAGCTCAACACCGAGCTGACGGCGCGGTTCCGGTCGGCCGGGGTCGACGCGGTCGGCCTCTCGGGCGTCGACGGCGGTCTCCTCTCCGGGCCCCGCAAGTCGGCGGTCCGCGTCGTCGAGGACGGCAAGCGGAAGATCCGCCGCGGCGACCACTCCGGAACGATCGAGTCGGTGAACGCCTCCCTGCTCGCCGGCCTCCTCGACGACGGCTACACCCCGGTCGTCTCGCCGCCGATGGCGGGCGACGAGGGCGACAGCGAGGTGACCCCCGTCAACGCGGACGCCGACCGCGCGGCCGCGGCGGTCGCCGGCGCGCTCGGCGCCGACCTCGTCCTCCTGACCGACGTGTCGGGCGTGTACGCCGACCCGGACGACCCCGAGACCCGCATCGACGCGGCCGCGACGCCCGAGGAGCTGGCGGCCGTCGAGGACGCCGCCGAGGGGTTCATGGGCAAGAAGGTGATGGCCGCGACGGAGGCGCTCGAGGGCGGCGCCGGCCGCGTCGTGATCGCGGACGCCAACGTCCGCAACCCGGTCGTCGCCGCGCTCGGCGGCGAGGGGACGGCCATCGAGCGGTCCGCGCTCGGCGACGGCGCGGGCGACGACGCCGGCGGCGGCGAGGCCCCCGAGGAAGGGGGTGAGACCGCGTGAGCGGCTTCGTCTTCTCCGAGAAGCCGATCGAGATCGCCTCGGGCGACGGGGTCCACCTCACGGACGCGAACGGCACCGAGTACCTCGACTTCGGCGCCAGCTACGCCTGTACGCCGGTCGGCCACTGCCACCCCGAGGTCGTCGACGCCGCGACGAGCCAGCTGGAGGAGCTCATGTACGTCCAGGCGTCGTACCCGCACGCGGCGCGGACGGCGCTGTACGAGCGGCTGGCCGAGCTCGCGCCCGTCGACGTCGACAACGTCTGGCTCTGTAACTCCGGCACGGAGGCGAACGAGGCCGCGCTGAAGTTCGCCCGGCACGCGACGGGCCGCGAGAAGATCGTCGCGACCACGCAGGGGTTCCACGGCCGGACGATGGGGACGCTCGCGACGACCTGGAAGGACAAGTACAAGCAGGGGTTCGGCCCGCTCGCGGGCGGCGTCGAGTTCGTCGAGTACGGCGACGCCGACGCGATGCGCGAGGCCGTCGACGAGGACACCGCCGCGGTCATCCTGGAACCGCTCCAGGGCGAGGGCGGGATCAACCCCGTCCCGACCGAGTACCTCCAGGCCGTCCGGGTCGCGACCGCGACGAGCGGCGCCGCGATGATCCTCGACGAGATCCAGACCGGGCTCGGCCGGACCGGGTCGATGTGGGCCGCGGAGAATCACGACGTGGTCCCGGACATCCTCACGACCGCGAAGGGGCTCGGCAGCGGGCTCCCGATCGGCGCGACGCTGTGCCGCGACTGGATCGCCGCGGACGCCGGCGACCACGGCTCGACGTTCTCCGGTGGCCCGGTCGTCTCCGCGGCCGCGGGCGCCACCCTCGACGTGATCGAGCGCGAGGACCTGCCCGCGCACGCCGACGAGGTGGGGTCGTACCTCCGCGGCGAGCTCCGGGACCGCCTCGGCGACGACGTGCGCGACGTGCGCGGCGACGGGCTGATGGTGGGGATCGAGGTGCGCCGCGGCTCGAACCGGCTGCTGCGCGACCTCGCCATCGAGCACCAGATCCTCGCGCTCCCCGCGGGGCGGACCGTGCTCCGCCTGCTCCCGCCGCTGACGATCGAGCGCGAGCACGCCGACGCGGTCGTCGACGCGATCGAGGAGGTGATCGGCTGATGGCGGCCGGGAAGGGACGTGAGGCCGACGCCGCGTCCGAGGAGGGCGGCGACGTGGTCGCCGGCGGCGGCTACCCGGCGGCCTGCGACACGCCCGCCCGGAAGCTGCTGTACGACATGGTCTCGATCCCCTCGCCGTCGGGCGAGGAGGAGCGGGCCGCGGAGCGGCTCGTCGACTTCTTCGAGGCGAACGGCCGGGAGGCGTGGATCGACGACGCCGGGAACGTCCGCGCGCCGGCGGACGACGCCGTCCTCCTCACCTCCCACGTCGACACGGTGCCGGGCGACATCCCCGTCGAGGTGCGGCCGGCGCCGCCCGAGGGCGAGCTGCCCGAGCCCTCGGACGTGCGCGTCGGCGAGCCCGGCGACCCCGTGCTGTGGGGCCGCGGCGCGGTCGACGCGACCGGCCCGCTCGTCGCGATGGCGGTCGCGGCGGTGAAGACGGGCGTCTCGTTCGCGGGCGTCGTCCGCGAGGAGGTCGACTCCGGCGGCGCGCGCGCCCTCATCGGCGACCGCGACGCGCCCGAGGCGGTGATCAACGGCGAGCCGTCGGGCTGGCGGGGGATCACCCTCGGCTACCGCGGCCTGCTGGAGGGGACGTACGTGAACACGAGCGAGTCGGGCCACTCCTCGCGGCCGGAGCCGAACGCGATCCAGCACGCGATCGACTGGTGGCACGGCGTCGAGGAGACGTTCACCCCCGACGACGACGAGACCGCCGTCTTCGACCAGGTGACGACGAAGCCCATCTCGGTCGACGGCGGCCTGAGCGGCGACGGGCTCGCCGTCGAGGCGACGATGGACGTCCAGCTCCGGGTCCCGCCCTCGCGGCCGGTCGACGAGATCCACGAGCTGGCGGAGGCCGAGCTGACCACCGGCTCGGTCCACTGGGGCGAGCCGATGCCGCCGGTGATGGAGAGCCCCCGGACCGACCTCGCGCGGGCGTTCCGCGTCGCGATCCGGGGCGCCGGCGGCGACGTGCGCCTGCTCCGGAAGACCGGCACGAGCGACATGAACCTCTTCGCGGCCGCGTGGGACTGCCCGATGGTCACCTACGGCCCCGGCAACTCCGACCTCGACCACGCGCCCGACGAGCGGCTCCCGCTGCCCGACCTCGACCGCGCCGTGTCCGTGCTGACCGAGGTCTGCCGCGAGCGACGCTGACCGACCGCCGCGACCTTCGAACTCGACCGGTCTCCAACGACACCACACCACCCAACGATGCCACTCGCCACCGACGACTTCCTCGACATCGACGACGTGACGCCCGCCGAACTGGACGCCCTGCTCGACCGCGCCGCCGCGATGAAGGCGGGCGAGACCGACCCCCGACTGGCGGACGCGACGCTCGGGATGATCTTCGAGAAGCCCTCGACGCGCACCCGCGTCTCCTTCGAGACCGGGATGACGCGGCTCGGCGGCCACGCCATGTTCCTCGGCCCCGACGACATCCAACTGGGCCACGGCGAGCCGCTGCGCGACACCGCGCGCGTCCTCGGCCGCTACGTCGACGGCGTGATGGCGCGCCTCTTCGACCACGCGGACGTCGAGGTGCTCGCGGGGTACGCCGACTGCGCCGTGATCAACGGACTCACCGACGAGGCGCACCCCTGCCAGACGCTCGCGGACCTCCTCACGATCCGCGAAACGGTCGGCGCGGACGCCACGGTGGCGTGGGTCGGCGACGGCAACAACGTCGGGCAGTCGTTCGTCGTCGGCGCCGCGATGGCGGGCATTGACGTGGAGGTGGCCACCCCCGCCGACTACGGGATGAACCCCTCCGTCTTCGACCGCGCCGCCGAGTTCGGGCTGGACGTGACGCCGACGACCGACCCCGAGGCCGCCGTCGAGGACGCCGACGTGGTGTACACCGACGTGTGGATCTCGATGGGCCAAGAGGACGTGCGCGACGAGAAGCTCGCCGCCTTCGACGGGTTCCAAGTGAACGCCGACCTGCTCGCCGGCACCGACGCGAGGGTGATGCACTGCCTCCCCGCGCACCGCGGCGAGGAGATCACCGACGACGTGCTCGAATCCGACCGCGCGCTCGTCTGGGACCAAGCGGAGAACCGGATGCACGCGCAGAACGCCCTGCTCGTCGAACTGCTCGGCGACGACTGAGGCCTGCGGGCGCTCGGCGGGCGACGCGTCGGGGGGCCGCCGCGTCCTCACTGACGCCGCGGCGGGTCGCGGTCGTCCATGAGGAAGACGCTGTCCTGATGCGGGTCGAAGTACACCTCCAGCGCGCGGAGGGCGCCCACGTACGCCGCGATCGCGGCGAACACGAACGAGACCGCTGCCGGAACGAGGAGACCGAGGACCATACGCGACCGTTCGCTCGTCCGGCGACAAAGGCGTATCGACGGCGCGCGCCCGTGAGCGGCCGCCGGTGGCGGCCGCGAACAGCACCGCGCGAGGGAGTCGGCCGACCGGAGGGAGGCCGACGAGGCTGGGGAGGCGCGAGGTGCGGTCTGTGCGGAGCGGGACGCAAAGGGGCAGCCGTGAGCGGGCACGGGCCTTCACGAGGGCAACCGCTCGTGAGCCAATCAGAACGCTCCGCGCTCTGATGACGACGGCAGCCCGCAGGGAGCGAGCAGCGCGAGCGACTGAGGAGCACAGCGAGCGTGCGCCCGTCTCACGGCGGGGGCATTGGCGGTGTCCGCCGACGATCCGTTATCACGGCTCCGTTGAAACCCTAAAGAACGGATAGGATCGCCGTGCGAGATACAGAGCGTGTATCTATCACGGCATCGGATTAACGGGCCCGGCGTGACCGGTAACCGATCATCACGATTGAGCGGAATTCCGGGCTTTTTGCGGCGGATCGTCTCTTAACTACTTGTTCGACGACTTGCTTCTGAACTCTTTTTTCAGATGCATCCAGCCGAGCACCGGCATGTTCTTCAGGAAGTCCCAGACAGCTCTCGGGCCCGCCTCAACTAGCACTCGGATGGCACCCTTCTTTCGGGTGAAAAAAAGCGGCCGCCCCCGGTAGATATCCCGTTTGTATATCCGATCGTCCTCCCGTCGCTCAAGTATCTCCCTGACCTTGCTCACGTGGTTCCAGTCGCCCCGCATCACAACGACTCCGTCCGGGGTGATGACGTGCACCGAATTCGGCATACCGCCGTACTTCCGGTGGCCCGTTCCTTCGATATCGTCCACGAGGACCGTGCGCTCGACATCGTAGTCGGCCTCAAACTTCCTCGCGCGTTCCAGTTTGTCCTGGAACGAGTGGTGCGCCTCGCAGTTCTCTCCTGGGTGGGCCTCCCGCGTGTACAAGAGGATGAATACGACGTCTTCGAACTTTTGAGAGAGTTTATCCATAGCCTGGACCTTCGAATCGGCAATCGGACACGTGAGGCTTCCCGTCTCTAAGACTACCCAGGATCCCCCGAAGTCGGAGAGGCTGACGGCATTCCCATCGAGCGTGGTCGCCTCGAAATCGGGGGCCTCGTCACCCGGTCTGGGACCGTCGAACCGCTTGAAATCGTAGTACTCCGGCCCGAAATGCCGGTAGTTGTACGTATCTGTGACATCTCTGCGGGCTGTTTCGGGCGTTTCCATGGCACTCATAGCAGTTGGGTACGGTGGGGGGAAGAGTTAGGCTACTGCCTAGCACTATCGGTAGTATATATGAGAGCCGGTGAGAGAGGCGTTGATTGGTGTCCGCAGCGAGGACCGAAGCGAGAAACGTACGTCGTATGAGAGCGGTCACGTTCACCCTCGGACAGCCTTCCGGTTCGCATATCTCCTCTCGGATGTTCGGCCCGGACTCGGAGTTCGAACGGGATCGAATTTATCACCTGAACATCCTGGCGGACGAAACCGTTGTCCTGCTCGGCCGGCTGCGCGGTGATATGGACGACGCGGCGAGGTTGTTGAGCGAAAACGCGGACGTCCTCGGTCACAGCATCTCCAGCGAGCAGGGCGGGAGCGCGCTTGTGTACGTCCATGCCCACCCACCACCCGAACTCAAGGAGTTCCTCAAGTTACCACGTACGCACGAGGTGTTCTTCGACTTCCCCATCGGGAGCACGCAAGACGGGCGACACCGAGTGGTTCTGATCGGGGAAACGAACCAGGTGATACAGGAGGCCCTCGCCGATCTACCACCAACACTCGACGTGTCGATTGAACGGATCGGACCCTATTTGGAGGCAGGGACGCCGCTGCCTGTCCAGTTGACGGACCGTCAACGGGAGGTGCTCAATGTCGCCCTCGATCTCGGGTATTATGACGTACCACGCCAAGTGACCCATCAGGATATCGCCGACCGATTGGAGCTTTCTGCTGGAACGGTAGGCGAACACCTCCAGAAAATCGAGTCTCGGGTGTTCGAGGCATTCCGTTCCTAAACCAACTCGGTCGCGCGAGCCTCCGTATCCGGTAGGATTCGACTCCATGAATGGGTGATGAAAACGATCGATAGATTACTTTTCGAGGTGATTTCGAAAGAACTCTCTATGCAAGACTCGCGCCCTCCATGCAGCACGAATCAGCTGAACCACTCGTCTCCTGTCAGTATCGGCCTGACCGATACAGAGGATGTATCTGACGAGACGGGTATGGGAAGATACTTTTTGAAAAGGACAAAAACCGACGTATGAATCGTCGTGCCCTCCTTGCCTCGCTCGCTACCTATGGGGCCGCCTCGACGTCCGGGTGTCTAGATAGTCTCGCGGGGATTCCGAACGAGTCGTTCCAACTTGGCTACGTCGCAGTTCACAACTCCACCGAGAACGCTCACCAGATTGCAATTCGGGTGAGACGCGACGGCACAAACGTTCACCGTTCGACACACGATATGGCCGGACAGGACGGGGCCGTCGTCGAGAGCGCGATTCCGGAGTGCGACTGGGGGAGTGCCCGTGGACGATACGAAGTCGATGTTCGAGTCGACGATAGCGACTGGGTTACCGAGTCGTTCCAAGGGTACGAGACAGACGGTGGCGACTGTTCGATTGCAATTGCCGAGGGCACGCTCTGGGAAGGAGAACGCCTCGACTTCGGCTACCGCCGAGCGTGTGATTACGATAATCCTCCTGATGGTCTTTGTTCGTTTGACTCGTGATGCACTCGCGCTCTCTATGCAGCACAGCTCTAAAGACATATCACCTACTGAGGGGTTCAACGAAGCCAAACGAGCGACAGCGCCTGGATCTAATTCCCGGTCCAGCGCAGTATCGCGAGCGTCCCCTCGAAGAGGGCGATCATCGTGAGCGTCACGATGATCGGCGCCATCCCGGTCGGGTCCGGGCTGAACAGGAACGCGATCCCGAGGAACGTCCCCCAGAAGATCAGCCGCTTCGCCTCCAGCCACTGCCGGGTGACGAGGTTCATCATGATCGCGAGCATGATGAAAAGCGGGATCTGGAAGACGATCGCCATGAACGCGAGCATGATGACGATCAGGTTGAACGTCTCCGCGAGCCCGAAGGCGATCGTCGCCGCGTCGGAGGTATAGGTGGTGAAATACGAGAAGATCGCTGGCAACACGAGAAAGTGCGCGAAGGCGATTCCGATCCCGCCGAGGATGAGGCTCGTCGGCACCGCCGCGAGGTAGTAGCGCCGCTCGGTCTGGTACAGCCCCGGCCGCATGAACCGGTACGTCTCGTAGACGAACGCCGGGAGCCCGACCACGACGCCCGCGAGGCCGGCCACCTTCAGCCGGGTGAGCGGGAGTTCGAGCGGGCCGTACAGTCGCGGCCGGTTCTCCATCGGCGCCGGGATGTGGTAGCTCCAGAAGTAGTTGATGAGCTCCGTCGACTCGGTGACGACGACGAGCGTCGCGAGGCCGCCGATGAGGAACACGACCGCGAGCCGGCGCATCATCTCCTCGATGTGCACGGCGAGCGGCATCTCCTCGTCCGTCTCCGGGCCCTCGATCCCGTCGAACGGCTCGTCGTCCTCGGTCGTCGGCACGCCGGCGGTCGTGGGGTCCGCGGCCTCGGCGGTCGTCGCCGGGGTGCCGCCGTCGCCGGCGGCCTCGGCGTCGTCCACCGTCGCGTCGTCGGCCGACAGTTCGCCGTCCGCAGACGCCTCGTCGTCCGCAGACGCCTCGGCCTCGACCGACTCCTCGTCGGCCTCGTCACCGTCGTCGAGCGCGGCCGACCGACCGGCGTCCTCGGCCTCGACCACCTCGTCCGGGTCCGAGAGCGTCTCCGGCGACCCGTCGTCGTCGCCGTCCGTCTCGCCCGCCGTGGAGTCGTCGTCGCCGTCGGTCGACCCGACCTCGGGCTCGACCTCGGGTGTCACCTCGGACTCGACGCCCGCGGACGGCTCCGCGTCGGTCTCGGACCCGTCGTCGACGGCGCCGTCGCTCTCGGGTTCGGCCTCGTCGGTCGACCCGTCAGCGGCGGCCGAGTCGTCGTCGCGCGACCGGTCCGAGTCGTCCATTCAGTTTCCCTACGCGACCGGGCGGTTATCAACCTTTTCGGATAGCGGCGCCGCGCGGGACCGATCGGCGTCGCTCCGCGGGCCGTCCCGGAACGGCGCCGGCGGCGGCGCCCGCGGTCGAAAAGGTTGATAACGGCGACGGCCCTCGCCCTCCGTATGGCGAGCGCCCTCGACGAGGACACCCAACGGTCGATCGCGGAGGGCCAGGAGACGGCGAAGGCGTTCCTTCGCTCGATCCAGAAGGACCTCCAGAAGGTGTTCGTCGTCTTCCTCATCGGCTTCCTCGCGACGTTCTGGGCGCTGCGCACGTACATCTGGGACCGGCTCCGCGAGGTGACGGAGTCGAACATGAGCGCCGCGGTCGCCGAGGAGGCCGACATCATCGCGACGACCCCGTTCGAGGTGATCCTCCTCCAAGCGAAGATCGGACTGATCGTGGGCGCGATAACCGCGATCCCGCCGCTGATCTACGTCACCCGCGACGAGCTCCGCGCCCGGGGGATGTGGCCGCAGTCGCCGATCGCTCGGTGGAAGCTCGCGCTGCTCGGGCTGCTCGGCGCCGGCCTGTTCTCCGCCGGCGTCGCCTACGGCGTCTTCGCCTTCTTCCCGCTGATGTTCGGCTTCCTGGCCGAGTTCGGCCTGGAGGCCGACATTCAGCCGACCTACGGGATCGTGATGTGGACGGAGTTCATCGTCTTCCTCTCGCTGTCCTTCGGGCTCGCCGGACAGATGCCCCTCCTCATCACCGGGCTGTCGTACGCGGAGATCGTCCCGTACGAGACGTTCCGGGACAAGTGGCGCTACGCGGTCGTCGCCATCTTCGTGTTCGGCGCCGTCTTCTCCCCGCCGGACCCGTTCACGCAGCTCCTGTGGGCGTTCCCGCTGGTCGCGCTGTACGGGTTCAGCCTCTACCTCGCGAAGCTCGTCGTCACGGCCAAGCGGAGCTCCGACCGCATCCACGTGCTCGGCGCGGTCCGGGACCACTGGAACGTCGTCGGGGGCGCGACCGTCCTCGGCGGCGCGCTCGTGTACGGCTTCTACGAGTACGGCGGCCGGACCGCGGTCAACGACCTCCTGCGGCTCGCGGGGAGCACCCGCCGCTTCCTCGCGCCGGGCGAGGGGCTCGGCCTCGACCCCGCGACCGCGCTCTGGATCTACGCCGCCCTCTGGGCGCTCGCGTTCGCGGCCGTCGCGACGCTGTGGGCGGTGTACACCGACCTCGACACGACGAGCGCGGGCGCGCAGTACGGCGACCCGACCGCGATCGACGTGGGCGAGCTCGACGCCGCGGGGGTGCGGGCGGCCCCCGCGGACGCGTTCGCCGAGATGGGCGAAGAGGAGTCGCTCGCGCTGGCGCAGGCCGCGATCGACGACGACGACCCGGAGAAGGCGCAGGCGATCCTCGACCGCTACGACGAGGTGAACGAGGGGAGCGACGACGACGGCGAGTCGGACGCGAGCGACGCCGACGCCGCGGGCGACGCCGGGGACGGCGGCGACGGGCTGGTCGGCTCCGTCCAGAACCGGACCTCGCGCGCCGGCTCGACGTTCCTCGCCGAGCTGACGGACGGCAACGAGGAGGCGGCCGAGGACGACATCGGCGGCTACTACAAGGACCTCAAGTTCATCTTCGACTCGCTGCGCACGCGGTCGTTCCGGATCGTCGCGGTGTTCGGCGCCGTGATGGCGGCCGCGTTCACGTGGCTGTACCTCGGCGGCCTCGGCACCGTCCGCGCCGACCTCGAACGGCGCGTGCCGGCGGAGGTGGAGGGCGGGATCAACATCATCACGCTCCACCCGGTCGAGGCGCTCATCTTCATGGTGAAGTTCTCGGTGATGCTCGGCATCTTCGCCGCGTTCCCCGTCGCCCTCTACTACGCGTGGCCCGCGCTCCGCGAGCGCGGCTTCGTCGCCGGGCGGATCTACCAGGTGTACCTCTGGGCGGGCGCGCTCGGCGCCGGGATGATCGGCGGCTTCGCGCTCGGGTACACGACCATCGCGCCCGGGATCATCGGCTGGCTCGTCACGGACGCGCGCCTCGCCGACATGGTCATCACCTACCAGGTGAGCGACTTCCTCTGGCTCGTCATCTACACCACGATCGGGATCGGCTTCCTCGCGGACATCCCCATCGCGATGGTGCTCCTCAACAACGCGGGCGTCCCGTACCGCGTGTTCCGGGAGCGCTGGCGCGAGGTGACGATCGGGATCATGCTCGTCGCGGCGGTGTTCACCCCCGCCGACGTGATCACGATGTTCCTCGCGACGATCCCGCTAATGCTGGCGTACGGGATCGGCGTCGGCGTCCTCTTCCTCGTCACCTTCGGCGGGCGCCGCGACCTCTCGCCGCCCGCGGAGTTCATCGGGGAGTGAGCCGCGCGCGCGCTCGGCGCGGTCGCCGGCGGCAACGGCCTCGCGAGGCCCCCGCGACCGACGACTATTCCCGCGCGCGCCCGCAACGGCAGAGTAGAAATGAGCAAGGACTACATCGAGGTCCGCGGCGCCGAGGAGCACAACCTCAAGGACCTCGACGTCCGGATCCCGCGCGAGGAGTTCACCGTCGTCACCGGGCTCTCGGGCTCGGGGAAGTCGTCGCTCGCGTTCGACACCGTCTACGCCGAGGGGCAGCGGCGCTACATCGAGTCGCTGTCCGCGTACGCCCGCAACTTCCTCGGACAGATGGACAAACCGCAGGTTGAGTCCGTCGAGGGGCTCTCGCCGGCCATCTCCATCGACCAGAAGAACGCCGCGAACAACCCCCGGTCGACGGTGGGGACCGTCACGGAGCTCCACGACTACCTCCGCCTGCTGTACGCCCGGATCGGCACGCAGTACGACCCGGTCACCGGCGAGGAGGTCGGCGAGCAGTCCGCCCAGGACATGGTGAACCAGATCCTCGACCTCCCCGAGGACACCCGCGCGAAGATCGCCGCGCCCGTCGTCCGCGACCAGAAGGGCGCGTTCGAGGACCTGTTCGAGGAGCTGGTGTCGGACGGGTACAGCCGCGTCGAGGTCGACGGCGAGCCGGTCGACCTCACGCTCGACGACCCCGAGCTCGACGAGAACTACGACCACACGATCGACGTGATCGTCGACCGCGTCACCGTCTCGCCGGACGCCCGCTCGCGGATCACCGACTCCGTCGAGACCGCCCTCGAAGCGGCCGGCGGCGTCCTCAAGCTGATCGTCCCGGACCCGCCCGAGGACGTGCCGTTCGCGTCGAACGCGCGCTCGA
The DNA here is from genome assembly GCF_005435135.1 of Halorubrum sp. ASP1. Taxonomy (NCBI): domain Archaea; kingdom Methanobacteriati; phylum Methanobacteriota; class Halobacteria; order Halobacteriales; family Haloferacaceae; genus Halorubrum; species Halorubrum sp. ASP1. The sequence continues at coordinate 50,996 of NZ_SGUA01000003.1, read as the reverse complement.
CGGGGTCGCTCGCGGCCGACGCCGACGGCGACGACCGGCTCGTCGTGGAGTTCTCCGAGGAGCTCGGCAACCCCAACTCCGACGTGCAGTTCTCCGCGATCGAGACGCGCTCGTTCTCCTTCAACAGCCCGTACGGCGCCTGCCCCGAGTGCGAGGGGATCGGCTCGACGAAGGAGGTCGACGAGGACCTCGTGATCGAGGACCCGTCGAAGCCGCTGAAGCACGTGTTCGAGCCGTGGAGCTACGACCGCACCTACTACTCGCGACAGCTCGACAACGTCGCCGACCACTTCGGCGTCGACCTCGACGCGCCGTTCGAGGAGCTCGACGAGGAGATCCGGCGGCAGTTCCTCTACGGGACCGACGACCTGGTCCACTTCGAGTGGACGACGAAGAACGGCACCCGCGAGAAGACCGAGCGGTTCGAGGGCGTCATCCCGAACCTGGAGCGCCGCCACGTCGAGACCGACTCCGAGCGCGCCCGCGACCACATCGAGGAGTACATGGCCGTGACGACCTGTCCCGAGTGCGAGGGGACGCGCCTGAAAGAGCAGTCGCGGCACGTCCTGGTCGCGGGCACGTCGATCACCGAGGTCAACGAGCTGTCGATCGCCGAGGCCCGCGAGCACTTCGAGGGGATGGAGGCGGAGCTGACCGAGCGCGAGACGACCATCGCCGAGGAGATCCTCAAGGAGATCCGCGCGCGCCTCGGCTTCATGGAGGAGGTCGGCTTGGAGTACCTCACCCTCGACCGCGAGGCGTCGACGCTGTCGGGCGGCGAGAGCCAGCGCATCCGGCTCGCGACGCAGGTCGGGTCGGGGCTCGTCGGCGTGCTGTACGTCTTGGACGAGCCCTCCATCGGGCTCCACCAGCGCGACAACGACCGGCTGCTCGACACCCTCGAAGGGCTCCGCGACCTGGGCAACACCCTCCTCGTCGTCGAGCACGACGAGGAGACGATGCGGCGCGCCGACGAGATCATCGACATGGGCCCCGGCCCGGGCAAGCGCGGCGGCGAGGTCGTCGCCCAGGGCGACTTCGACGAGGTCGTCGCCGCCGAGGAGTCGGTGACCGCCGACTACCTCGCGGGCCGGAAGGGGATTCCGGTGCCCGACGAGCGGCGCGAGCCCGAGGGCGAGCTCGTGGTGCGGGGCGCCCGCCAGCACAACTTGAAGGACTTGGACGTGCCGATCCCGCTCGGCACGCTGACGACGGTCACCGGCGTCTCCGGCTCCGGGAAGTCGACGCTCGTCAACGACATCCTCTACAAGGGGCTCGCCCGCGAGATGAACGACAACACCTCGGTCGACCCCGGCGCACACGACGCGATCGAGGGGCTCGACGACGTCGAGACGGTGCGGCTCATCGACCAGTCGCCGATCGGGCGGACGCCGCGCTCGAACCCCGCCACGTACACGGACGTGTTCGACCACGTCCGCGAGCTGTTCGCGGAGACGAAGCTCTCGAAGCGTCGCGGCTACGAGAAGGGGCGCTTCTCGTTCAACGTGAAGGGCGGGCGCTGCGAGGAGTGCGGCGGGCAGGGCACCGTCAAGATCGAGATGAACTTCCTCTCGGACGTGTACGTCCCCTGCGAGGAGTGCGGCGGGGCCAGGTACAACGACGAGACGCTCGACGTGGAGTACAAGGGGAAGACCATCGCCGACGTGCTCGACATGAGCGTCGCGGAGGCCCACGAGTTCTTCGAGAGCCACCGCGGGCTCGAACGCCGGCTGAAGCTGCTGAAGGACGTGGGGCTCGGCTACATGGAACTCGGCCAGCCCTCGACCACGCTCTCGGGCGGCGAGGCCCAGCGCGTGAAGCTCGCCGAGGAGCTCGGGAAGCGCGCGACCGGCGACACGCTGTACCTCCTCGACGAGCCGACGACGGGCCTGCACAAAGAGGACGAGCGCAAGCTGATCGACGTGCTCCACCGGCTCGTCGACGCCGGCAACACCGTCGTCGTCATCGAGCACGAGCTCGACCTCGTGAAGAACGCCGACCACGTGATCGACCTCGGCCCCGAGGGCGGCGACGGCGGCGGCGAGCTGGTCGCGGACGGCACGCCCGAGGAGATCGCCCACGTGGACGCCTCCCACACCGGGCGCTACCTCCGGGACATGCTCCCGAAGGTCGACCTCGAAGGCCCCCGCGACGACCGCCGGAAGCCGGCGGTGGCCGACGACGACTGAGACGCCCCACCGCGAGCCCGGCGTCTACCCTCGAAGCGGGCGGCGACCGGACGTCCCCGTCACCCCCGCGACGGCGAGGAGCGCGATCAGGTCGGCGGCGAGCGCCGCGATGACGCCGAATCTGAACAGGACCAAGAGACCCAGTACCGCCACGGCGAGCCCGACCGCGGCGCGACGAGCGCGGCCACGGTCGGGGAGCGAGCGGGACACCTGAGCGCCGACGCCGGCCTGCCCCGCGAAGAGGAGGACGCCGAACGGGGACACGGCAGGCATACGGCTCGGTTCCGACCGAGCCTGTATGAATATGTCGGCGCGGGGGAAAGCATCCGGAGCGGGCGGGGTGACCCCCGCGACCCGCATCTTGATGCTGCGGCGCGTCGTCGCCCCGGTCATGCGAGAGATCACGACGGACGACGTGCCGGAAGCGCTCGGCCCGTACTCACAGGGAATCGTCTCCGGCGACACGGTCCACGTCTCGGGGAAGACGGGCGTGGACCCCGACACGGGGGAGGCGCCCGAGTCGGTCGGCGAACAGACGACGCAGACGCTCGAAAACGTCGCCGCGATCGTAGCGGCGGCCGGGACGACCCCGGACGCGATCGTGTCGGCGACCGTCTACCTCACGGACATGGACGACTACGACGCGGTGAACGAGGCGTACCGGTCGTTCCTCTCGGAACCATACCCGGCGCGGACCTGCGTCGAGGTGTCTCGGCTCCCCGCGCCGCTCGACGTGGAGATCACGGTCACGGCGGAGCTCGACGGCGACTGAGGCCGGCAGAACGCGGCGGCGCGAACGGCCGAGCGCGGCGGCCCCGCCCTCAGAACTTCTCCAGCAGGTCGCCGTAGAACTCGCCGCCGCGGTCGTCCGCGAGCTTCTCGACGATGAGCTCCGGCGTCGAGCGCGCGAGGTGCCCCTTCTTCGGCGAGCGGTTCACGCGCAGTTCGCCGTCGACGAGCCCCGCGGCCTCGATGCCGTCGACCGCGACCGCGAAGTCGGCGGCGTCGCGTATCTCGCGGGCCAGGTGGGAGACGAAGACCGCGGTGGCGTCCTGGTCGTCGAGCGCCTCTAGGATGCCCGCGATGATCTTCGCGGAGGCGCCCGGCTCCGTGATCGACTCCAGCTCGTCGACGAGGACGAGCCGGCCGTCCGCGCCGTCGACGAGGTCGCCGAAGTCCCGCAGCGTCGCCTCGAACGCGCCCGCGTCGAGCGTCCCCTGCGACTTCGCGTAGTAGTGGATCTCCTCGAAGCGCTCGACGGTGGCCGACTCGGCGGGCACGGGCATGCCCATCTGCGCGAGGACGACGACCAGCGCGACCAAGTCGAGCGTCGAGGTCTTGCCGCCGGAGTTGACCCCGGAGAGCAGCGTCGCGCCCGAGACGGCGTAGTCGACGGGCTCGACGGCCGCGAAGTCCACGTCGAGCAGCGGGGAGCGGCCGCCCTCGATGCGGAAGCCGGCGTCCGCGTCGGCCGCCTCCGACCCGACGACCTCCGGCATCGCACAGTCGAAGTCGTCGGCGAACCGCGAGATAGCCAGCTCCACGTCGAGTTCGAGGGCGTCGCGCACGAGCTCCTCGACCGGCTCGCGGAGGTCGCCGAGGTCGCTCGCGAGCTCGGCCTTCAGCGTCGCCGCGCGGCGGTCGCGGGCCGCCGACAGCTCGGTGCGCAGCCGCGAGACCGCGCTCTCGTCGTGGTCGACCGGGAAGGAGGGGTCGCCGCCGAAGACGCGCTCCGCCAGCTCCGCCTCCTCGGGCTCTAAGCGGAGCGCGTCGGCGAGGTGCTCGCGGGCGGCGTCGACCGCCGCGTCGTACTCGTCGGCCAGCTCGCGGTCGAGCAGCGAGTCGACGCGGGCGCCCTGCTCGACCAGCGAGAGGAAGTCGGTCCCCTCGATGGTGACGTCGCGCTCGCGGATCGCCTCGCGCAGCCGGTCGTCGGCGACGGACGCCGCCGTCGACACCGCGGCGTCGAGGTCGTCGACGGCGACCGTCAACCGGTCTAACTCCGCGTCGCCGGCGATGGTGCCGTCGTCGTCGAGCCGCGAGAGCGCGTCGCGCAGGCGGTCGATGTCGACGGGGGGGTCGCCGTCCGAGACGGGGTCCCCGGCCGCCGCGGCGGCCTCGTGGACCGCCGCGGCCGCCTCCAGCCGCTCGCGGTTCTCCGCGAAGAAGGCGAGCAGGCGCTCCGGGACCGTCTCCGCGGGGGTCTCCAGCGCGTCCGGGCGCACGCTCACGTCGCCCTCCACGTCGAGGCCGGCGAACGACTCGTCTAAGACGATCACCGAGGCGTACGACCGGCCGAGCTCGGAGACGTCACGGGCGTCCTCGACCGTCTCGACGGAGAGCTCGGGCACCTCGGCCTCGGCCCGCGCGAGCGTCTCGGCGTCGGCGCTCGCGAGGCACCGGTCGCGGACGCGCACGGTCGGGGGGTCGGCGAGCGGCGCGCAGTCCGCGAGCGCCTCGCGGACCGCCGGGTCGGGGTCGCGCTCCGTCGCGGCGGCCGCGAACGCCTGGGCCTCGTCGATGCGCGAGGCGGACGCGCTCGGGTAGAACGTCTCCAGTCGCTTCGCGGCGTAGTCGGTGACGGTCCGCTCGCGCAGCAGGTCGATCGCCTCCCGGTACAGCTCGCGGGCCCGGTCGGTGGCCAGCACCCGCCCGTCGTCGCCGTGGCGGCGGCGGATCGCCCCGCGCGCGATGCGGGCCGCGCGGGCCTCGTTGACGCCCGGCGCGCGGGCGATGGCGGCCACGTCGCCGGACTCGACGGTCGCGGCCGGGTCGTCGAGCTCGCGCAGGGCCGCGGCCGTCTTGGCGCCGACGCCGGGGATCGCCTCCAGATCCATCTACCGGCCGGTATCGCGGCAACGGTCTAAAGCGTGCGGGTCGCTCCCGCGGGCCGCCGCTGCCGAACCCCGGACGGCCGCCGTCGGTTCCGCGTGCGACGGGCTTTTTCGCGCGGGCCGCGAACGCCGGCCATGAGTCAGAACGCGCGGCCCGTCGGCGACGGGTCGCTCGGGCCCGAGACGGCGTCGAAGGCGGCGAGCGCCCGCGGCGCGCTCGCCGAGCGGGACGGCGTGCTCGTCGCGTTCTCGGGCGGCGTCGATTCGGCGGTCGTCGCGGCGCTGGCCCGGGACGCGCTCGGTGAGGACGCCGTGGCGTGTACCGCCCGCAGCGAGACGCTCCCCGCGGCGGAGCTCGACGACGCGCGGCGGGTCGCCGACGAGATCGGGATCGACCACGAGACGGTCGCCTTCTCCGAGCTCGACGACCCGAACTTCGTCGCGAACGACGGCGACCGGTGTTACCACTGCCGGACGATGCGGCTCGGGAAGATGTACGAGACGGCGAAGGAACGGGGGATCGACACGGTCTGTGACGGGACGAACGCGGACGACCCGGGCGAGGGGCACCGACCCGGGCTCCGCGCGGTCGAGGAGCTCGACGTGTTCTCCCCCCTCCTGGACGCCGGAATCGCGAAGGAGGAGGTCCGCGCGATCGCCGACGCCTACGACCTCTCCGTGGCCGACAAGCCGTCGATGGCGTGTCTCTCCTCGCGGATCCCGACCGGCCTCGAAGTGACCGAGGAGCGGCTGACCCGCGTCGAGAAGGCCGAGCGCGTGCTCCGCGAGTGGGGCTTCGAGGGGTTCCGCGTCCGCGACCACGACGGGCTCGCCCGCGTCGAGATCGCGCCCGACGAGCTGGAGCGCGCGCTCGATCCCGCCTTCGCCGACGCCGTCCACGAGCACCTGACCGACCTCGGCTTCGAGTACGTCACCCTCGACATGGCCGGCTACCGGACCGGCAGCGTGAGTCCGGGCGGCGAGGGCGAGCCCGCGGACGACGCGAACGGCGCGGACGGGGCGGACGGAAGCGAGTCGGCGGCGGCCGGCGGCGACCTCGGACGGCAGTACCCGCGCTGAGAGGCCGGAGAGGGGGTTGACGCGACGCCGTTCGGCGTTATCACCCGAGAGAACCCGGCAGGAACGCTTATAAACGGTGTTGCTGAATCGACACCTATGCGGGAGGCACAGACGCTGGCGGTGATCGCCGGCGGCGTCGGCGGGGCCGTCGGGGCGTTCGTCGGCGTCGCGGTCGGCGGGTCGGCGCTCTCGGTGACGCTGACCACCCTCGGGGTCGCGACGCTCGTCGGCGTGGGAGTCATCGCGAGCGCGGTCATCGCCGGCGACGTGGAGTTCCTCGCCGACGCGGACGGCGAGTGAGCGAGCGCGGCCGGAAGTCGGTCGCAGCGGCTGCGACAGCGAGTGCGGCTGCGCCGAGGCGGTCACGTACGTCGAGTACCGCGGCGAGCGGCTGTGAACGGGCGGCTCGACGGACGTTTCCGTCGGCGACATTCGCGGCCGACCGCGCGCTTCAAGGCCCCGCCGCGACGAACGAACGCCATGAGTCTCATCGCGTTCGACTTCGACGGGACGCTCTCCGACTCCGAGATGACGGTCCTGCTCGCCGAGCGGGCGGGCGCCACCGACGAGGTCGCCGAGATCACCGAGCGGGCGATGAACGACGAGATCGGCTACGCCGAGAGCCTCTACCGGCGCGCGGAGCTTCTGGCCGGCCTGTCGGCGGCCGACGCCGAGGACGCCTTCGACGCGGTCCGAATCCGTCCCGGCGCCGCGCGCCTCATCGAGCGCTTACGCGACGAGGGGCACCACGTCGCCGTGCTCACGGGCGGGTTCGAGCGCGGCGTCGAGGCGGCGCTCGACCGCGAGGGCGTCGCCGTCGACACGATCGTCGCCAACCGGCTGCCGACCGACGCGGACGGCGCGCTCACCGGCGAGGCCGAGGGGCCGCTGATCGAGGGGACGAAGGACGACGCGCTCGCCGACCTCGCCGCGGAGGTGGGCGTCCCGATGACCGAGACGGTGGCGGTCGGCGACGGCGCGAACGACCTGCCGATGCTGGAGGCCGCGGGGCTCGCGGTCGGCTTCGTCCCGAAGTCCGCGGTCCGCCCCGTCTGCGACTCGGTCGTCGCCTCCATGTACCGGCTCGGGAAGGTGCTGGAGGCGCACGACGTCCTCGCGGCCGACGAGTGACGCCCGAACCGGTTCGGTCCGGCGGTACCTGACGACGTTCGGCTGAAGGGTTAAAGAGAAACGAAGGGAAATATACGGGTATGAGTGTCTCTGCTGGGGTGGTTCGATGCTGCCGACGCTGACGTATCTCCAGTTTCACCTCGTCTTCAGCCTCCCCGTCCTCGCGCTCCTGTGGTACCTCGCGCCGCGGTACGACGCGGTCCGGCGGCGTCGCGCGACGGCCGGGATCGCGATCCTCGTCGCCATCGCGTACCTCTACACGACCCCGTGGATCAGCTACATGATCCGGCAGGGCGCGTGGGGGTACGCCGACGGCGCGGTGCTCGTCCGCGCGCTGTCGATCCCGCTTGGCGAGTACCTCTTCTTCGCGATCCAGACCGTCGTCACCGCGTTCGCGCTCCACCTGATCGGGTTCGACCCGACGTTCCGCGAGGGCGACTTCGACCGCGCGCCGCGGATCGCCGGCGTCGCGGTCGGCCTCGCGATGGTGCCGATCGGGCTCGGACTCGTCCTCCTCGACCCCTCGTTCCTCTACCTCGGCGGGCTGATCGCGTGGGTCGGTCCCGTCCTCGCGCTCCAGTGGGGGGTCGGCGGCGGGTACCTCGTGCGGACGCCCAAGATGTGGCTCGCGGCCACGCTGCTCCCGGCCGCGTACTTCTGGATCGCGGACCGGATCGCGATCGGAATGGGCACGTGGTACCTCTCGCCCGAGCTGACGACGGGCGTCACCGTTCTCGGACTCCCGATCGAGGAGATGCTGTTCTTCGCCTCGGCCGGCGTGATGACCGTCAACGGACTCGTCCTCTTCGAGTGGGTGCTCGACTGGAACGACCGCCGGGGACGGGCGGTCGGGGAGCCGTCCCCGCCGGGCGACGGTGAGCGCGACGTTCCCGGCCCGGAACCGCCCGCCGACCCGGACCCCGACGTGGTCGATGACTGAGGCGGCGTCGACGGGCGCGGCCGAGTCCCGGACCGCGGCGACGCGCGACCCAGGAGCGGGCGCGGGGGACGCGCCGGAGGCGGCCGACGCCGCGAACGAGCGCGTCGACCGCTGGTTCGCGCGCCGCCCGGCGCTGGCGCTGGCCGCGCTGCTGCCGATCGGCGCCGTGACCCCCCTGTTTCCGGTCGAAGTCGGCGTCGCGACGTTCGCGCTCGGCACCCTCGCCGTCGGGATGGCGCACGGCGCGGTCGACCACCTCGTCCCCCTGCGGGCCGACCCGAGCGTGTCGCTCCGGCGGTCGATCGCGGTCGTCTCGGTCGTCTACGCGGTCCTCGGCGGCGCGGTCGTCGCCGCGTTCTTCGCGGCGCCCGTCGCCGCGTTCGTCGGGTTCATCGCGCTCACGTGGCTCCACTGGGGCCAGGGTGACGTGGCGGCGCTCGCGATCGCCGGCGTCGACCACCTCCCCACGTCGGCGGAGCGGTGGCTGGCGCTCGTCGTCCGCGGGGGCCTCCCGATGGGTGTCCCCCTCCTCGCGCACCCCGAGGAGTACCGGCTGGTGGCCGAGTGGATCGTCGGGCTGTTCCTCGTCGACGCCGGCGCGGCGGCGGCCGCGGTCGATCCGCTGTTCGCGCCCGGCGTCCGGGTCGGCGTCGGGGTCGGGATGGCGGCCGCGACGCTGGCGTCGGTCGGGCTCGGCTACCGTCGCGTGAGGAGCGGCCGCGACGCGGGCGGGTGGCGCCGCGACGTCGGCGAGCTGGCGGTGCTGTGGGCGTGGTTCCTGCTCGCGGCGCCGGTGTTCGCGGTCGGGGTGTACTTCGCGCTGTGGCACGCGCTCCGGCACGTCGGGCGGCTCGTCCTCGTCGACCCCGAGGCGGCGAGCGCGGCGTCGGCCGGCGACGCGGTCGGCGCGCTCGCCCGCTTCGGCCGCGACGCCGCGCCGCTCACGCTCGGCGGGTTCCTCGTCGTGGGCGCGGTCGGGGTCTCGGTGCCCGCCGGCGTGGCGGCGCCGGGCGACCTGCTCGCCGTGTCCCTGGTCGCCATCGCGGCCATGACGCTGCCGCACGTCGCCGTGGTCACGTGGCTCGACCGCCGGCAGGCGGTGTGGCGGCCGGACGCCGGCCGGTGACCGCGGGCCGCGGGGCCGGCGGGGTTCCGGCACCGCATCGCTCTTACTCCGCGGCGACGTTCCCTCCGTCGATGGACGAGATCGCGATCCGGGACCCGCGGCCGGACGACGCCGAGGCGCTGGAGGCGCTCATCACCTCGCACTTCAGCGAGGGGAGCTCCTACGGCGTCGACCTCGGGCTCGACGACCCGACGTACCACGTGCTGGTCGCGGTCGAGGCCGGCGCGGAAGACGCGGGGGAGACCGGTGCCGAGGGGGGCCGCGAGGGCGACCGGATCCTCGGGGTGATGGCGCTCCGGGAGCTCGCGTCCCCCGACGCCGTCGCCGACGAGATGTACTTCTTCGACGACCCCGACCTGCTCCCCGACGCGGGGCTGTACGGGCACCTCGAGATGGGGTACGTCAGGCCGGACGCGACCGGGCGCGGGATCGGGAGCCGGCTGCTCGAACGCCTCCACGCGGTCGGCGCGGACCGCGGCGTCGACTGCTTCCTCGCGGACTCGTGGTACCACGGCGGCGACGACTCCCCGGAGAAGCTGTTCGACGCGCACGGCTACGAGACGGTCCACCGCGACCCGATCGAGCGGTCGGCCGACGAGTGTCCGAAGTGCGAGGGCGAGTGCGTCTGCGAGGGAGCGCTCGCGGTGCGACGGGTCGCGGACGACGAGGTCGACCCGGGAGCGGGCCGGTCGTGAACCACGACCGCGTCCACGCGAGGGAGCCGTCGCACCACGTCGACCGGTGGTCCGTCGGCGTCGTCGAGTCGGTCGGGGAGCGCGACGGCCACTGCGTCGTGACGGTGCGACCGGTCGGGGAAGCCGAATCGGAGGGCGAGGCGGACGGCGACGACGGGCCGATCGAGCTGGTGATCACGTTCGCCGTCAGGGACCTGTTCGTGAGCCGGCTACCGACCGCGGAGGGGGAGTCGCCGGTCGGCGAGCGCGTCTGGTACCGGAAGCGGGGCGGGTGATCCGGAGCCTTCGACACCGCTACTCCAACTGGTGGTAGTCCAGCTCGTGCCCCTCGTCGAGCGCGGCCTGGACCGCCTCGCTCGGCTCGTCGACCGGCTCGCTCCTGAGCGCCATGCCGCCGACGTCGGGGGCGTCGAAGTAGAGGTTACGCCGCCAGTCGGGGTCGCGGTCGGGGAAGTCGGTCCGGTAGTGAGCGCCGCGGGACTCCTCGCGTTCGAGCGCGCCGCGGAGCACCGCCTCGGCGGCGACGATCATGAATCCGAGGTCGACCGCGAGCTCGAACGACTCGCTCGTCACCGGGCCGACGCGGAGGTCGGCCGCGCGGTCGCGGACGTCGGCGAGGCGGTCGAGTCCCTCGCGGAGCGACGACTCGTCGCGGAGGATCCCGGTGTGGTCCCACATCAGCTCGCGGAGGTCGGCGAGCACCGCGTCAACCTCGTTCTCGCCGTCGCTGTCGGCCATCGCCCGCAGGTCGGCGAGGTGCGGATCGACGAGCGTCTCGCGCAGGTCGGTCGGGACCTCGCCCGGTCCGTCGGCGCGGTCGGCGATCCGCTCGCCCGCGACCACGCCGTACGCGACGGTCTCGGCCAGCGAGTTCCCGCCGAGGCGGTTGGCGCCGTGGACCCCCGCCATCGTCTCGCCGATGGCGAACAGCCCGTCCACGTCGGTCTCGCCGTCGTCGTCGACCGCGACGCCGCCCATCCCGTAGTGGGAGGTCGGCGCCACCTCGACCGGTTCCTCCGCCATGTCGACCCCGAGGTCGTCGAACCGCTCGTACATCCGCGGGAGGCGCTCGCGGACGAAGTCGGCGTCGCGGTGGGAGATGTCGAGGTAGACGCCGCCGTTCTCCGTGCCGCGCCCCTCGGCGATCTCCCGCGCGATCGCCCTGGCGACCACGTCGCGGGCGTCGAGTTCCATCTGGTCCGGCGAGTAGCGCTCCATGAAGCGTTCGCCCTCGGCGTTGAACAGGCGGCCCCCCTCGCCGCGGACGGCTTCGGTGACGAGCCGACCGCTCCACGGCGCCCACTCCGGGTCGGTCTCGTCGACCGCCATCCCGGTGGGATGGAACTGCATGAACTCCATGTCCATGAGCGACGCGCCGGCGTCGTACGCCAGCGCCGCGCCGTCGCCGTTGTTCTCGTCGTCGCGCGACGTGTGGCGGTCGTATATCGCCGCGTGGCCGCCGGCCGCGAGGACGACGATACCGGCGTTAAACAGGAGGAACTCGCCCGTGTCCATGTCGAAGCCGACGGCGCCGTGGACCGCGTCGCCGTCGGAGACGAGCTTCGTTATCATCACGTTCTCGCGGTACGGCACCGACAGCTCCTGTGCGCGTTCGACGAGCGTGTCCAACAGCGACTCGCCGGTGTGGTCGCCCGCGAAGGCGGTCCGGCGGAACGACTGCGCGCCGAAGAAGCGCTGGTCGATCTCGCCGCCGTCCGTGCGCGAGTACGCCATCCCCCACTCGTCGAGCTCGCGGAGGCGCTCTGGCATCTGTTCGGTTACCGTCTCCACCTTCGCCGGGTCGTTGACGAAGTGGCCCTCGTTGAGCGTGTCGGCGGCGTGGATCGCCGGCGAGTCCTCGGGGTCGTGGGTGCCGAGGGCACCGTTGATCCCGCCCCGCGCCCAGGTGGTGTGCGCGTCGCCGTGTCCGCGCTTGCCGAGCACGAGCACGTCCTTGACCCCGCGTTCGGCCAGCTCGATGGCGGTGCGCGCGCCGGCCGCGCCGGCGCCGACGACGAGGACGGACACGTCCTCGCGCGCGTACTCGACCGGCTCGTCAGTCGATGTCAGTTCGGCCATGTGCGAAGGGAGGGGCCGCACACTGGTAAGCCTCACGCGCGTGTGCGCACGCGCAAACGAGGAGGCCGGGCTCCGCCTACCGCTCGGCGTCCCATCCCGGGGTTCCGGGCGCGCCCGCGTCGTCCTCGACCTCGCGGACGAGCCGGTCGCGGGCGTCGCGGCCGAGGCCGACGCGCTCGCCGTCGCCGCCGGCGCGCTCGGTCCACGAGCGGATCGCCGCGCCGACCCACGAGTCGGCGTCGCGGGCGGCCTCGCGCGCGTCGCTCATGCGGTCGCGGGTCACCGACAGCGATCCCGGGCGAGAGCCGACGGCGGCGCCGACGAAGCGCGCGCGGTCGTCGGCGGTCGCCTCCCCGTCGCGGAGTCGGGCGACGACGCCGTCGAGATCCGCGGGGTCGGGGTACGCGAACACGGTCGCGCCGAGCGCCTGCGGGCCGAACGCGGGCGCCGGGAGGTCAGCGGGCGGCTCGTCGTCGAGGAGGCGCTCGCCGCCGCCGGCGGCCGCGACGCGCTCGCACTCCGTCTCGGCGCCGAGTTCCAGGTTGTGACCCGGGTACGTCGAACAGGTGCGCGGGTAGCGGTCTGTGTCGTGGATCCGGCACTGGAGCGTCGTCGGGTCGAGGAAGGCGCAGGCGCCGAGCCAGCGCGGCTCGTCCGTGCCGATCGGCGCGACCGGCTTCGGGGGCTTCCGGAGGCCGACGACGAAGACCGGGCGCCCGTCGACCGCGGCGAGGTCGGTCCCGTCGACGGTCACGGCCTCGTCCCGCTCGGCCGGCTCGAAGAGTCGGGGGGCGAGGGCGTCGCCGAGGCCGTCGCCGACGAACCGCGCGACCTCGTCGCGGGTGAGCGGCGCGAGGGCGTACACGTCGTCGAGCGGGGGGCGCGGGCCGGTGCGGTCGGAGCCCGCCGCGGCCGGGTCGAGCGGGCGCCAGTCGACGCAGCAGCCGGCACACCCCTCGCAGTCGAGTTCCATACGTCCGTGGTAACGGTTCGCGCGGTGATAAGCGATCGGCGGCGGGGCGGAGTCGACGGTTCCGGCTACAGCTCGCCCTTCGTGCTGGGCGTGTCGCTGCGGCGCTCGTCGAGGCGGGTCGCGTCGTCGAGCGCCCGCGCCATCGCCTTGAACAGCGCCTCGACCTCGTGGTGGGCGTTGTCGCCCTTCTCGACGGTCGCGTGGAGCGTCAGCCCGGCGTTGTGTGCCAGCGACAGCGCGAAGTGGTCGGCCATGACGCTCGTGAACTCCCCGACCGACTCTTGGGAGAACTCGCCGTCGAACTCGTAGTACGGGCGCCCGGCCACGTCGACGACGACGCTCGCGACCGCCTCGTCGAGCGGGACGCGGCGGTCGGCGTAGCGACGGATGCCGCGCTTGTCGCCGAGCGCCTCGTCGAACGCCTCGCCGAGGCAGATCGCCACGTCCTCGACGGTGTGGTGGTCGTCGATCTCTAAGTCGCCGTCACAGCGGACCGTGAGGTCGAAGAGGCCGTGCTTGGCGAACGACGCCAGCATGTGGTCGTAGAAGCCGATCCCCGTCGAGACCTCGCTGTCGCCGTCGCCGTCGATAGCGAGGGTGAGTTCGATCGTCGTCTCCGAGGTCTCGCGGGTGACGGCTGCGGTCCGGTCGTGCTCGCTCATACCGGCCCGTCGCGGGGGATTCGTAAGTCGGTTGCGGGTGAAATCGCGGCTCGCGGTGGCGCGTGCCTGCGAGCGGCCGCCAGGCCGCGAGGAGCACGCGCGAGGTCGCCGGCGCTACGCGCCGGCTGCCAGAGGGACCTTCGGTCCCTCGCTGGAGTCGGGCGCCGAGCGAAGCGACGGCGGCCGACGAGGCTGGGGAGGGTGAGGCTGCGGTGCTGTGCGGTCGGGCGGGACGCAAAGGGGCAGCCGGGAGGCGGGCGCAGGCGACGCAAGCACTGGAAGGAGCGAGCACCGCGAGCGACTGAAGCGCGCAGCGAGCGTGCGCCCGCCTCCCGGCTGGGGCTTTGAAGAGATTCGCCGGCGACCCGCAGTCAATTGTTTATAAGCAATCAGCGATACATCCGGAGTCCACTATTTAAATCTCGTCCGCCGCGTCCTGCGCCTCCCGCAGCGTGAACTCGCCCTCGTACAGCGCGGTGCCGACGACGACCGCGGCCGCGCCGGCCTCTTTTAAATCAACAACGTCCTCGACGCTCGCCACGCCCCCGGACGCGATAACGGGGACATCGACGGCCTCGACGACGCTTTCGACCGCCTCCCGGTCGATCCCCTCCAGTTGGCCCTCCACGTCGACGTTGGTGAACAGGATGGCGCCCGCGCCGAGGTCCTCGTACTGCGCGGCGGCCGCGGCCGGCTCCAGTCCGGTCTCCTCCGTCCAGCCCGAGACGACGACCTCGCCGTCCTTCGCGTCGAGGCTGACGACGACGCTCCCGGGGTGAATCGCGTCGATTTCGTCGACGATTCCGGGCGTCTCGACGGCCGCGGTGCCGAGGATGACGCGGTCGAGTCCCAGGTCGAGGAGGTCGCGCGCGCCATCGGCGGTCCGGATGCCGCCGCCCAGTTGGAGGCCGACCCCGTCCGGGACGCTCCCGACGACCGCCTCGATCGCCGCCGCGTTGACGCGCTCGCCCTCGAAGGCGCCGTCGAGGTCGACGAGGTGGAGCGTCTCGGCGCCCGCCTCGATCCAGCGCTCGGCGGCCGCGACCGGGTCGCCGTAGCGCTTGCCCGTCCCGCGCTCGCCGCCGACCAGCTGGACGACCTCGCCGTCCTGGACGTCGACGGCGGGGATCACCTCGAACTCCGGGAAGTCGCTCATGCGGGGTGAGAGTCGGGGACGCCGATTAAACGGGTCGGTTCGAGACGAAACGGAGGAGTACGCGGTGGACGTCTCGGAAGGCTCAGTCGCCCGTTTATCAATAGGCACGGTAGATCGAGGGCGGACACCGCCAAAGCCCCGCACAGCACCGCAGCCACACGCCTCTCCGGCCTCGCGGTTCGCGCTCTCCGAGCGCTCACCGCTCCCTCGCGCGTGCCTCCGAGCGGCCGCCGGCGGCGGCCGCTCGGAGGCACGCGCCGCCGCACTTCTCTAAGCAATATATTTCGACGGAACTCGGAAATTCCGGATCCCTTCCCCGCTCACGCCACCGAGATGAGCAGCTGCGAGACCTCGACGTCGAACTCCGCGGGGTCGGTCGCGAGCGCCTCGGCGGTCTCCGCGTCGGCGACCCGTCGCACGACCGTCTCGGCGTCGACCGCGTCGGGAAGCGACTCGTCGAGAACGGCCGTCAGCCGCTCCGTCGGGTACGCGCCGCCGGAGACGATGACGTCCGTCCCGTCGTGCCAGACGCCGAGCCGGGCCCCGATTTCGAGCCGCCGGTCTATCTCCGCCGTCGTGCCGTTCGGGAGGGGAATCGCGCCGTCGATCGCGTGCGCGCCCGTCAGCCGCCACGCCGTCGCGGTGTGACCGGACCGAACGGTGGTGATCCCCTCGTCGGCGACCTGAACGTCCTCGATGCCGGCGTTCCGGAGCCGCGTTCGGAAGGCGTCGACGGCCGCCGTCTCGACCTCGCTCATCACCCGGTCGCGGCCGACCTCGCCCGGAAGCCCGTCGATCGCGGGCCGGAGGTCGACCCGCGTCGCGAAGAAGACGACGGGCGACCCGTCGGCGTCGACAATCTCCGCGAGCGCGTCCGCGACGGGCGCGTACTCGAAGATCCGCGTGCGTTCGAGCGCCCGGACGGTGACGGGGCCGTACGACTGCTCGAACGCGGTGCCCTCGGACGCGTCCGTCCGCCGCCAGTCCTCGATGCGGTCGCTCGTCACCTCGGGGGCCGGAACCGGGCCGTCGCGGCCGCCGAGACAGCCGGCGAGGCCGGCGACGCCGACCGCCGCGCCGCCGGCGAGCAGCCGCCGTCGGGTGGTCGGCCCGAACTGCGCCGAATTCTCTGCGGAGCCGTTTCTCGGTGCCTCTCCCATGCGAATTCGACGGGCGCGACGGGGAAATTCGTGTCGCCGTCGACACGGATCGCTTATGTAACCACCGAGTACAACAACCGAGTGATGACCACCGACGAGAGCGAGACGCGGCAGCGATCGGCCCGGCCACGCACCCGACGACGCTTCCTGACCGCGGCCGGGGCGGCCGGGGCCGTCGCGCTCGCCGGCTGCAGCGCCGAGCGGGTCGACGACGGCGACGGGTCCGACGGCGGCGACGGCAGCGGGAACGGGACGGACGAGGACGGCACCGACGGCGGCGACGGAGAGACGCAGACGCTGACGGTCGCCACGTACACGAACTTCATCGACGCGCCCTCGGTGAGCCCGGGCGAGTGGCTCAAAGAGGAGTTCGAGAGCCGGTACGACGCCGAGTTGGAGTGGGCGACCCCGGACAACGAGGTGAACTACTACATCGAGCGCGCCGCGTCGGGCGCGGGGATCGACGCCGACCTCTACGTCGGCCTCACCACCGAGGACCTCGTGCGCGTCGACGGCGAACTGGACGAGGACCTCTTCGCCGAGGCCGGCGACGTCGAGGGGCGCGACGCGGTCAAGGAGGGCCTCCGGTTCGACCCGTTCGACCGGGCGGTCCCGTTCGACACCGGGTACGTCAGCCTCGTGTACGACGGCACGACGACGGAGGCGCCCGAGACGTTCGAGGGGCTGCTCGACGACGAGCACGCGGGCGCGCTCATCGCGCAGAACCCCGGCGGCTCCTCGACCGGGCGCGCGTTCCTCCTCCACACGATCAGCCGCTTCGGCGACGGCGGCGTCGCGAGCGACGGGGACGGGGAGGCGATCGAGGGCGGCGACGGCGACCCCGACTACGACTACCTCGACTACTGGGCGGACCTCCAGGCCAACGACGTGCGCGTGCTGGGGAGCTGGGACGACGCGTACTCGGCCTGGAGCGAGGGCGAGGCGCCGATCGTCGTCTCCTACTCCACCGACCAGGTGTTCGCCGACATGGAGGGCGCGGACCTCGAGGAACACCAGATCCGCTTCCTGAACGACCAGGCGTACGCGAACCCCGAGGGGATGGCCCTGTTCGCCGACGCCGACGAGCCCGCCCTCGCGCGGCGGTTCATGTCGTTCATGCTGGAGCCCGAGGTCCAGGGCGAGATCGCCCAGCGCAACGTCGCGTTCCCCGCGACGGACGGCGCCGAGCTGCCGAGCGACTACGCCGAGCTGGCCAAGGAGCCGAGCGACCCGGTGACGTTCACCTACGACGAACTCCAGGGCTCGGTCGACGCGTGGGTCGAGGCCTGGGAGCGGCAGTTCGCCGGGAACTAAGCGCGTGGCCGACGTGGGGCCGAGCGCGTGACGGGACCTGACGGCGGCCGCGCGGGGCGGCTGGCCCGCTTGCGCGAGGGCGTCGAGGCGAACGCGCTGACCGCGCTCGCGGTCCTCACCAGCGCCGCGCTCGTCGTCGCGTTCTACTACCCGGCCGCGACGGTCCTGATCGAGGCGGTCGTCGTCGACGGCGCCGTCACCCTCCGCGTCTTCGCGGACGTGCTCACCGACCCGTTCTACTTCGGCGAGCTGGCGCGGCTGCTGTCCGGCGAGCCGCCGGCCGCCGTCGCCCGGTCGCTGCTCTCGCCCGACCGCCGGCTCGGGGTCGTCGGTTTCACCGCGTACCAGGCGGTCCTCTCGACGCTCGCGAGCGTCGCCCTCGGGCTCCCGGCCGCGTACCTGCTCGCGCGCTACGAGTTCCCCGGCCGGCGGACGCTGCGCTCGCTCACCATCGTCCCGTTCGTCCTGCCGTCGATCATGGTCGCGGTGGGGTTCGTCGCCACGTTCGGCGAGAACGGGACGCTGAACGCCGCCCTGACCGCGCTCGGGCTCCCGCGGGTCGAACTCATGTTCTCCCTCGAAGCGGTGGTGATCGCGCACGCCTTCTACAACGCTCCGCTCGTGGCGCGCGTGACGACCGCGGCGTGGGAGTCGGTCGACGCCAGCGCGGTCGAGACCGCTCGCAGCCTCGGGGCGGGACCGGTCCGGGCGTTCTACGACGTGGTCGCGCCGCAGGTGTACCCCGCGGTCCTCACGGGCGCGGCGCTGACGTTCGTGTTCACCTTCGGCACCTTCCCCATCGTCTTGGCGCTCGGCGGGTTCGAGCTCGTGACCGTCGAGGTGCTCGTCTACCGGCTGGTCCGCGACCTGAGCTACGCCGAGGCCGCGGCGCTCGCGATCGTCGAGCTCGCGGTGTCGCTCGCCGTCCTGCTGGCGTACCTCCGGTACGAGGCCCGGAACGCGACGAGCGCGCGGGGGGCGCGCCCGCTGCCCCGGCGCTCGCTGTCACCGCCCGCGCCCACGCTCCGGGAACTGCTGCCGCGGGCGGGGCTGGCCGCCTACGCCGTCGTCGCCGGGGTCGTCTTCGTCGCGCCCATCGCGTCGATGGTCCTCGCGTCGCTGACGGGGGGCGACGGCGCGCTCACGCTGGAGCACTACCGGTTCCTGGTCGAGCGCCAGCGAACGGGGGCGGCGTTCCAGGTGCGGCCGCTGCCCGCGATCTACAACTCGCTCGCGTTCGCGACGGCGGCGACCCTGCTCGCGCTCCCGATGGGCGTCGTCGTCGCGGTGCTGACGACGCGACGCTACCGCGGGCGGACGCTGGTCGACGCGGCCGCGATGGCGCCGCTGGCGGTGTCGGGGATCATCGTCGGTCTCGGGCTCCTGCGGGGGCTCGTCTTCGGCGTCGAGGTCGCCGGGTGGCGGATCGCCGCCGGCGGCGCGGTCGCCATCGTGGTCGCGCACGCGGTCTCGGGGTACCCGTTCGTCGTGCGCACCGTCTCGCCCGGGCTCGCCGGGCTGGACCGCTCGCTCGTCGAGTCCGCGCGGGCGCTCGGCGCCTCGCGGGCGCGGGTGATCCGCGACGTCGAGATCCCCCTGGTCTGGCCCGCGGTCGTCGCGGGCGCGGCGTTCGCGTTCGCGGTCTCGATCGGCGAGTTCACCTCGACGGTCGTGCTCTCGACCGGCGCCGACGCGTACACGATGCCCGTCGCGATCGAACGGTTCATCGGGCGGCGGCTCGGACCGGCGACCGCCATGGGCGTCGTCCTGCTGGTCGTCACGGGGCTCAGCTTCGTCGTCATCGAGCGGCTCGGGGGTGATCACCGTGGGCTCTGAGCGCGACGCGGCGTTCGAGAGCGACGGCGAGGTCGCGGTCGAACTCGACGGCGTGACGAAGCGCTACGGCGAGACGACCGCCGTCGACGACGTGACGCTCCGGGTGCGCGAGGGGGAGTTCTTCACGCTCGTCGGGCCCTCCGGCTGCGGGAAGACCACCACGCTCCGCCTGATCGCGGGGTTCGAGGAGCCGACGAGTGGGACGGTCCGCTTCGCCGGCGCGTCGGTCGCGGGCGTGCCCCCGGAGGACCGCGACGTGGGCGTCGTCTTCCAGAGCTACGCGCTGTTCCCGCACATGACCGTCGGCGAGAACGTCGCGTACGGGCTCAACTTCGTCGACCCGCCCGAGGGCGTCACGCGCGACGAGCGCGTCGCCGAGCTCCTCGACCTGGTCGACCTGCCCGACGCCGCCGACCGCGACCCCGAGAGCCTCTCGGGCGGGCAACAGCAGCGGGTCGCGATGGCGCGGGCGCTCGCGCCCGGGCCCGACGTGCTCCTGCTCGACGAGCCGATGAGCGCGCTCGACGCGCGGCTCCGCGAGCGGCTCCGCGCGCAGGTGAAGCGGATCCAGTCCGAGCTGGACATCACCACGATATACGTCACCCACGACCAGGAGGAGGCGCTGGCGATATCGGACCGCGTGACGGTGATGAACGACGGCGCCCCCGAGCAGGTGGCCGCGCCCCGCACGGTCTACCGTCAGCCCGCGACGCGGTTCGTCGCCGAGTTCGTCGGGGACAACAACGTGTTCGCCGGGACGGTGACCGACGCGTCCGCGGCGGGCGAACTCGCGGTCGAGGTCGACGGCGGCGGCGAGACCCTGCGCGTGCGGACCGACGACGACCCCGGAGCGGCCCCGTCGGTCGGCGACCGGATCGCCTTCTGCGTCCGTCCGGAGAACCTCCGCGTCGCCGGCGCGGACGGAGGTCCCAGAGACGCCGCGGCCCCCGCGGGCGAGAACGCGCTGCGCGCGACCGTCGCCAGCGCGGAGTTCCTCGGCGAGACGACGCGCGTCACGCTCGACTGGGGCGACCGCGAGCTCGTCGTCCGCGTCGTGGACCCGATCGACGGCGCGGTCGCGGTCGGGTTCGACCCCGAAGACGCGCACGTGATCGGGGTCGAATCGCGGTGAACGGCACCGACTACTTATAAATACGTGCGGTGGCGCGTGCCTGCGAGCGGCCGGAGCGAAGCGGAGGCCGCGAGTGAGCACGCGCGAGGGACGCGGTGAGCGCTCGGAGAGCGCGAACCGCGAGGCTGGGGAGGCGTGAGGTGCGCGTTGCTGTGCTGTCGAGGTGGGACTCAAAGGGGCAGCCGGCGAGGCGGGCGCAGGCGACGCAAGCACCGCAACGAGGGAGCGGTAGCGACCGAGTGAGGCGCGCAGCGAGCGTGCGCCCGCCTCGCCGGCTGGGGCTTTGGCGGTGTCGTCCGTCGACTCGCTAACGGCCGTCTACCGAACAGTTCCATCGAAACCAGCCACGTAGTACACGTGTCGAGGCGACACGCCTTACCCCGCGCGCCCCGTTACCTCCGAGTATGGCCTCCGAGGCGTGCGACGTCTGCGAGCGGTCCGTCCGGATCGCCGGCGGGATCGGCGACCTGTGGAACTTCGCGTTCGAGTCGACGCAGGGACTGACGCTCGAACTCACCGACGGCTCGGAGTTCTTCCTCTGTTTCGACTGCATGGAGCGGCTGCCGGACGACCACGAGCCGACCGCCGAGGACGTGGCCGCCCTCCGGGAACGCACCGACCCGGTCGAGGACGACGACAACCACTTCTGGCACTGGGGCTGACGCGGGGCACTCGCCCTCCGCTAATAAAAGGCGACCGCCGCGTCAGTCCGCCTTCGACTCCTCGCCGGACCCGCCCTCGTCTATCTCGGGCGTGGACGGCGCCGGCTCGACGCCGGTATCGGCGGGCGTCTCCGCTCCGTCGGTGACCTCGTTCGACCGCGCGCCGCTCCCGAACAGCCGGTCGAGGATGCCGCGGTCGCTGCGCTTCTCCGCGAGCAGCACGGAGCACTCCACCTCGTTGAGCACGTCTAACACGAGCGAGCCCCGGACCAGCCGCGAGAGCAGCCCCTTCTGCGTCGCGCCGATGATGAGCATCGTCGCGTCGCGGGCGGCGCGCTCGATGCTGTCCTCCACGTCGCCGGTCTCGATCCGGAGCGCCGCGTCCGAGAGGTCGTGCTCGTCGGCCCACTCGGACAGGAACGCGCGGCCCTCCTCCTCCTCGCCGTCCTCGGCGACGTGGAGCAGGGTGACCTCGCCGTCGAACTCCGTCTGGAGCATCTTCGCGACCGCCCCGGAGAGGTCGGAGGCCGGACCGCCAGCGGTCGGCACGAGGATGCGCGAGGCGTCGAAGCCGCGGTCGCGGAACACGAGGAAGTCCGAGGGGAGCGAGTACGCCAGCTCGTCGACGGCGGACTCGGCGCGCCCCGGCGCCCCGTGGGAGTCCTTCCCCCAGCCCATCACGGTCATGTCGGCGCCGTAGGTGCGCGCGGCGTCGAACACCTCCTCGAACACGCGGTGCGACAGGACGACGTGCGTCTCCACGTCGACGCCGAACGTCTCGGCGTCCTCGCGGGCCTGGTCGAGGAGGCCGTGGGCCGCCTCGTGGGCGCCGCGGTCGCGGGCCGCCTCCAGGGAGGTCTGGTCGGGGACGTTCGCGATGTTGACCGCGACGACGGTGCCGTCGCGCTGCTTCGCGATGGCGGACGCGAGCGTGATCAGGTGCTCCTCGGTCGCGGGGTTCGCGAGCGGCACCATCACGCGGTAGTCGCCGCCGCTCGGCTGGACGGAGGTCGCCGCCGAGACGGCCGGCTCGGGCAGGTCCTCGGAGCGGTCGAGGATCCACGTCCCGAGCACGCCGCGCGACTCCACCTTCCCGCGGGCGTACAGCAGGTACCAGAGCAGCGCGAAGACGACGAGGCCGGCGGACAGCAGGATGATCGTCGGGTCAATGTAGTAGATCAGCGCGAACGACGACACCGCGCCGATTATCGGGACGACGGGGTAGAAGGGGACCTCGAAGTCGGGGTCGTACCCCTCGACCTCCGACTCGCGCATCACGATGAGCGCGAGGTTGAGCAGGCCGTACACCACGAGGTGGAGCACCGACCCCATCGTCGACAGCGACTCGACGCTCCCGGCGACGAGGAAGAGGACGATGAGCGCGCCGGTGAGCGCGATCGACTTGTACGGGGTGCCGAACCGCTCGTGGATCTGATTGAGCTTCGGGGTGACGATCTTCTCGCGGCCCATCGCGAAGTTGATCCGGGACGACGAGAGGATCGAGGCGTTCGCGGAGGAGGCGGTCGCGAGCAGCCCGCCGATCAGCAGCATGGCGGCGCCGACGGCGCCCAGCGAGAAGCCGAACAGCGAGTACTCGCCGAACAGCAGCCTGGCGGCGTCGACGACCGCGGTCTCGTTGTTCGCGACCAGCTCGTTCGGCACCGCGGCGAGCAGCACGAGGAGGAACAGCGCGTAGACGACCGTAACGATGATCACCGAGCCGAGGACCGCGAGCGGGAGGTTCCGCCCGGGATTTTTGATCTCCTCGGCGACCGAGGTGATCTGGACGAAGCCCAGATACGAGACGAAGATGATCCCCGTGACCGGGAGCACCTCGCTCGTCGTCCCCGGCGGCGCGAGGGGGCGAAGCGACGACATCTCGGCGTTCAGCAGGCCGACAACGGTGAAGACGGCGAGGATGCCCAGAAGCGACATCACGATGACGATCTGGAGCCCGCCGGTCTCCTTCGCGCCGAAGTAGTTGACGGCGATGAAGAGCAGCGCGCCCGCGAGGCCGATCACCTGCGCCGCCTCCAGCGTCACGAATCCGAGCCCGATCGGCCCGAGGCCGACCAAGGCGTTGACGTACTCGCCGAAGCCGTACATGTAGAACGCCGACGCGAACGCGAGCCCGAGCCAGTTCGCCCACCCCGCGACGGAGCCGAACATGGGGCCGAGCGCGCGGTTGACGTAGAAGTACGCCCCGCCCGACTTCGGCATCGCGGTCCCCAGCTCGGAGGCGGACAGCGCGGTGAACAAGGCGATCACGCCGCCGAGGACGAAGGTGAACGCCGCGAGCGGGCCGGCGCGGGCGACCGCGGTGCCGGGCAGCACGAAGATCCCGGCGCCGATCATCGTCCCGATCCCGATGGTGAGCGCCGCGAGCGGACCGAGGTCCTTCGCGAGCTCCTCGTCGCCGCTCACGGCGGGCCACCTCCGGCGGTTGCGACTCTCGGTGCGTGTATCATACCACAATTCAACCGCCCGGTCGTATAAACCCGGCTGATCCGGGCGACGGCACCGTTTCCGCGAGGCGACGGCGACCGCGCGTCGCGCCTTTTGAACGGAACACAAGGACCATACCCTCACGCGCCCCGGTACGATCTAACAGGTGGATCCCGTGACGAAGAAACGCGAATACCGCGACGACTACGACGAGAAGACGCTGTTCATCCCCGGCCCGACCGAGGTCCGCGACGACGTCATCGAGGCGATGGCCGAGCCGATGTTCGGCCACCGGATGGACCGGATGACCGACCTCTACACCACCATCGTCGAGGACACGAAGGAGTTCCTCGGCACCGACAACGAGGTCGTGATCCTCACCGGCTCCGGGACGGAGTTCTGGGAGGCGACGACGCTCAACCTCGTCGACGAGCACGTCCTCGTGCCGACCTGCGGCGCGTTCAGCGAGCGCTACGCCAACGTCGCCGAGCGGCTCGGGAAGACCGTCCACCGTCTGGAGTACGAGTGGGGCGAGGCGGTCAAGCCCGAGGACGTGCGCGACGCGATCGAGTCCGCGGACGTCCACTACGACATGGTCGCGGGCGTGATGAACGAGTCCTCCACGGGCGTCCGGAACCCGGTCGAGGAGATCGGCGATGTCCTCAAGGAGTACCCGGACACCTACTTCGCCGTCGACGCCGTCTCCTCGCTCGGCGGCGACTACGTCGACATCGACGAACACGGGATCGACGCCGTCTTCGCGTCCACCCAGAAGGCGTTCGCGATGCCGCCGGGGCTCGCCGTCTGCGTCGTGAGCGACGACGCCTACGACCGCGAGGTCGAGAAGGGCGACTCCTCGTGGTACGGCGGCTTCCGCCGCACCATCGACTACTACGACCGCAAGGGACAGACGCACTCGACGCCCGCGATCCCGATCATGTTGGCGTACCGCACGCAGATGAAGCGCATGCTCGACGAGGGGCACCGCGCCCGCGACGCGCGCCACCGCGAGATGATGGAGTACGTCCACGACTGGGCCGACGAGCACTTCGCGATGTTCCCCGAGGCGGGCTACGAGTCGCAGACGGTCGCCTGCATCGAGAACGCGCGGGGGATCGACGTG
The DNA here is from genome assembly GCF_005435135.1 of Halorubrum sp. ASP1. Taxonomy (NCBI): domain Archaea; kingdom Methanobacteriati; phylum Methanobacteriota; class Halobacteria; order Halobacteriales; family Haloferacaceae; genus Halorubrum; species Halorubrum sp. ASP1. The sequence goes on along the minus strand of NZ_SGUA01000003.1, from coordinate 26,459 downwards.
GCCGCGACGATCGAGGAGGTGAACGAGGAGTACGACATGGCCTTCTCGAACGGCTACGGCGACCTCGGCGAGGAGACGTTCCGGATCGGCCACATGGGCGAGCACACGGTCGAGAGCGTCAAAGCGCTCACCGACGCCATCGAGGACGTGGCGGACCTGTAATCCGGCGCCCGCACCGACCGAGTTCGAGCCGCGTCAGTCCCCGTCGCGGTCGGCGACCAGTTCGATCCGGTAGGTCCGCCCGCCGGCCTCGGTCGGGGTCGCGTCGACGACGACGAACGCGTGGTCGCCGACGTCGACGATGTCGCCGGTGGCGAGCGGTTCGCGCCGCTCGTCGCCGCCGTCCGCGGTCGCGCCCCCGCTCGCCGCCGCGGCGACCGCGTCGGGACCGACGCCGAGCGCCGCCTCCCCCCGGTCGACGGCGCGGCGCCAGAACGCGTCCGAGGGCTGCCGCGGCCCCAGCCGCGACGCCAGTTCGCTCCGCGTGAGTCGTCTCATCGGATCCGCCTCGTCGCGCGCGCCCTTAGCCGGTTCGGATCCCGGCGAGACGGCGGGCGACGGCGACCGCGACGTCGACGGACCGCGCGTCCGGGTCAGTCGGACCGGGCCGCGTCTACAGCCAGAGCAGTTGCGCGTGCCGCGTCCCGTCGAACTCCAGGACGGTCTCCTCGTCGACGAGGCCGGCCTCGACGGCGACGCCGACCGCCTCGGTGCCGACGATGTTCGCGACCTGCGCGCGCCGGAGCCCCTCGACCACCTCGTCGGCGGTCGCCTCGACGGCGTCGTCGCCGCCGTAGAACGCCTCGCTCACGGTGAGCGTCGCGCGCCCGTTGTCGTACGTCTCGCCGAGACAGTCCGGGTCGCAGACGGAGACGAGCCGTCCCTCTGCGGTCTCGCGCTCGCGGAGCAGCATTCAGAAGCCCTCGGGCCCCTCGCCCTGGAGCTCGCGCTCCGGGGCCTCCTCGCCGCCGCGACCGCCGGCACCGCCGCGACCGCCCCGCGGGGGCTGGCCGCCCGGCCCGGGCGCCTGCCCGGTCTGTTCCTCGACCATCTGCTCTTCCGCCTCGCGGCGGAGCTCCTCGGCGCGGTCGGCGACCTCCTCGGCCTGCTCGTGGTCGCCGGCCTCCTCGAGGGCGCGGGCCTTCTCCTCTAAGACGCCCGCGTCGCGGTAGCCGAGGCGGATCGCGTTGTCGAAGCACTTGACGGCGTCCTCGGCGAGGCCGCGCTCGACCAGGAGGAACCCCCGGTTGTACCACGCCTCGGCGAAGCGCGGGTCGGTCTCGACGGCGCGCTCAGCGTGTTCGAGCGCCTGCTCGCCCCGGCCGGACTCCCAGAGGGCGTACGCGAGGTTGGTCTCGGCGGTCGCGGCGTGTTCGGACTCCTCGTCGATGCGCAGCGCCTCCTGGTAGGCGCCGATCGCCTGGTCGAACTCCTCCAACTGAGCGTGGGCGGCGCCCTTGTTCACCCACGCCTCTTGGGCCTCCAGCGAGCCCTCCTCGGCGAAGTTGGCGGCGCGCTCGAACGTCTCCGTCGCCTCCTCGAAGCGGTTGATCCCCATGTACGAGAGGCCGACGTCGATCAGCTGCTCGACGTCGACGTCCTCGCTGCCGATGTTCCGGCGGTCCAGCTCCTCGGTCAGCACCCGGGAGTCGACGGGGTCGACGCGGCTCGGGTCCTCGCCTAACTCGGGCGGGTCGAGGGTGAACGCGTCGTAGTCGGCGTCGACGCCCTGCCCCGAGGAGAACTCGTGGCCGTCGTCGTCGCGTTCGTCGGTCATACGCCCGGATTGGCGGTCACGACGCGTAAGGGTTGCGTCGTGCCGGGCCCGCGGGGGCGACTCCCACGGGTGAAGCTTTTCGTCGGTGGGGCCCGTCTCTCCGCGCGTATGCCCTCCGACTCCCGACTCTCCACGCGGCTCCGGTTCGGCGTCGCGGCCCTCCTCGTCGCCGTCGGCGCCGCCGCCAGCCTCGCGGTCGCACCGGGCTTGCCCGAGCGGATGGTGACGCAGTGGAACGGCGCCGGCGAGCCGACCGGAACCCTCCCGCGAACGCTCGGGATGTGGTTCGTGCCGGGGCTCGCGGCCGGGCTGATCGGCCTGTTCGCGCTGCTCCCGCGGATCGACCCCCTCGGGGAGAACATCGCCGCGTTCCGCGTCCACTACGACCGGTTCGTCGTCGTGGTCACCGCGTTCCTCGTCGCCGTTCACCTCGCCGTGCTCGCCGTCAACCTCGGCTACGCGGTCGACGTGACGACGCTCGCCGTGGCCGGCGCGGCCGCGCTGTTCTACTACCTCGGGACGCTGCTCCCGCACGTCGAGCCGAACTGGTTCGTCGGGATCCGGACGCCGTGGACGCTCAGCGACGACGCCGTGTGGGACCGGACCCACGCGCTCGGCGCGCGGCTGTTCAAGCTCTCCGCCGCGATAGCGGTCGTCGGCCTCTTCGCCGGCGAGTACGCGGTGTACTTCCTCGTCGGGCCGGCGCTCGCGACCGCCGCGGCCACCGTCGCGTACTCGTACGTCCTGTACGCGAGAGGGCCGAACGAGGGGGACGACGGCGACGCCGCGGCCCGAACGGCGAAGTAGGGCCCGCGCCGAGGGGCGTCCCGCGTTCGGGCGAGTTCCGCCCCGGTGCCCGGCGTTTATACCTGCGGCCCCGAAGGGACGTGTATGACCGAGGAGTCACGCGCTGACCGGCGGTCCCCCGTCGGCGAACCGGTGGTCCGGTCGGACCCGGCGGTGACGGGCGACCGGGCCGCGGACGCGGTGGGGTTCGACCCGAACGACCCCGACAGCGTCGCGGAGGCCGCGGAGACGGTGGCCCGCTTCGCGGCCGGCGACGTGAGCGACGACGACAACGTCCTGATGCTGCGCGGCGCCGCCGCCTGCGCGGCGCTCGTCCGCGGCGTGGGGTCGTACAAAGAGGCGGCCGAGCGCGGGGGCGAGGGCGTCTCCGTCGCGTTCATCCGCAAGTGGGCGCGGGTCCACGACCTGCCGCAGGCGGTCCGGCGGCAAGTCGCCAACGGGCGGATCGCGCCCAGCGCCGCGAAACACGTCGCGCGGCTCGGCGGGCGGGACCGCTACCTGCTCGCGTGGGCGACGATAGACGGGGACCTCACGGTCCGCGAGGTGCGCGCCGTCGCGTCGGCGGTCAACGACGGGGCGGACGTCGCGGCCGCGGTCCGCGACGCGGGAGTCGAACTCGGCCGGCTTCAGCTCCGGCTCCCGGCGGACACCTACGTCGAACTGCGCCGCCGGGCCTCCATGGAGACCGTCGAGCCGGGCGCCATCGTCGCGGACGCGCTCGACGAGTACCTCGGCGACGACCGGTAGACGACGAGACCGAGGGAACCGCGCGTCGCCGACTAGGCGGCGTAGTCGGTCGCGAACCGCTCGGCGGCGGCGGCGACGGCGTCCCGCGCCGCGACGACCTCCTCCCACGCGATCGTCTCGTCCGGGTAGTGCGCCTCGTCGATGGTGCCGGGACCGAACAGCACCGCCGGGATCCCGGCGGCGACGAAGTGTCGCGAGTCCGCGCCGTACGTCGCGCCCCGCGGCTCGACGTCCGGGTGGCCGGTCGCGGCGAGGCCGGCGCGGACCGCCTCCACGACCGGCTCGTCGACGGCGATCTCGGCCGGCTCGAACTGGACCGAGAACCGCTCGAACCGGGGCGGGTGCTCGCGCAGCCAGGGGTCGTCGGTCGCGACCCGGTCCAGCCGCTCGCGGAACGCCGCCTCCACCTCGGCGACGGTCTCGCCGGGCGCGACGCCGATCCGGAACTCCGCGTCGAGCGTCGCCGGGACCGTCGAGGCCCACGAGCCGGCCTCGACCCGACCGCAGACGACCGGCCACGGGACCGGGAAGGACTCGTACAGCGGGTGCGACACCGACTCGGCGCGCTCGGCCTCTAAGTCGGCGAACGCCTCTCGCACGGCCTCGAACCGCGGGAGCACGTCCTCGCCGCGCCACCGGGTGGCCGCGTGCGCGCTCCGCCCGTCGATCTCCAGCCGGGCCATGAGCGACCCCTCGCAGGCGACGACGGGGCGCAGCTCGGTCGGCTCCGCGACGATCGCCGCGTCGCGCTCGAAGGGGAACGGGCTCGCGAGCGCGGCGGTCGCGGCGCCGTAGCCGCCGTCCTCCTCGCCCGCGACGGCCTCGACGACGAGCCGGAGCCCGGACGGTGGGAGGTCGACCGAGCCATCCGCGACCCCCTCGCGGACGTCCACCGCGGCGCCGACGCAGGCCGCCAGCCCCGACTTCATGTCGGCGGCGCCGCGGGCGGTGAGCGTCTCGCCGTCGCGGCCGGGCGGCGCGTCCCGGGCCGCACCGTCGCCCCAGACCGGCTCGAACGGGTCGCTCGACCATTCGGCCGGCTCGGCGGGGACGACGTCGAGGTGGCCGTTCAACACGAGGGTGGGGACCGAGTCGTCCCCGTCGCCCGCGTCGGTCGCGTCGGTCGCGTCGCCGAGTTCGAGAACGCCCGCGACGCTGCGCCGCCCCTCGACGGCCGCCGCGTCGAGGTCGTCCGGAAAGGAGGGGTGGTCCGCGAGGACGGCGGGGTCGGCGTCCCAGGCGTACGTCTCGAAGCCGAGGTCGGCGAGTCGCTCCGCGACGAACGCGGCCGCGGCCGCCTCCTCGCCGGCGGTCGAGCGGTGCCGACAGAGGTCGGCGGCGAACGCGCGCATGTCGAAGTCCATGGTCGCGGCGACGGCGGGGGCCGGGAAACCGTTTCGGGTGGCGACGCCGACCCCTACCGCGGTTCTAAACGTTTATCCGTCGGCTGACCCTACGACAGTTCGTCTGGGCCGGTAGCTCAGTTAGGGAGAGCGTCCGGCTTTTAACCGGACGGTCGGGGGTTCGAATCCCTCCCGGCCCGTACAGCGAGACGGTGAGCAGCGCGAACCGTCGAGCGAACCGGTCGGGAGGGATTCGAATCAAGGAGCGGGAGGTGAAGCGAGCGTAGCGAGCGAACGGGAGCGACCGTGGTTCGAATCCCTCCCGGCCCGTATCCTCGCGGGTCGTAGCATTGCTCGCCGCGAGGCCGTCGAAAGGGGAAGAAAGCGCGTGGAGCGTCGGCGCGGGCTCAGTACCCGAGCTGTTCGCGCACGAGGACGACCGTCGTGCGGCCCTCCTCGGTCTCGCGGCGGTAGATCAGCTGCTTCGCGATGGCGGACTCGACGCCGTACGCCTCCTGCGCGCGCTCGTTCTCCAGCGGGTACGCGACCGACTCGAGCCGGTCGAGGGCGTCGTCGAGCGTCGGAACGATCTTGTTGATCCCGGTGACGATGACGACGTTGCCCGCGGCGAACGGGTACGCGCCGATCCGGCTGCCGGAGAGGTCGGCGGCGACGAGCTCGCCCGTCTGCGCGACCGCGTTGATGCCGCCGAGGAAGTAGTCCGCGGTCTGGGACTCGCGCCGCGCGGCCTGTCGCTCCGCGTCGTCGTCGATGCCCCAGATCCGGTCCGGGAGGCTCTCCCACTCGTGGTCGCCCTCGCTCAGGAACTCGTCGAACCCGATCTCTTCGAGCGTCGTCGAGTGCCCGTTCATCACGGAGACCCCGGCGGGGATCTGCGACGTCACGGTCTCCAGCGCCTCGTCGGCGTTGTCGACGACGACCACGTCGAAGCCGCGCTCCTCTAGGTTCGCGACCGTCTCCTCGACCGTCTCGTCGTCGGGAAGCTCGTCTAGTTCCGCGTCGATCTCGGCGTCGTCTGCGTAATCGGCCTTCTGCTGTGGCATGGTGAACGTGAGAACCTCGTCGGATCATCGGAGGGCCGGGAGTCACTTAACCGCTCGCGGACACCGCCGTCCGGTGGTTACGCGGGTGTTACCCTCGTGTCGTCGGCGACGAATGTGGGGATCAGTAGCGCGGGACTCGGTGGGGAGAAGTGAGGATCCAGACCGGGGAACAAGCGCGTCGCTACGCGGGTCCGATCGTCGATAAAAGTCGCGTGTCGTCGGGCCCGAAGGGGCGCGCGACGGTCGGTCTGCGGACGGTTCGGCGAAGCGGCTGCGGTCGGATTGGGGTGTGAAGGCGTTAGCCGAGCTTCACATCGCGCCGCCCATACCGCCCATGCCGCCCATGCCGCCGCCCATGCCGCCGGGCGCGCCGCCGGGGCCGCCGTCGTCGCCGCCGTCATCGGTGCTGCCGCCCTTGAGGTCGCCCGCGGCGATGACGTCGTCGATGCGGAGGATCATGACGGCCGCCTCGGTGGCGGACTCGATGGCCTGGGTCTTGACGCGGAGCGGCTCCACGACGCCCTCGGCCTCCATGTCGATCACGTCGCCCGTGTAGGCGTCGAGACCGGCGCCGAACTCGCCGCCGTCGTGGCGGGAGCGGAGGTCGACCAGCGAGTCGATGGGGTCGAGGCCCGCGTTCTCGGCGAGGGTGCGCGGGACGACTTCCAAGGCGTCGGCGAACGCCTCGACGGCGAGCTGCTCGCGGCCGCCGACGGAGTCGGCGAAGTCGCGGAGCTGGAGCGCCAGCTCGGCCTCGGGGGCGCCGCCGCCGGGCAGCACCTTCCCGTCGAGCAGCGTCGTGCGGACGACGCCGAGCGAGTCGTCGATGGCGCGCTCGACCTCGTCGACGACGTGCTCGGTGCCGCCGCGGAGGATGAGGGTGACGGACTTCGCCTCCTCGACGTCCTCGACGAAGATGCGCTCGTCGCCGCCGATGTCCTTCTGGGCGACGGAGCCGGCGAAGCCGAGGTCGTCCGTCTCGATGTCGTCGAGGTTGGAGACGACGCGGCCGCCGGTCGCGCGGGCGAGGCGCTTGAGGTCGTCGGACTTCGCGCGGCGGACGGCCAGGATGCCCTCCTGCGCGAGGTAGTGCTGCGCCATGTCGTCGATGCCGTCACCGACGAAGACGACGTCGGCGCCGATCTCGGTCAGGTGGTCGACCATCTCGCGGAGCTGCTCCTCCTCCTGGTCGAGGAACTGCTGGAGCTGGTCGGGGTCCGTGACGTTGACCTCGGCGTCGATCTCCGTCTCCTTCACTTCGATGGCGCCGTCGAACAGCGCGACGTCGGCGTCCTCGACCGCGAAGGGCATGTTCTCGTCGACGCGCTCCTTGTCGACGATGACGCCCTCGACGAGCTCGGACTCGTCGATGGAGCTGCCGACGACCTTCTCGACGGAGACGTTCTCCGTGTCGATGCCGTCGTCGTCCTGGACCGCGAGGACGGCGTCGACGACGAGCTCGGCGAGGAGGTCCTTGGAGTTCTCCGCGCCCTTGCCCGTCATCGCCGTCTCGGCGATCTCGACGAGCGTGTCGCGGTCGTCGGCGGAGACGTCGATGGCCTCCTCGTCGAGGATCTCCTTGGCCTTCTCGGCGGCCTGGCGGTACCCCTGCGCGAGGGTCGTCGCGTGGATGTCCTGGTCGAGGAGCTCCTCGGCCTGGTCGAGGAGCTCACCGGCGACCACGACCGCGGAGGTGGTGCCGTCGCCGACCTCCTCCTCCTGCGTCTCGGAGACCTCGACGATCATGTTGGCCGCCGGGTGGTCGATGTCCATCTCCTTCAGGATGGTGACGCCGTCGTTCGTGACGACGACGGACCCGCCGGAGTCGACGAGCATCTTGTCCATCCCTTTCGGGCCGAGCGTGGTGCGGACGGACTCCGCGACCGCCTTGCCGGCCGTGATGTTCATGTTCTGCGCGTCCTTTCCGGAGGTACGCTGCGACTCTTCAGAAAGTACGATCATGGGCTGATTGCCCATCCGCTGACGCTGTGACATTACAGCCATTGATTGATTGTGATTCTATATAAACCCTTCGCTCGTATCGTGCGGAACCGCAACACGGTGGGGGAGTATCGGCCGGTATGCGGTGCGTTCACACGGGTCTTTATATAGAACACCAGATCAACTGCTGGACGCGCATTGTTTATAAACGGACCGCGGTGGCGCGTGCCGACGAACGCCCGGAGGGCGTGAGTCGCACGCGTGAGGGAGTCGCTGGCTCCCGGAGCGAAGCGGAGGGTGCCAGCGACGAGGCTGGGGAGGTGTGAGGCTGCGGTTGCTGTGCGGTCGGGGTGGGGCTCAAAGGGGCAGCCGCGAGGACGCCGTAGGCGACGCAAGCACCACAGCGAAGGAGCGGTAGCGACTGAGCGAGGAGCGCAGCGAGCGTACGGCGTCCTCGCGGCTGGGGCTTTGCAGGTAGTCACCGTCGATCTGTGGTCAGCTGTTTATAAGCCAGCGGCTGAGGCTTTGACAGTACTCACGACACCGCTGGTAACAACACTTCATAAACAAACAGCGACGGCGACGCCGAAAGTGATAACGGATCCTGCTTACTGCGGCGCGCTGAAGCTCACGTCGTCGTCGAGCTCGTTCGACATCCGCTCCAAGTACGAGTACACCGCGCCGTGCGGGGCGCCGTCGAGCAGCATCCCGACCGCGCGCCGGACCACTTCCAGCTCCTCGGGCTGGCCGACGGCGCCGACCGTCGAGCCGTAGACGACGACGTTCGCGCCCGACAGCTCCTCAATCAGTTCGCGCGTGCGACCGTTCTCGCCGATGATCCGGCCCTTCTTGCGTTGGAGGTCGTTGTCGTTGCGGGTGTGTTCCGACAGGTCGATCAGATCGAGCGTCCGGAGGTCGTGGTCGAGGATCGACAGCGCCGTCTCCGGCTTGAAGCCGCGGCCGATCGCCTTGATCACGTCGGGGGCCACCATCGCCGCGACCGGGTCGTCGCGCTCCTCGATGGCGACGCTCCCCGACTCGGAGTCGATGTCGAGCCGCACGTTCGCCCGCTCTTCGATCTCCCGCATCGTCTCGCCGCCGGCGCCGATGACGACGCCGATCCGGTCCTGCGGAACCGTCACGTGTTGCATGCCACGGGGTACCCGGCGGAGCCTTTTAAGCGTGTTCCGCCGCGGGCGGTGTGTGGCCGCGTGACGGTGGTCTTCGGCCGCTTACGCCGGAGCCCGCGTCGGTCTACTCGGTCGCCCCTTCGTCCGACTCCGGTTCGCCGTCCGCTCCCGGCTCACCCGTCGGATCCGGTTCGGGCTCCGTCACGTACGCGCGGAGGTCGTCGGGGTCGACGTCGATCCCCTGACGCGTGAAGAAGGCGGCCACGTTCTCGCAGTCGCGCGTCAGGAACTCCCCGGCGTTGGGGTGGTGGACCGTCACCGCCTGCCCGAGGTCGATGATCACCAGCTCGCCCTCGTGGATGATCATGTTGTACTCCGAGAGGTCGCCGTGGATCAGCCCGGCGCCGTACAGGCGGCGCATGTACTCGCGGACGACCTCGTAGGCGGTCTCGGGGTTCTCCACGTCGACCTCGCTCAGCCGCCGGGCGCGGTCCTCGGCGTGACCGACCAGTTCCATCACGAGGACGTTGCGCTGGACCGCGATCGGTTCGGGCACGCGGACGCCGGCCTGTCGCGCACGCGAGAGGTTCGCGAACTCCTTGCGGGTCCACGCCAACACCACCGCCTTCTTGTCGCTCGCGATCCCCTCGAAGCGCGGGTCGCCCTCCAAGTAGTCGCGCATCTGCCGGAAGTTCGAGGAGTTGATCCGGTACACCTTCACCGCGACCTCGCGCTCGGGCGTGACGCCCTCGGGGCCGCCGCCGGCGGCCTCCGACCCCGGCTCCGGCCGCTCGCCCGCCTGCCCGCCGAGCGCCTCGAAGACGCTCGCCTCCTTCCCGGTCGACACCGGGCCGCCGAAGGCGTCGACGTAGCCGTCTTGGACCAGCTTGTACACCGCGGCCAGGGTGGCGTCGTCGAACACCGACTCCTGCAGCTTGAACTGCTCGGTGTCTTTGATCCGCTTGCGGAACTCGTCGAACTCGCGGTCCTGCCGCCGGGCGATCCGGTCGGCCTCGGTGTCGGAGACGTCGAGCTGCTCCCACTCGTCGCCGGGCTGGTCCGCGGGTTCGAGCAGGCCGAAGTCCTCGCTCATTCGTCCCGGGGTTCGACGCGACGAGGGATAAGCGAGGGGGTCGCGCGGCGCGGGAGGTCCGCCGCGCTACAACACGTCGAGCGCGTCCTCGACCGGCATGTGGCCGTCGCGGACGGCCTCTAGGATCGTCCGCCGCTCCCCGGTCTCGGGGTCGACCTCGTCCGCGTCGCCGTCGCCCCCGCCGACCTCGCCGAGCGTCACCTTCTCGGTCTCACCGACGAACTCGGGGAAGTCGGTGCCGTCGGCCAGCGCCGTCTCCTTCTTCACGCGGTAGGAGCCGGCGTCCGTGGTGTAGAGGTCGCCCGGGTGGAAGAAGTACCAGTCCTCGCGGTCGAACCGGACCGCGATCCGGGCCTTCGCGCCGAAGTTCCGCGCGAAGAAGAGCAGCGCCTCCACCTCCTCGCCGGTGAGGTAGATGGGGTCGCCCGCGCTCGACTTCGCCTCGATGGCGTAGAACCTCTCGCCGTCGCCGGCGAGCACGTCGGGCAGCTCGCGCTCCGTGGCGGAGCCGCTGGCCGGCGCGCGCATTACCGCGAACCCCGCCTCGTCCAAGGCGTTCACCAGCTCGCGCTCGCGGCGGTCCCCCTTCCGGTTAGCGGACACGGTCGTCGTCACCCGGTTCGGTCATGGGCGCCGTAGGCGCGAGGCGGGCAAAAGGGCGGCGGGTTCCGGCGCCCGAGTGCCGCGACCGCGCGCGATCACCCTCGCAGCCGCCACCACAGCGACCGGATCCTGTAGCCGAGCGACCCGCGCTGGTACCCGCTCCACCCGCTTATTCCGCCGGCGAGCGTCGACGCCTCGTAACCCGCCTCGTCGAGCACGCGGGTCGCGCGCTTGGCGACGATCCCCATCTTACAGACGGTGACGACCTCGCGGTCGTCGGGGATCTCGTCGAGCCGGCGGCGGAGTTGGGCGTCGTCGCCGCTCCGGAGGTCGTCGTACACCGGCACGTTCCGGCTCCCGTCGATCGCGCGGCGCCCGTAGTCCGACTCGGGCCGAATGTCCAGCAGGAACGGCTCGTCGTCGGTGCCGAGGCGTTCGTCGAGTTCGTCCGGGCGGATGCGGCTCATGGGCGGACGGACGGCCACGCGGGGGAAACCCCTGCCGACCGCGGCCGGCACTCGGCGACCGGGACCACTCTCACTCCCGCATCCGCTCGGCGTGCTCGACGACGACCCGGCCCAGCCGCTCCGTGCGGCGCCGGATGTCCCCGTCGGTGATCCGCGGCCCGCGGTCGGGGGCGGCCGCCGCCGTCTCGACCTTCGAGGAGGCGCCCTGGATCCCGACCTCGTGGGGGACGGTCCACGCGTGGACGTTCCGGAACGTCGACCGGAGGTGTTCCAAGGTCCCGCCGTAGGAGCCGCCGCCGGCGGTCGCGAGCAGCCCCACGGCCGTGTCCGCGTACTCGTCTGAGCCGCAGAAGTCGTGGAAGTTCTTGAACGTCGACGAGTAGGAGCCGCGGTAGACGGGCGTGCCGGCGAGGACGCCGTCGGCCTCGCGGACGCGGCGCTTCAGGGCCTCGCTGTCGCCCTGCGCGCCTTCGTCGGGATGGAACAGCGGGAGGTCGACGGCCGCGAGGTCGATCAGGTCGGTCTCCGCGCCGGCGTCGGCCGCGGCGTCGAGCGCGACGCGGAGCGCGGCCCGCGTGGTGCTGTCCGCGCTCCGGCTGCCGGAGACGGCGGCGATTCGGGTCATGATTCGGGTTCGAGGTCCGACCACAAAAACGCGGCCGATCGACGGAGCCGTCGGGCGCTCACCAGGCTCCGCCGCTCGCCGCGCCCGTCGCAAGCCTCGCGACCGGCACGGGGCATTATTGCCCTCGCCGCCGACGTGGTCGGTATGGACGAGATTGCCTTCGGCACGGACGGCTGGCGCGCGACGCTCGACACCTTCACCGACGAGCGCGTGCGGATCGTCGGGCAGGCGGTCGCCGACCACCTCGACGCGGCCGGTCGCGACGAACCGGTCGCGGTGGGGTACGACGCCCGCGAGACCTCCGAGGGGTTCGCCGAGAGCCTCGCCGAGGTGCTCGCCGGCAACGGCTTCGACGTACTCTTGCCCGAGCGCGACGCGCCGACGCCCGTCATCGCCCACGCCATCGTCGCCCGCGGGCTCGCCGGCGCGTGTATGGTCACCGCCTCGCACAACCCGCCCGAGTACAACGGCGTGAAGTTCATTCCCCACGACGGCGCGCCCGCGCTCCCCGACGTGACCGAGGACGTCGTCGACCGGCTCGCGGAGCCCGCCCTGCTGCCCGAGGCCGAGCGCGGCGGAATCGAGCGCGTCGACCTCGTGAGCGACCACGCCGACGCGGCCCGCGAGGTGGTGGGCAACCTCGCCGGGGCGGAGGGCGGCGTCGACCTCTCCGGGCTCACGGTCGCGTACGACGCGATGCACGGGAGCGGGCGCGGCGTCACCGACGCGCTGCTCGAATCTGCGGGGGCGGAGGTCGTCCGCCTGCGCTGCGAGCGCGACGTGACGTTCGGCGGCGACTCCCCCGAGCCCTCGGCGGAACATCTCGGGGAACTGGCCGACCGCGTCACCGACCCCGACAGCGACGTGGGCCTCGGGATCGCCAACGACGGCGACGCCGACCGGATCGCGGTCGTCACGCCCGACCGCGGCGTCCTCGACGCGAACCTCTTCTACGCCGCCTGCTACGACCGCCTGCTGGAGGCCGACTCCGGGCCCGCGGTCCGCAGCGTCTCGACGACGTTCCTCGTCGACCGCATCGCGGAGGCGCACGGCGAATCGGTGTACGAGACGCCGGTCGGCTTCAAGTGGGTCGCCGAGGCGATGGGCGAGCACGACGCGCTGTTCGGCGGCGAGGAGTCGGGCGGGTTCACCCTCCGCGGCCACGTCCGCGAGAAGGACGGCGTGCTGATGGCGCTGCTCGCGGCCGCGACCCACGCCGCCGAGCCGTTCGACGCGCGCGTCGACCGCCTGCTCGACGAGCACGGGCATATCGCGGCCGGGAAGGTGTCCCTCGACTGCCCGGACGACCGGAAGGAAGGCGTCCTCGACGAGCTGGAGGACCACATCCCGGAGTCCGTCCGCGGCTCCCCCGTCGCGAAGGTCGTCACCCTCGACGGGTTCAAGCTCCTCTTGGAGAGCGGCTCGTGGCTGCTCGTCCGCCCCTCGGGCACGGAGCCGAAGCTGCGCGTGTACGCAGAGGCGGACTCCGAGGCCGCCGTCGACGAGCTCCTCGACGAGGGGCGGGACCTCGTCGAGCCGCTGGTCTGAGAACGGGGCGGGCCGACCGATCGGAGCCCCGGCCGCCCGGACGAGTTTCAGTTCCGCCTTGCGTTCGGCTCGTTTATTTATAAATTAACCGCGTATCGTCGCGTACGGCCCGACGCGGCCGAGAGACACCATGCCCGACGAGCCGCTGCCCGCGACCGAACGCACCGACGCCGAACCGAGCCCGACCGAGCGCGGCGAGCCGCCGAAGCGCGACGCGACCGATCGGAGCGCCCGAGCCGAGCCGGACCGAACGACCGATCCGCCGCCCGACCGGTCCGACGGCGACGCGGCCTGCGAATGCGACCGCGGGCCGGAGGCCGAGGCCGACGAGGCGGGCGAGCCCGACACGCGCGAATACCGGCTCGAACGGCTCCGACTGTGGCGGACCGTCGTCACGCTCGCGGTCGTCGTCGCCCGCCTCATCCGGTCGCTCTGAGCCGGCGGTCGCCGCTCCGATCGGGTGCCTTTTTAGGTGATACCGCCCAAGCTGAACGTATATGTTCAAGGCCATCGTGGGCGCGTCGACGTTTCAGGACGCGCTCGATTCGGTGAGCGTGTTGGTCGACGAGTGTAAGATCCGCCTGAACGAGGAGGAGCTCTCCATCCGGGCCGTCGACCCCGCCAACGTCGGCATGGTCGACCTCACGCTGGAGGCGGCCGCGTTCGAGTCGTACGACGCGGACGGCGGCGTCATCGGCGTCAACCTCGCTCGCTTGGAGGACATCGCCGGCATGGCCAACTCCGGCGACCTGATCCACCTCGAACTCGACGAGGAGACCCGCAAGCTCCACATCGAGATCGACGGCCTCTCGTACACCCTCGCGCTCATCGACCCCGACTCGATCCGCCAGGAGCCGGACATCCCGGACCTCGATCTCGCCTCCGAGATCGTCGTCGAGGGCGCCCAGCTCGACCGCGGGATCAAGGCCGCCGACATGGTCTCCGACCACATCCGCCTCCGCGTCGACGAGACCGACGAGGCGTTCTTCATCGAGGCCGAGGGCGACACCGACGACGTGAACCTCAAGCTCGACCGCGAGGACCTCATCGCGCTCACCGCCGGCCCCGCCGACTCGCTGTTCAGCCTCGACTACCTCAAGGACATGAACAAGGCGATCCCCTCCGACGCCGAGGTCACCGTCGAGCTCGGCGAGGAGTTCCCCGTCAAGCTCCACTACGGCTTCGCCGAGGGGCTGGGGAACGTGACCTTCATGCTAGCTCCGCGCATTCAGAGCGACTAACGCGCCCGAATTCTGCCTTTTCGGGAGGAACAGCGGTCTCGTTTTTCGACCCGACTCACTCGCCGTCCACGACCGGGATCGACACCGTCACCCGCGTTCCCCGCGGCTCCCGCTCGCCGTACTCCACCCCGGCGCCGACCGCGGCGGCGCCCCACGCGACGACCCACAGTCCCAGCCCGGAGCCGTGTTCGAGGGCGGTCTCCCGCCCGGACTCGACCGCCTCGACCTCGTGGTCGGGGATCCCGGGCCCGTCGTCCGCGACGGTGAGGACGAATCGGGGGTCGTCGCCCCCGCTCTCGGCCTCGGCACCGCCCTCTCCGCGGAGCGAGACGCGCACCCAAGCCCCGCCGTCCTCGCGCTCGGTCCCCTCGCCGTCGTGGTGGTCGACCGCGTTCTCCACGGTGTTCTCGACGACCGCGCGGAGCGCGTCGGGCCTCACGTGGGTGGTCCAGTCGGCCGCTCCGCCGCCGTCGGTCTCCGCGTCGGGCTCGCCGGCGACCGCGAGTTCGACGACGGCGTCCGGGTCGCGCTCGCGGGCGTCGGCGACGACCGCGCGGACGAGGTCGCGGACGTCGGTCGCCGCGGGGTCGCTGTCGGCGAGGAGCCGCTCGACGGTGCCGGCCTTCTCGCCGAGCGCGGCCAGCGCGCCGGCGCGGCGCTCGACGGCGTCCGCCATCCGGACCAGCTCCGGGTCGTCGAGGCGGTCGCGGAGGATCTCGCCGTAGCCGTGGACGACGCCGGCGTCGTTGCGGAGGTTGTGGCGCAAGATTCGGTTGAGCACCTCTAACTGCTGGCGGCGGCGCTCGCGCTCGGTGACGTCCGAGAGGACGACCGTGTAGCCGACGTGGGTCCCGTTCGGATCGGTCAGCCGAGAGACCGACACCGCGTACGTGCGGCGACCGGCGCCGTCGGCGGTGTCGACCTGAACCGTCTCGCGGGAGCCGCCGCCCGCCTCGTCGTCGCCGGGGTCGTCGTCGGCGGCGTCGATCGCCTCGTCGCCGATCCCGACGGGCAGGTCGAGGAAGTCGGCGAGGGGCCGGTCGCGGGCGGTCTCGGCGTCGACGCCTAACACCGTCTCCGCGGCGGGGTTGAGCCGGACGACGCGGCGGTCGAGCGCGAGCGCGACGATCGGGTCCCGGAGGTCGTCGATCGCGGTGCGCTCGGCGGCGCGGCTGGTGGTCGGGTTCCGGTCGAACATCTCCGCGCGGTCGAACGCGTACGCGTCCAGGATCACGTGCGGGACGAACATCACCGGCGCGAGCTGGAGCTGCGGGACCGGGCCGAGCTGGAGCGTCCACGCGACCAAGGCGAACCCCGGCGGCAGCGAGCTCAGGGCGACCGCCGCGCTCTCGCGGCGGTACAGCGGCCCGTAGCTGAGCAGCGTGTCGACGAGGAGGAAGACCGCGCTGGCGACGAGGACGGTCTCGACGGCGACGGTGAGGTACGCCCACGGACCGAACGCGTACGAGACGGTCTCGACGCCGAAGACGGGGGCGCGCGAGAGGTCGGTCCAGAAGGCGCCGTGGAGGGGGTTCGTGGCGACGAGGACGGACGAGAGGAGGCCGAACCCGGCGACCGCCCCAAACAGGCGGCTCCGGACCACGTCGCTCCGGCCGGTGTACTCCAAGGCGAAGCCGAGGAAGGCGACCCCGGTCCAGATCACGCCCAGCCACATCGCCGTCTCCAGCGCGGCGCGGACCGCCGGGTCGACGACGAGCAGCCCGACGCCGTAGGAGACGCACCACGTCGCCTGCGCGGCGAAGACGCCGAGGAACCAGTCGACGCCGGGGCGGCCGCGGTGTTGGCGGATCGCCCACGCGAGCGCGACCGCCCCCGCCCCGCCCGCGAGGGATCCGACGGCGGGCCAGGCGGGAACGAGGTCGAGGGCCATGTGCGAGGCACGACGGCGACGGCGGGCGTAAAACTGTCGTGCGGAGGCGGGACGGCCGCTCACCGCCCGCCCGGAGCGCTCACCCGGCCCGGCGTCCGAACGCGAGCGCCACGGGCGCGAGGAGCAGCGCGCCGATCAGGAACGGCGACGCGACGGCGACCGTGTACAGCACCGCCATCAGCGGCGGGCCGACGGTCCGCCCGAGGCTCGACGCGCCCTGCGTCACGCCAAAGGCGGCCCCCTGGTCGGCGTCGTCGGCCGACGCGGAGACGAGCGTCGCCAGCGAGACGTTCACGAGGGCGTTGCCGAGCGAGAGCGCGGCGAGCGCGGCGAGCAGCGCGAGCAGAGGGAGCGTGAGCCACCCCGGCCCGCCGAGGGCGACTCCGCCCGCGACCCGGTCGACCAGTCCGGTCGCGGGGATCGCGGCGAGCGCGCCCGCGAGGACGACGGACCCGGCGGCGACGAGCGTCCGCGAGGGGACGACCCGCGAGAGCCGACCGACGACGACGCCCTGGTTCACCGCGCCGAGGACGCCGACGTAGGTGAGCAGGAACGCCGCGGCCGTCGCGTCGTAACCGAACGCGTCCGCGACGTACGGGATGAACATCACCTGGACGCCCGCGAACGCGACGGCGACGACGAAGTACGCGACCGTCAGCGGCCGGAGCGACGCGGACGCGAGCGCGTCGCGGAACTGGCCGATCGCGGTGGTGCGCCCGCCGGCCGCCGCCGGGCGCGTCCGCGTCGGCTCCTCGAGGAAGAGGAACCCGACGGCGACCGCGAGGAAGCTCATCCCCGCCGCCGCGAAGCTCGGCAGCGAGTACGGCGTCGCGGGGACGAACGCCGGGAGGAGCGCGTCGGCGCGAGCTACCACCGCGTCGGCGGCGAGCAGGCCGCCGATCGCCGGCCCGAACACGAACCCGAGCGCGAACGACGCGCCGACGAGGCCGAGCGCGCCCGCCCGCCGGTCCCGCGGCGTGATGTCGGCGACGTACGCCTGCGCGGCGGCGATGTTGCCGCCCATCGCGCCGGCCAGCGTGCGGGAGGCGAAGAGCACCGCCAGCGCGGCGACGGGGCCGAAGCGCGCGCCGGCCGAGCCGGCGTAGCCGAACGTCACCCACGCGACGCCGGCGGCCGCGAGCGACGCCAAGAGGACGGGACGGCGCCCGATCCGGTCGGAGAGCCGGCCGAGCGTGGGCGCCGCGACGAACTGCGCGAGCGAGTAGGAGGCTGCGAGCAGCCCGATGAAGGCGTCGCTGACGCCGAACGACCGGACGTAGAAGGGGAGGATGGGGATCACGATCCCGAAGCCGACGAGGTCGATGAACACGACGCCGATCACGACGGCGAGCGCGCGGCGGGGGTTGGCGACGGCCGGGGGGCGGTCGGCGCCGTCGCCGTCGGCGGCGTCGGCGTCACTGACGGCGGCCGCGTCGGGGTCCGCGGTCGGCGCGGCGCCGGCTTCCGGGTGTGTCACGGTGTCGAGAGGTCGCGGGGCGACTTAAGTCGGCGCTACAGGTGGCGCTCGATGACGCGCTTCGCGGCCTGGCCCTTCTCCTTCCAGCCGTACCCCTCGTCGTACACGTGGCGCTTGGCGTCGACGAGTTCCCCCGGCGTCGACTCCTCGAAGCCGCCGCGGTCCCACGCGCCCGACTCGCGGAGCCACTCGATCACGTTCTCGCGGGTCTCGGGCCACGAGAGGCCGACCATCTCGTACCACGCCACCATCGCGAAGACGGCGTTGTCGTGACAGCCCGGCACGGAGCCGTGCTGATAGACGGTGCGCATCGGCTCGCGGGTGGGCTCGGAGACGCGCTCCTTGAACTCCGCGGCGGTGAGCAGGCGGAGCCGGTCGCCGTCCTCGACGACGCGCTGGTCGCGGCGGAGCGCGCCGAGCGCGGCCTTGTGGAGCCCGCCCCAGTCGGCGGGGACCGCGTCCCGCAGCGCCGCCTCCGAGAGGCCGTCGGGCTCGGCGGACAGCACCGAGAGGAGGTCCGTGTAGGCCTTCTCGACGGTCGGCCAGCTCACGCCCTCGAACTCGCAGTCGGCGTCGTGGAGGCTGTTCGTCGTCCGACAGCCCGGGCACGGGTAGCGGAACGTCGGCACGAGGCGACGGTTCGACGCCGCGGGAGTTAGGGGTTTCGCGACGGCGCCCGCGGACGTTGGGGGGTTCCGAAACGTTTACTCGCCGTCCGGTCGCGGATCAAGACGGTATGACAAAGGTCAGCGTTATCGGTGCGGCGGGGACCGTCGGAGCCGCGGCGGGCTACAACCTCGCGCTGCGCGACGTGGTCGACGAGCTCGTCTTCGTCGACATCCCGGACCAGCGCGAGACGACGATCGGACAGGCCGCCGACGCGAACCACGGCGTCGCCTACGACTCGAACACGACCGTCCGGCAGGGAGAGTACGAGGACACGGCCGGATCGGACGTCGTCGTCATCACGGCCGGCATCCCGCGGAAGGAGGGACAGACCCGAATCGACCTGGCCGGCGACAACGCGCCGATCATGGAGGACATCGGGTCGTCGATCGCCGAGCACAACGACGACTTCGTCACCGTCACCACGTCGAACCCGGTCGACCTGCTCAACCGCCACCTCTACGAGGCGGGCGACCGCGACCGCCACAAGGTGATCGGCTTCGGCGGCCGGCTCGACTCCGCGCGCTTCCGCTACGTCCTCTCCGAGCGCTTCGACGCGCCCGTCAAGAACGTCGAGGCGACGATCCTCGGCGAGCACGGCGACGCGCAGGCGCCGGTCTTCTCGAAGGTGCGCGTCGACGGCCGGGACCCGTCGTTCGACGCCGACGAGAAGGAAGAGATCCTCGCGGACCTCCAGGAGTCCGCGATGGACGTGATCAGCCGGAAGGGCGCCACGCAGTGGGGGCCCGCCACCGGCGTCGCCCACACGGTCGAGGCCATCCTCAACGACACCGGCGAGGTGCTCCCGTGCTCGGTCGTCCTCGACGGCGAGTACGGCTACGACGACACGGCGCTCGGCGTGCCCGCGAAGCTGGGCTCGAACGGCGTCGAGGAGGTCGTCGAGTGGGACCTCGACGAGTACGAGGCCGATCTGCTCGACGAGGCCGCCGAGAAGCTCTCCGAGCAGTACGAGAAGATCGCGTAGGGCCGTTCGCGGGGGTCGGCCGCCGACACCCACCGGATTTTTATCGCTGCCGCGTCGCTTCGGAGCATGAACCGCGCCGAGATCGACACCGACGACCTGCTGAAGGTCGTGTTACTGCTCGTCGTCGTGTGGCTTCTCCTGGAGATCGTCGGGACCGTCTTGGAGGTCGCGTTCTGGCTGCTCGACGCGCTCCCGACGCTGATCGGGATCGCGCTCGTCGTCGTGATCGCCTTACACCTCACCGATCGGATCTGAGGCGCCCGCCGACGTGTTCAGCCTCAACGTCCCGCTGCCGCCCGGCGTCGACCGCCTCGCGGCCGATCTCCACCCGAAACTGTCGGGGTTCGACCGCGTCCGCGAGCGCCGCACCCTCGTCTGTAAGCGGTTCGGCGTCGCGGACGTACGGGACGGGGAGCGCGACGAGGACGAAGGAGGTGGGCGGGAAGGGAGTCGGGAGCCGCCGCCTCGGGAAGAAGCCCTCGACCGCCTGCGCGAGCGGCTTCGTCGGCCGCTCGCCGGCGTCGGCCCCTTCGAGGTCGCCGTGACCGGGATCGACGTCTTCGACGCGCCGCGGTCGGGGTCGCGGCCGGTCGTCTACCTGAGCGTCGAGAGCGACGGACTGGATCGGCTCCACCGACGGCTCTGCGCGGCGTTCGGGGCGGTGGAGGGAATCGAGGGCGACGACTACGTGCCGCACGTCACGCTGGCGCGGGGCGGGAACCCGGAGCCGGGCGTCGTCGCCGACCTCGTCGACGCCGCGTTCGACCCGGTCCGGTGGCGGGTCCACGCGCTCGACGTGTGGGACCCGGAGTTCCGGGAGGTCGCGTCGAGCGTTGAGCTGTAGCGTTACGCGGTCACGCGGGGTCGGTCGGCGTTACGCCGGCGTCGGCCGCCTCGTCGTCGTTCGGCTCCTCGACCGCGTGGTGCGGCCCCACCGGACCGTGCGTCGGGCAGACGCCGGCGATGGGGGTCGCGTTGAGACAGCAGGCGCGCCGTCCGCTCGCGACGAGGCCGCGCGAGAGCGGATCGCCGCAGCGGGCGCAGTAGACGTCGGCCTCGGAGGTCGCCTCGCCGTCGGGGGTCGCCTCGCCGTCGGGGGTCGCCTCGTCGGCGCCGGCCATCCCTCAGCGCTCGCGGATCCGCATCGGCACCGGGTGGTTCGGGTGCATCGTCAGCGACCCGCGTAAGGAGAGGTCCGGCCCCTCGTAATCGAGGTCGAACCGCGAGCAGACCGTCGCGAGGATGATCTTCGCCTCCAGGAGCGAGAACGCCTTCCCGATACAGTGGCGAGGCCCGCCGCCGAACGGGAAGAACGCGAACCGGGGGCGCTCGCTCCGGCGCTCCGGGGTCCAGCGGTCCGGGTCGAACGCCTCGGGGTCGTCGTACCAGCGCCCGGACCGGTGGATCGCCCACTGGGACACCATCAGCGCCGACCCCTCGGGGATGCGGTACCCCCCGAGCTTCACGTCGAGCTTCGGTTCGCGGAACAGCGTGTACACCGGCGGGTAGAGCCGCATCGACTCGTTGAGGGCGCGCTCGGTGTAGTCCATGTCGCGGACGGCGGCCGCGGTCAGGGGGCCGTCGGCCGTCGCCTCCCGGGCCTCGCTCGCGACGCGGTCGCGGGCCTCGGGGTGGTTCGAGAGGAGGTAGAACGCGTACGTCAACGCGAGCGCGGTGGTGTCGTGGCCGGCGAGCAGCATCGTCACCAGCTCGTCGCGGAGGTTCTCGTCGGTCTGCTCGCCGCGGTCGCGGGCGCGGAGCAGGACGGAGAGCAGGTCCATCGGGAGGTCGGCGTCGGGGTCGCCGGGCGGCCCGCGGACGCCGGTGCCGTCGGGCCCGGCGGGGTCGACGCTCGGGTCGCGCTCCGTACCGCGGCGGCGGGCGACGATGTCGTCGATCACCGATTCGAGCGTGTCGATGGCGGCGTCGAACTCGCGGTTCTCCCGAGTCGGCAGCCAGTCCGGGATCAGGAACCGGCGGGGGTCCGGCTCGAACCGGGCGCCGAGCGGTTCGAGGTTCTCCTGGACCGTCTTCACCTCCTCGTCGCTGATGTCGGCACCGAACATGGCCGTGACGATGATCTTCACGGTGAGCCGCGCAAGCTCCAGCTGGACGTCGACGACGTCGCCGTCCTCCCAGTCGGCGACGTGCGACTCGGCGTGGTCGGCCATCACGCCGGCGAGCGCGCCGATCCGGCGGTTGTGGAAGGCGGGGTTCGCGAGCCGGCGCTGGCGCTTCCACGTGTCGCCCTCGCTCAGCAGGAGGCCGTCACCGAGGAGCGTATCCATCGCGTCGTCGAACTGCGGCTTGCGGTAGCGTTCGGCGTCCGCGACGAGCACGCGCTCGACGTCGGCGGGGTTCGTGAGCAGGTACGTCTCTCGCGGGCCGAGGTCGAGCCCCACCACGTCGCCGTAGCTGTCGGCGCAGGCGCGCAGGAATCCGAACGGGTCGTCAGCGAACTGGCGACCGTTCCCGAAGAGGGGGTCGCCGAGCGGTCCGGGCGGCGTAACGGACATACGATTTCTGGGGGTTGAGCGGGGTTAAACGTTCGGCGGAGGGGAAGGGTACGCGGGGGAAAAACGCGGAGAACGAGACCTCGGAAGAGCGGGCGGGCCGCGGCGTCGACGGGGCGTTGCCGGAAGAGCGGGCGGGCCGCGGCGTCGACGGGCCGTTACCGGGCGTCGAGGCGCTCGACGCGGGCGATCAGCTCGTCGACGGCCGCCTCCTGGTCGTCGGTGGCGTCGACGATGCGCTCGGTCGCGTCCTCGGTGCGGTCGGAGCGCTCGCGGACCGCCTCCAGCGAGGAGGTGAGCTCCTCGACGGTCGCGGCCTGGTCGTCGGTGGTCCGCGCGACCTCCGCGACGCCCGCGGCCGCCTCGTCGACGGCGTCGGCGATCTCTTCGAGGGAGTCGAGCACCGTCTCGATCTCGGTGCCCGCGTCCTCGATGCGCTCGTGGGAACGCTCGACGGCGGTCGTCGTCTCCGCCGACTGGGTCTGGAGCTTGTCGAGGCTCTCCGTGATCTCCTCGGTGTAACCGCGGGTCTCGTCGGCGAGCTTCTTCACCTCCTCGGCGACGACCGCGAAGCCGTCGCCGCCCTCGCCGGCGCGGGCGGCCTCGATGTTGGCGTTCAGGGCGAGCAGGTTCGTCTGCTCGGCCACGTCGGAGATGACCTCGATGACCTCCTCGATGTCGTCCATGCGCTCGGAGAGCGCGCCGACGCTCTCGACTAGTTCGTCGCCGATCTCGACGACGTCCTCGGTCGCCTCGCGGGCGTCCTCGCTGGCGTCGAGGCCCTCGTCGGCCGCCTCGCTCGCGGCGACGGCCGCGGAGTCGACCTGGTCGGCGGTGGCGGCGACCTCCTCCATCCCGGCGGAGAAGGACTGCATCTCCGAGACGCTCTCCTCCAAGAGCTCGTTCTGCTCGTCGACGTTCTCCGCGATGTCGGCGGCCGCGGCGCTCGCCTCCTCGACCGTCTCGTCGAGGTCGCGCGCCTTCTCGTGGACGCCCGAGGAGAGCTCGTCGAGGTTGTCGGCCATCCGGTTGACGACGTCGACGACGCGGATCAGGTCGCCGTCGAGGTGCTCGAAGGAGTCGCGGTGGCCCGCGCGGGCGTCGAGGTCCCCCTCGCCGATCGCCTCGGCGGTCTCGCGGACCTCCGCGACCAGCTCGCTCGTCGCGTCGCGCTCGTTCACCGTCTCCGTCCGGTCGATGACGACCTCGGTCACGCCGACGAGCTCGCCGTCGTCGTACAGCGCGGTCGCCGTGAACTCGATGTGGCGCTCCTCGCCGTGGCGGTCGACCATCGTGCTGGCGTCGCGGTAGCGGTCGCGCGCGGAGTCGCACGGCTCGACGCCGTACACCTCGTCGGCGTTCGTCGGCGCGTCGAGGACCTTGTCCGCGAGCGTGTCGGCCCGGCGGCCGTCGGGGTAGAAGAGCTCGGAGACGTGGCCGTGCCCGACCGCCTCGTCGCGGTCGACGCCGGTGAGCGTCGCGATCGACTCGTTCCACTCGGCGACGTTCCCGTCGCAGTCGAGGATGAACGTCGGGATGCTGGTGGCGTTGAACACCTGCTCGAAGCCGGCGCCGGCGAGCGTCGCCGCGCGGTTCACGCCGGCCTCGTCGGCGACGCCGTGCCCCTCCTCGCCCGGGCCGACGGCCTCGTCCGCCGCGGCCGTCCCGGCGTCCGTTCCCTCGCCGTCCTCGACGACGACGCCCCCGTCGGGGACCGACCGGGAATCGCTCCCCCACCCGAGTGCGTTCCGCAGGCGCTCGCGAAGTCTACTCATGTCTACGTCACCGTCTCCCAAGCGCCATCATAAAGCGTCCGTCCCGATATTCGATTCTGATAACCTCGACGAGCGGCCTCGGGGCGGCGGGGACCGCGCCCCGCAGCGTTCAATGGCGTCGGGCGGCTACGTCGGTCCGAGACCGATGGACGCCGACGCGGTGCGCGAGCGGGCCCGAGACCTCCCGACGGAGCCGGGGGTCTACCAGTTCCGGGCGGGCGAGGCGACGCTGTACGTCGGGAAGGCGCTCGACCTCCGCGACCGGGTGCGGTCGTACGCGGACCCGCGCTCGGGGCGGATCAGGGGGATGGTCGAGCGCGCCGACCGGATCGAGTTCGCGGTCACCGACACGGAGACGCAGGCGCTCCTCTTGGAGGCGAACCTCATCAAGCGGCTCCGGCCGCGCTACAACGTCCGGCTGAAGGACGACAAGTCGTACCCCCTGGTCGCCTTCTCGGACCACGAGGTGCCCCGGATCGAAGTGACCCGCGACCCCGAGGCGGGCGCGGTCGCGTACGGTCCCTTCACCGACGTGGGACGCGTCGAGACCGTCGTGAAGGCGATCCGCGACGAGTACCGGCTGCGCGGCTGCTCGGACCACAAGTACGAGGGCCGCGACCGGCCCTGCCTCGACTACGAGATGGGCATCTGCTCGGCGCCGTGTACGGGCGAAATCTCGCCGGAGGAGTACGCCGAGGACGTGGCCGCGGCGCGGCGCTTCTTCGAGGGCGAGACCGGCGTCCTCGCCGACCCCCTCCGCCGCCGGATGGAGGCGGCCGCCGAGGCGAACGAGTTCGAGCGCGCCGCGAACCTCCGCGACCGGCTGGAGGCCGTCGAGGCGTTCCACGGCGAGGGCGGCGAGGCCGTCAGCGACCGGAGCGACGACCGCACGGTCGACGTGCTGGCGGCCGCCGTCGAGGGCGACGCCGCCCGCGTGGCCCGGCTCCACAGCGAACGGGGCCAGCTCGTCGACCGGAGCCGGCACCGGCTGGACGCCGCGGCGGTCGAGGGCGCGGACGGCGGCCCCTCGTCCGCCGACGCCAACACCCCGGCCGCCGTCCTCGCGGCGTTCCTCGCGCAGTACTACGCCGAGCGGGAGTTCCCGGACGCGGTCCTGCTCGCCGAGCGGCCCGCCGACCCGGACGTGGTCGACTGGCTGGAGGGCGAGGGGGTCGCGGTCCGCGTGCCGGGCGCCGGCCGCGAGGCGAAGCTGGTCGAGCTCGCGCTGAAGAACGCCCGGAAGCGCGGCGGCCGCGACGACCCCGTGGGCGCGCTCGGCGAGCGGCTCGGGATCGCCCGCCCCGAGCGGATCGAGGGGTTCGACGTGAGCCACGCGCAGGGGACCGCGGTGGTCGGCTCCGACGTGTGCTTCGTCGACGGGAGCGCGGAGACGGCCGACTACCGCCGGAAGAAGCTCACCGAGCGCAACGACGACTACGCGAACATGCGCGAGCTGGTCCGGTGGCGCGCCGAGCGCGCGCTCGACGGCTCGGACGACCGCCCCGACCCGGACCTCCTCCTCATCGACGGCGGCGACGGACAGCTGGGGGCCGCCCGCGACGCGCTCGCGGAGACGGGGTGGGACGTGCCCGTCGTCGCCCTCGCGAAGGCGGAGGAGCTGGTCGTCACCCCGACCGGGACCCGGCGGTGGGACGACGGCGCGCCCGAGCTCCACCTCCTCCAGCGCGTGCGCGACGAGGCGCACCGCTTCGCGGTCGCGTACCACCAGACCGTCCGCGACGAGGTGGCGACTGTCCTCGACGACGTGCCCGGCGTCGGCCCCGAGACGCGCCGCCGGCTGCTCCGGCGGTTCGGCTCGGTCGAGAACGTCCGTGACGCCTCCCGGGAGGACCTCATCGACGTGGACGGCGTCGGCGACGCGACCGCGGACACGCTCCGCGAGCGGCTGTAAACGCGGGTCTCTCCCTCGCGGCGGGCGCCGTCACTCCGGCTCGACGGCGCGCTCGACGACCGCCGCCTCCGCCTTGCGGAGCAGTTCCCCGGCCGTGCTCGTCGCGCAGTCGAGCGCGGCCGCGACGTCCGCGACGGTCCCCCCGCGGGGCACCTCGTAGTACCCCGCCGAGACCGCCGCCTCCAGCGCCGCGCGCTGTCGGTCGGTCAGCCGGGAGGGGGTCCGCCGGCGCTCGAACTCCCGGACCCGCTCGATGGTGAGGTCGGCGAGGTCGGCGAGGTCGTCGTGGAACGCGCTGAGCGCTTCGGCCGCGCCCGCCGCCTCGAACCGCACGTCGCCGTCCTCGCGGAAGACGACCGGCGGGAGGAATATCACCCGCGACGCCGCGACGGTGTCGAGGAGGGCCGCCGGGAACTCGTAGTCGTCCTGTCGGAGGAAGGCGTAGGTCCCGCCCGCGCCGCGCACGAGGCTGCGCGCGACCAGCGAGTCGAGCGCCTCGACGGCGGCGGTCGTCGCGTCGCGGTCGCCGTCGAACCAGAGCAGCGTCGTCGCGTCCGCCGTCGGACTCCACATCAGCAGCTCGGCGCGAGCGATCGGCGACTCGCCGACGATCGATCGGTGGAGGGGGTGGCGGAGCCGCTCCGGGTAGGCGGCCGAGAACCGGATCCGTTTCATGCGGCGCTCGCTCCCCGTTCGGCGCTCCCACACATCAATCCGCATGGTTCGGCGCGGCTTCGGGACGGGTTCGAGAGGCGGGGCAGACTGAAGCGGTCAGCGGGAACGCGGAGGGGGCGAGATCGGTCAGCGGGAACGCGGAGGGGGCGAGATCGGTCAGCGGGAACGCGGGATGGGTG